>CAZSNL010000062.1:0-16722 GCA_964608275.1 uncultured Hyphomicrobiales bacterium | reverse complement strand
TCCTGCCCTTTTCCGAACTGAAGGACCAGGCCCTGGCCACGGGTCGCCGGCTGACGCGGCTCGGCCTGCAGCGCGGAGATCGGGTTGCCGTGGTGGCCGAAACGGGGCCGGAGTTCCTGTTCGTCTTCTTCGGATGCCAGTATGCGGGGCTCATCCCGTGCCCGATGCCCTATGCGATGAACATGGGCGGACGCGACGCATACGTGGAGCGGATTGCGGGGATGATGACGAGCGCCGGCGCCTCGGTGGTGGTCGCTCCCGATTCGCTGCTCGACCAGGTACGCGATGCGGCCGCGCTTGCCGGCGTCGGCATCGTCCTGTCGCACGAGGAGCTTTCGCAGTTGCCGGAAGGCGGGGTCGATCTCGTCCCCTTCGGCGCCGACGAAGCGGCCTACATCCAGTATTCATCGGGCTCGACCAGCAAGCCCAAGGGCGTTCTCATCAGCCAGCGTGCGATCACGCACAACGTGCGGAGCATCCTCCAGCATGGCCTGCGGGTGGGGCCGGACGATCGCGCCGCATCGTGGCTGCCGCTCTACCACGACATGGGCCTCGTGGGCTTCTGCCTTGCCCCGCTGATGGGCCAGCTCAGTGTCGACTATCTTGCCACGACGGCGTTTGCGCGCCGGCCGATGCTGTGGCTCAGGCTCATATCCGACAATCGCTGCACCGTCGCCTACAGTCCCACCTTCGGTTACGACCTGGTGGCGCGGCGGGTAAACGGTTCGGCTTCGGAGTACGACCTTTCGCACTGGCGCATCGCCGGCATCGGCGGGGACATGGTGCGGGCCGACGTGCTGGAGCGGTTTGCCGAAAAGCTCGCGCCGGCCGGTTTCGACCGCCGCGCCTTCGTTCCGAGCTACGGCATGGCCGAGGCCACTCTGGCGGTCACCTTCGCACCGCTGAACGAAGGCTTCCGCGTCGACAATGTCGACCGGACGTTCTTCAAGCTGTCCGGTCGCGCGGTGCCGGCGGGCAAGAACGGCCGTAAGGCGCCGGAGCGCACCCGTTCCTTCGTGCTTTGCGGCCCCGCCCTGCCCGGTCACGAAATCCAGATCCGCGACGATCAGGGGCGCGCGCTGGCCGAGCGCGAGATCGGCCACATCGTGATCCGCGGCCCCAACCTGATGACGGGCTATTTCAACAACGCCGATGCAACGGAGGCCGTTCTCGATGACGACGGCTGGCTTGCAACCGGTGACCTCGGCTACATGCTGGACGGGCAGCTCGTGATCACGGGACGCAGCAAGGATCTGATCCTGCACAACGGCCGCAACATCTGGCCGCAGGATATCGAATGGGCCGTGGAACGGATCGAGCCGCTCCGCAGCGGCGACGTGGCGGCGTTCGCCGTTGAAGGCGCCCACGATGATGACGAGGTGGTGGTCCTGGTCCAGTGCCGGCTCACCGAAGAAGCCGATCGGGAGATGCTCCGGCGCAGGGTGGCCGCAGCAGTCCACCAGCACGCGGGCATCGAGTGCGACGTCGTACTGGTACCGCCGAGGAGCCTGCCGTTCACGTCGTCCGGAAAGTTGTCGCGCGCCGCAGCGAAGTTGCGGTATCTGTCCGGCGAGATCGGTGAAATCTCGAAACGCTACGTCACCGGTGGCATCGGCATGGCTCCCATGGGTGCCGTGCAGAGCGCAAAGTGACCTGATCCCGACGCTGGCCGGTCATGCCATGGGCGGCTGACCACGAGCGTCGGCGCAATGCATTCGGTGCGTGAACGGCAATGGCTGGGCAAACAGTCGCCGTGACCGGCGCCACAGGCTTCATCGGCACGCGGCTGGTACGCCGGCTTGTGGCGGACGGTCATGACGTCCGTGCTCTCGTCCGCGATCCGGGTCGGCTCAGGGTAGACGGTGTTGCCCCCGTCAAGGGCGCACTGGAACGCCCGGAGACGCTGGAGCCGTTGTGCCGCGGCGTCGACCGGGTCATCCATCTCGCCGGCCTCATAAGCGGGACGCAAGACGAGTACGATCGTGTCAATGCCGCCGGGACCACGTTTCTGGTGGCAGCCGCGAAAAGGCACGGCGTGCGGCGATTCGTCCATCTCTCCTCGCTTGCCGCACGCGAGCCGACCGTATCGGATTACGGCGCCAGCAAGCTGGCCGGAGAAGCGGCCGTCGAGGACATCGGAGAGACGCTGTCATGGGTAATCGTAAGGCCTCCGGCGGTCTACGGACCGGGCGACCGTGGTACCCTGCCGCTCATCCGCCAGCTCACCCGGCGCATCGCGCTGATCCCCGGGCGGCGGGAGAACCGGTTCTCCCTGATCCATGTCGATGACCTCGTCGATGCGCTGGTCGAGATCGGATTGCGGGATGAACCGGCAGGAACCATCCATGAAGTGCACGACGGTCGCGCGGATGGTTACGGTTGGGACGTGCTTGCCGGCGAGGCATCCAAAGTGCTTGGCCACCGCGTACGCTGCTGCTATCTGCCGATGTCGATGATGCAGACGGCAGGCCGTGCCTGCGAACTCGCGCTGCGGTGGTCGACTCAGCGGCCGATCCTGACTGCCGGCAAGGTCAGGGAACTCTATCATCCGGACTGGGTGTGCCGGAACGGACTGCTGGACGAGGCCTCCCGCTGGCGGCCGCGCATCGGCTTCGCCAGCGGCTTCGCCGCGACGGTCCAATGGTACCGTCAGCACGCCTGGATCTAGGGACCGCCGGCAACGGCATCCGGCCGGCGTCCCTGACGCGCCGGCTGCCGGGACAACGGAGAGATGCGGTTCAATGACGACTGATGACGACGCCATCTTCGCCGAGCTGTGCAGATTGCTCGAGCCGTTCAATACGCAGAACGTCACGCTCGACCGGAACACCGACATCTCGGCCGATCTCAACATCGACTCCGTTTCGGTGATGGACTTCGTGATGGAGGTCGAAGACAGGTACGACATAGACATCCCGCTCAATGTCCTGTCGGAAACACGGACGATGGACGATCTGGTGCGGGTCGTCGCCGAGCGCATACAGCGGAGTTGACACATGAGTCTGTTGAACAAGTACCGCGACCTCGCGCGCCGCCACAGCGAGATGCTGGAAACCGGTGCGGAGGCATTCGGCATCTGCATCGACGAGGTGCTGTCGCCAACGCGCGCAATCATCAATGGCCGCGAAACGGTGTTGGCCGGCACCAACAATTACCTGGGCCTGACCTACGACCCCGACTGCATCGAAGCGGGACGTGAAGCGCTGGCGAAGTTCGGGACGGGCACCACCGGGTCGCGGATCGCCAACGGCACGTACGCGCTGCACAAGACCCTCGAACGCGAACTGGGCGACTGGCTCGGCCGCAGGCACGTCATCGTCTTCAGCACCGGCTACCAGGCGAACCTTGGCATGATCGCCGGCCTTGCAGGACCGAAGGACACGGTGTTCCTGGACGCCGACTCGCATGCCAGCATCTACGACGGCTGCACCCTGTCGGGCGCGAAGCTGGTACGCTTCCGTCACAACGATCCGGACAATCTCGCGAGGCGCCTCGCCCGCTCGGAACAATCGGAGGGCGGCGGACGACTGGTCATCCTCGAAGGCATCTATTCGATGCTCGGCGACCGGCCGCCGCTGGAGGAGTTCGTGGCGCTCAAGCGCGAGCATGATTTCACCCTGCTGGTCGACGAGGCCCATTCGGTAGGCGTCCTCGGCGAGACCGGACGCGGCCTTGCCGAAGAGGCCGGTGTGGAGGACGAGGTCGATTTCATTGTTGGCACGTTCTCGAAGAGCCTGGGAGCGATCGGCGGCTTCGGCGCCGGCAACGACCCGCTTCTCGAAATGATCCGCCTGGCGACCCGCGCCTACATGTTCACGGCCTCACCGTCTCCGGCCACGATTGCGACGACCTGTGAGGCGGTGCGCCAGATCCGCGCCCGTCCCGAGCTGCGCGCGAAGCTTCAGGAGAATTCGGCGGAGCTTCATCATGGCTTCAAGGCGATGGGGCTGACGCTCGGATGCGACGAGGTGAGCCCGGTCATAGCCGTCCGCGTGCCCGACGAGGCGTCGGCGTTCGCCATGTGGAACGCGCTGCTGCAGGGCGGCGTCTACGTCAACATCGCGCTGCCGCCAGGCACGCCCGGCGGTGTCTGCCTGCTGCGCTGCAGCGTTTCCGCCGCCCACACGGCGGACGACATCGAGCGCATCCTGACGGTATTCGAGCAGGTGGTTGCGACCCAGCTGCAGTCGGCACCCGCCGCCCATGCCGCCGCCGGCTGACCCTATCGGAAGCCGCCCCTGAAGTAGAGCCGCGGCGCGATCGTCACCGCCGCCAGCAGCGGGTGGCGCTTCTGCCACGGCGTCAGTTCGATCGAGACGCCGGAATGCCGCTCGATCTTCCATACCAGATATTCGGCACCGCCGTCGAACGTGAACGCCGCCTTCACCAGCCGTGCCGTGGAGAGCGCCTTGCCGACGATGCGCCGCACGAGCCAGGCGCGCCGTTCGGCCCGGCGTTCGTGCGCCGCCGGCACCGGCAGCGAACGGAAGACCGCCCGCGTCACCGCCTCGTAGTAGCCGAGGTCATGTTCGACGATGCGCCGCGCCCGTTCGGCGTCCTCGCTGCGCAGTTCGGTGCGATAGGAGGCCCCGAGGACTGCCGTCCACACCCGCAGTGCATCCGGCGACCCCTCGATCAGGAGCCGGGCGCGCGCAAGCAGGGTTTCGGTGGCGGTGACCAACGCCCGGGTGATCCGCCGCCGAGCCTCGACGTTGCGCGCCTCGACAATGAGCGCGGGCTGGGCGAAGCGGGCCCAGAAATAGGACGTGAAGGCAGACACCTTGCGCTCGAACTGCTCGAGGCTCACCACCGCCACCTTGGCCCGCAGCCTGCGGCCGGCGTGCTCGGCCTCGATGTAGTAGACGTTCGGCGGCAGGATGCGGTTCAGGAGCCCGGACAGCCCGCCCAGCTGCGCCGACCGGTAGTCCCGCACCAGCGCATAGAGGTCGATCAGGCCGTCGTGGGGATCGGCATCGCGCAGGCATGAACCGTAGGCAAGCACGCCTTCAAGCGCATCGCCGAACCGCCGGCGCACGGTCTCGGCAACCGCCGCGACCTCGATCGGCACCGGCCGGTCCAGCCGCTCGGTGATGACTGCCCACAGGGCGTCGCGACCGTCGTCAGCCAGCGTCTGCACGTCGTCACCCGCAGAGATACTCGAAGGCGGGGCCTGTCGAAATGCGCAGCGGCTCCCCTGCCGGCGCCTCGAGCAGTTCGCCGTCCATGACGAACGGCACCCCCGCCTCCAGCTCGATGGCATCGGCGCCGAAGCTGACGAAGTCCGGCTCGCGCAGACGGCGCATCGGGCCACCGTACATGACCGACGGCAGGTTGCGCAGGATGTTGCGCGGCGGGTGGGCTATGGCGGTCGCGTGCAGCTTTCCGCCGCCCTGGTTCCAGAACGGCCGAGTGCCAAGAACGAGCCGCTCCAGCGTGGTGGCAAGAAACAATAGCTGCATGCCGCTGGCGCGCACCACGCCGTCGGCGACGATCGTCATCGGATCGCCGGAGTCGATGCGGTCGGGATCGCCCGGTTCGGGCGGCGGGCCGACGAGTGCGCGCGCCAGCGCCTGGACGAGGGTCACCGCGGAGGCGAGTTCGCCTTTCAACCCCAGTCGATGGACGTCGCGCTGGCACTTGACGACAGCGCGATAGATCGCGCCGGTGCCGAGGAACATCCCGAGGAGCGGCTCGCGCCCGATCGCGTTCGCAACCCGCACCGTCGGCCGCGAGCGCAGGCGTGTCGCCCGCCGCAGGAAACCCGGCCGCGACAGGAAGTCGGCCACCTTCTCAGGGTCCCGTATCGACAGTCCGACGTCGGCCGCCGTCATGTTGGTGGTGCCGTGCGGGAGGATCGCCAGCCGAGGCAGGACCGCGAACCGGCCGCTGTTGCCGAGCCACGTCTGGATGGCGTGCACCGTCCCGTCACCGCCGCTGATGACCACCAGTTCGACGTCCGCCGCAGCAAGCCGGCCGAGGGCCTCGTCGAGACGCTCGAACGGATTGAGAATCTCGACCAGCACATGCCGGTGCGGCCGCAGCGCCTGGCGCAGCCGCTCGCCCCTTCGGCCGTTGCCGGCCGACCGCGGATTGATGACGACGCCGACCGACATCAACCGTCCGGAGCGACATCAAGCCATGATACGAGCAAGCCCCGCCGGTGCCGGGCGACGAATGCCTGTGCGAGCTGGATCGCATGCAGCACCAGGCACACGACTGTCCAGACGGCAACCGCGACGAATGCCCACCCCGGCTGGCCGGCGAGGGCGCCCGCGGTCAGCAGGACGAGGTTCGGATTGCGACGCGCGGTGATGTGGCGGAACGCGTAGTCGATCGGCCGCCAGATGTGGATTTCCAGGCCCAGGAACTTGATCGCCGTTCCTTCCATCAGCCGCTGGACGACGTAACCGGCCATGATCGCGGCGAACGACCACCAGATCCATTCATCGGCAAGTCCGCCGCCCTGCGACATGAGGCCGACGGCCCAGGCGGCATACCAGAACGGCGGATGCACGAGGTCGATCCCGTGATCGAACACGTCGCCCCACCGGCTGGACGAAAGCGTGACCCGCGCCAGCTTGCCGTCGACGGTGTCGAGAAACGTCATCATCCAGGCGGCAATCAGTCCCGGCAGCCACAGCCCGTACCAGAACAGCACCGTTGCCAGCACCACGAACACGGCACTCACCCCGGTCACCAGGTTGGGGGTGACCGAGGTCGGAGCGAGCCACCGGGTCACGTGATAGGCCGGAACCGGCCAGACGAACTTGGTGATGAAATCGGTCGCGCCCTTGTAGGTGCCCATGAACATGCGCCATTCGACCTCGCGGAGGTTCGCCCGCGAGACGACCAGGGCGTAGGGAGCCTCGCGCTTGCGGAGGCTCTTGCGGAAGTTCTGCCCGAGTTCGGACGGACGCCGCGCCTTGATCCTGAGGTACACCGGCAACCGGCCGCCTTCGGTGAGCACCTGCGCCGCCGCGACCGCATGCTCCGCCACCACGTGCGCCGCTACCGGCCGCTCGTGGCCGAGGTCGTCGCCGATCAGCACGAGGCCGACGTCGGCGGCCAGCACCGACGCCAGCGGCGCGTCGATCACGGCGTCGGCGCGCACCAGGATCACCGTGCCGTGCAGGCCGGGAAGATCGTCCTCGGAGATGATGCGATGGATGCCGTGGCGCCGCAGCACCTTGAGCACGCGTTCGGCAGGCGTCATCCCCCACAGCTTCACGCTGGACACGCCGAGGAAACAGACCGGCGGCGCGTCCTCGCCGGCGCTCGCTGGACCCGGTGCAGACTTGCTGAAGGCGGCAAAAACGTTCACTGGCCCCCTCGATTCCGACTTCGACAGATTGCCGGGGCACCGCCAGGCAAGGGCGATCGCTCCCGCGCAGACCGCGGTCGGTCGCAACAGTTATCCCGACTGGTTGCCGAGTTCCTAGAGTGTGTCATGGTGGAATGCAATGACGCCGGCAATGGAGGTGAACATCATCGTCGGCAACCAGGCGGCGAGCCACGGCGGCAGCAACCCCAGTTCACCCATGGTGAGCGAGATGCCGTCGAAGATGAAGAACGTGAATCCCAGTCCGACTCCTGCGGCGAAAAGGATGCCAAGGCCGCTGCCGCGCTGGAACCGGGCGGCGAGCGGGACGGATATCAGGATCATAAGAACGCCGGTAAGCAGCAGCGTGAAACGCTTGTTGACCCACGTTTCATAGACGTGGACGGGGCGGATGCCGAAACCGGCATTGGCGATGAAATGGCTCAACTCCCCGATCGACATCTCTTCCGGATCTCCCGAGCGCGAGCCAACCGACGTCGGCCGCATCAGGCCGCTGTAGATCAGCCGCTCGACGCGGCTGGGCGGGGCATTTTCGCGATAGTAGATGGCAACGCCCTCGAGCTCCCATCGACCGTCGACCAGCCTCGCTTCCTCGGCCATGATCTGCTCGGCCAGCACGCCGTCCGGGCTGCGCCGGAAGATGATCACGTCCTCCAGTTCGCTCGCCTCGGCATTGGCTTTGACCGCTCTGAGGATATCGTTGCCCGAGTGCATCCAGATCGGATCGCTGGCGCCGAGTTCGAGCTTCTTCTCCCGGTAGTCGCCGATCCCCCACTGGTGCAGGGTCGGTGCCGCCCACGGGACGCCGCGATCGTCGATCAGGAAGTGGGCGATGCCGAGCAGCACCGCGAGCGGCAGCAACATGCCCACGATCCGGAACTGGGATACGCCGGCCGACCAGATCGCGACCAGTTCGCTGTGCGACGCAACGTCGGACAGCATCAGGAGCGATGCCAGCAGGATGCTGATGCCGAAGAAGCTCGACAGCGTGGCCGGGAGACGCAGCGCTCCATAGTGGGCGATTGCCCACAGGTCGTTGCCGCGGGTGGCGAGGATTTCCTCGGCGTAGGTGGCGATGTCCAGGGTGAGGAAGAAGATGCTCACCCCCAGCAGGATCGCCACGAAGCGCATGAACAGCATGCGTGACAGGAGCCATGTCAGGGTCACCATGACACTATGCCCCCGCCTGCCGTCTCCACGAGGTGAGATGCGCAAGCACCCACGATCCCGCTTCGCCCAGCCGCTCGATCAACGGCTCCAGCGAATCGCTGGCCACGTTGAAGCAGCACCTGACATACCGCCAGACCGAAAACCCGACCAGCACCAAGAACGGCGTCCACATCGTGAGGTACGGTGATGCCCCCCTCACCCTCACGGCGAGGGCGCCCTGCTCGATGATTTCATGGAACGCGACGAGCACGATCAGTGCAATCCCGAACCTGTAGGCGCGGTGACCGCGCCTGCGCCCGAGAGAGAACGGGATGGCCAGGATGGGCAGGATCAGGACCGTCAGGATGGAGATGATCCGCCTGTGCAGCTCGGCTCTCATGTCGTGGACCGTCGCCCCGGCGGGCGGCGTGTCCCGGCGGGCGACAAGCTCGGGCAACGTGAGCTCGCGTTCATCGAGCCCGCGGGCACGGAACAGCTGATCGGAGAGACGGCCGAGCGGCGTCTCCACCTCGCTGAACTGTCCGACGACGTAGAGCGGCAGCGGCTCCTTGCCGTCGGGATCGGGCCAGCCCTCGATCGCCAGCCTGTGACCCCCTTCGAGCCTCAGGACCGGACGACGCTCGCCCGGGACCTCGATCAGGGCGCCGTTGGTCGAGGTGATCGTCTCGCTGCCCTCCGGGCCCTTGTCATGGAACAGGAAGATACGCTCGAAACGACTGTCTTCCCGCGACACCTTGTCGAGAATGAACGTGCGGTTGCCGGCCTGCATGAACACGCCCGCCTCCGCCAGATAGAAGATCTCGACGTTCTTCACGGCGTGGACGAGGGACCGATACGCATAACGGCCGTGCGGCTGGATGAACCCGACGATGACCACGCTGAGGGCGGCAAATGCCACCGCCATGACCAGCACCGGCCGGGTAAGCTGGTAGAGGCCGATACCGGATGCCATGAAGGCCTCGATCTCGCACTGGCGGCTGAGCCGGTTGAAGCCGAACAGGAGGCCGAGGAAGAAGGCGGCCGGCAATGCAAGGCCGAGGTAGTGCGGGACGAGATACGCCAGCATCTCGAACACCATGCTGAACGAGTTGCGCTTGCCTAGCGTCAGGTCGAGCAGGCGCACCAGCCGCTCGGACAACAGCACCACCAGCCCGATCGCCATTGCCGCCAGCAGCGGCTTCGCAATCTGCCGCAACACGTAGCGTGCACCGATCGGGAGCAGTGAACCCATCACCGGCAGCCCGTCGCAGACCTCAGCCGGACCAGCATTCGCCGATGGCGTCCCGCAGCCGGGACAGTGCTGGGCCGTCGAGCTTTACGGACGTGGCGAGGTCGGGCGGCCCCGGCCAACCCGAATCCACGAACTCGACGCCATCGAAATGCTGCAAGGTCGAATATCGCGGCAGAACGTGAAAATGAACGTCGGGATCGACCATCATCAGCATCAGGTAATTGATCTTGTCGAATGGCCGGAACCTGGTGAGCGATGTCTCGACATCGCGGGTAACCTGGGCAAGTTCGGTGAAGGCAGGCTGCGGAATCTCGGAAAACGCGCGCGCTTCGTCCTTGCAGACAAGTACGAGCGCACCGAGGGTTGCCTGCGCCGGGCGTATCAGCACGCACCAGTGCCCGTAATCCCTGACCAGGGAGTCCGGGAAACCGAACTTGCGCATCGTCTCGTTAGCCATGAAATTCTCCGCTGCGGGGAACACGGCGCAACTTATCGCGCAGGTGCACGGCCGTACACCTCTCGCCACCTACTACAGTTCGAAGCGCAGTCGTTCGACAATGCTGCGCGACGCTGCATCGAGCCCACGCTTGACGACCTCGCATGCCCATCGATTGCCGTCGCGGCGGATGCGATAGAGATTGTATCCGGCTAGCGGCTTATTTGTGACAAGCCCGGCGGATGCTGACGGGACGGCGAACACGTGCGTGCGTCCGTTGGCGGTTTCGAGCACGGAATGCGTGTCCAGATGGCTGTGGCCATGAATGACCAGTTCCGCCCCCGACGACCGCAGCACCGTGGCCAAGCTAGCGGCATCCCGCAGCGCCTTGCGCGGCGAGATCTGCCCCGGCAAGGGCGGATGATGAATCATGACCACCCGATAGCAGCCCTCGTTCCGCAAATTCTCCAGTATGTCCCCCAGTTGGTCGATCTGGGTTGCTCCCAGGGCGCCGGTTGCGAAGAACGGTGGCGACGGAACGGCGCTCGAAAGCCCGACCAGCGCAACGTCGCCCCGCCGCCGCACATAGGGAAAACCCGGACCGGTGGCCATGGCACCCGCCTTTCCGGCCGCCGGTTCATCGCCCGACATGTACTCCTGCCACAGGCCAAGGCCCTCGGACCACGGCATGGGGACGTAGGCATCATGGTTGCCCGGGACGACCGACAGCCAGTCCGGCGAGCCGAACGACTCGAGCCACGAACGCGCGTTCACGAACTCCGCAGGTAGTGACAGGTTGATCAGGTCACCGGTGAGCGCCACGTGATCGGGCGCAACCCGCCGGATGTCGTCGAGGATCCGGTCGAGTACCTCCCGCAGGTGGAAGTTTCGGCGTTCCCGGCGCCAGTTGAGGAACCCCAGCAGCCGCTTGCCGGTGAGATTGCGGGCGCTTACCGGCGGCAGCGGCGCCAGGTGCGGGTCAGACAGGTGAGCGAGCGTGAACATGCTGCCGGTATTGTGCGCAATCGTTGACTTGCCCGTCTTCGGGTGCCATTTCAGACCTCGTCGCGGGAGGCTCCGACCCTACCAGCGATCAGTTGGCGTTCCAGCAGAAAAGGGCGTTTCAAGGTGAAGGTGCTGATCCTCGGCGCGGGCCAGGGCAAACGCCTGCTACCGCTCACGGAGGACATTCCCAAGGCCCTGCTGGACGTCGGCGGCCGCACGCTCATCGAACGGCAGATCGAGGCGTTCACCGCTTGCGCTATCCGTCAGTTCGTCGTCATCACCGGCTACGGCTGCGCCGACATGGAGCGCGTCCTGCAGGAGATTTCCGATCGCATCGGCGGGATCACGATCCGCACGGTCTACAACCCGTTCTATGCCGTCGCCGACAATCTTGCGAGTTGCTGGATGGCGCGGGCGGAAATGGATGGCGATTTCATCCAGGTCAACGGGGACAATCTCTTTCGTTCGGAAATGGTGCGCGACCTGCTCGCGGCGGCCTCGGCAGCGGTGACGGTCGCGGTCAACCGCAAGGACGAGTATGACGCCGACGACATGAAGGTCATGCTCGACGGTGACCGGCTGACGGAAATCGGCAAGACCCTGCCGGTCGAGGCCGTCGATGCCGAAGCGGTCGGGCTGTACGTCTTCCGCGGCGACGGGCCGCGGCTCTATCGCGAGACCCTGGAACGGGCGATGCTGGATCCCGGCGCCCTGCGACAGTGGTTTCCGTCCGCCGTGGGTGCGCTTGCCAAGCAGACCGACGTCCGCGTATGCGCCGTCAACGGCCACGAGTGGTGCGAAGTCGACTTTCCGACCGACCTGCAGCGGGCGCGCCACATGGTCGCGGGCTGGCCGTAGCCTCACCCCGCATTTGCTTCGCGACTGGCGAGAATGCGTTCCGCGAGTGCGAGATCGGCGGGCTTGTCGACATCGATCGCGGCTTCCGCGAAGGGCAGCAAGATGGGCGTGGCCGACAATCCGAGCCGCCGCGAGCCGATCTCGAACGCTTTCCGAAGTGTCAGTCGCCGCAACGCATAGAGCAGCAACGGCATTGCCCCGAACGCCCGCACCAGCCGCCATGGCCGCTTTCGCTCGCGGTCGAGCCTGGCCCAGAACTCCGCCGCCCGCGCCGCATTCGGGGTCAGGAATCCGAAAAGGTTGCAGCCGGTGTAACGACCGCCGGCAAACTCGAGATAGGTGCGTCGCGTATCGGGATACGCCGCCGACAGCAGCGTTTCGGTGGCCAGACCGGCGGTGATGTCGCCGCCCACCTCCAGCGAGCGTCGACAGAAGTCGTCCACGATTTGCGCCGTGAGCAGCGCGTGATCGGCAGTCGTGACCAGCACCGGGTACCTGAGCACCCCGGCCGCGAGCGCGTCGGTGACGCTCGATCCCGCACGGTCGCGGCTCTCGATGGTGGTGATGCCGTTGCTGGCAAGAAACTCCCCTACGCCCGGTGCTGCGTTCAGCGCGTCGGGCTGGTCGGTCGAAACGACCACCCGACCCGTCGAGCGGCTTTCCCGCAATGCCCGCAGGACCCGCAGAATCATCGGCTGGCCAAGAACCGGAACAAGGCATTTGTGCGGAATCTCGAAGACACCCGCCATGGGGTCGTCGGCTCCGCGGCCGGCGGCAAGCACCAGCACGTCGAAGCTGTGTCCGGTCGTTCCGTTGACGGCTTCAGATGTCACGGCCGTAGATTCGGTAGGTCTTGTAGGCGCGACCGCCGATCTGCTCGATGATCCGGCGCATGCCAGCGTTGTCCTCAAGTATCCACGACAGTTCGGCGCGGCAGGTGCCACGCCGGGTATGATAGGCGCGGATGGCATCGATCACGGCAATGGCCAGTGCAGATCCGACGATGGTGCCATGGTGCTTGCGGCGGACGCCCATCAACGGAATCCGCGCCGAAACCGGCGGCCGCATTTTCACCCGCCAGAGAAGCTTGGTCCAGCCGAACGGCAGCAGTCGGCCACCAAGATCGGCGATCGCGGCATTGAGGTTCGGCAGCGATACCGCCATCGCGGCCGGTTCATCGCGAAAGTACGCGAGCTGGATGTAATCGCCCTCCACCAGGAACCTGAGGTCTCGCCCCATCGCGGTGACCTCGGCCTGGGTCATCGGGACAAACCCCCAGTTGTCGGACCAGGCGTCGTTGAAGATGTCCATGACCAGCCGCAGCTCCTCGTCGAGCCGCGCCTTGTCGAGCGGCCGGATCACGATATTGCCGGACCTGCCGACCCGTTCGACCATGGAACGCATGGCACGCGGCAGTTCCGGACGGGCGTCGTAATCGTACGCCAGCAGATCCTTGACTGGCGTGAATCCCATCCGCTCGAGTTGTTCGGCATAGTAGGGCCTCGCGTGCCCCATCATCACCGACGGCGGTGAATCGAAACCCGCTACCAGGAGCCCCGATTCCTCGTTGATCGAAAGGCTGAACGGACCGATCACGCGACCGAGCCCCCTGGAACGCAGCCAGTCGGCCGCAGCCTCGAACAACGCGTCAAATATTGCGGGGTCGTTTTCGCCCTCGAGCATCCCGAAGTGACCGGTGGATGCGTCATGACGGGCCCGGAAGAGGCGACAGTCCTGTGCACTGATCCGGCCCACGGGCCTGCCGTCGCGCCAGGCGAGCCACATCTCCGTCTCGGCATGTTCGAAATAGGGATTGTGGCGCCGCGACAGGTGCCGCCGACGTTCAATCAGCAAGGGCGGTACCCAGTTCGGATCGTCACGGTAAAGGGCAAAGGGCAGCCGGATGAACGCATCACGCTCACGGTTGCCCCTGACCGGCCTTACCTCGATCCGGCTACGTGACGGCGTCATGGCATGTCGCGGTGCGGGTACCCGTATGGCCCGTTCAGGCGGGCTGACGCTCACGGATCTCGGGCGCCTCGAGCTTCACGGTACCGGCTTCCACCCGGTACAGCCGATGGGCGACCTGTGCCCAGATCGGGCGATGCGTGATGGCCACGATCGTATACCGGTTGGAGAGGCCGGCGATGTTCCTGCAGATCTCGCGTTCGGTGTCGGGATCGAGAGCGCTTGTCACCTCGTCAAGGATGAGCAGCCTTGGCCGCACGACCAGGGCGCGGGCCAACGCGATGCGTTGACGTTGTCCTCCGGACAGCCGCGCGCCATGTTCGCCGACAGTGGTGTGGATGCCTTCGGGCAATGAATCGACGAATTCCAGTGCCCCCGCTTC
The DNA here is from genome assembly GCA_964608275.1 of uncultured Hyphomicrobiales bacterium. Classification (GTDB taxonomy): domain Bacteria; phylum Pseudomonadota; class Alphaproteobacteria; order Rhizobiales; family CAZSNL01; genus CAZSNL01. The sequence goes on along the minus strand of CAZSNL010000062.1, from coordinate 2,333 downwards.
CCGCAAGGCTGCGCGCGCATCCGCCTCAGTCAGATGCTCGTCTCCGAGCGTGACGTTCTCCAGAACGCTGTCGTGGAACAGGCTGAGTTCCTGGGGAACGTAGCCGATCATGCGCCGCCACTGTGTGAGATCCAGCTCCGACAACGGCACGCCATCCACGAGGATCCGGCCGGAATCCGGCCGGTACAATCCCACCAGAAGATCGATGATCGTCGTCTTGCCGGCGCCGGACGGACCTTGCAGTACGGTGATCTCGCCAGCCGGGATCTCGAGGTTCACATCGCGAACCACGGGGCGTTCCTCATGTGCGAAGCTCACGGCTTCGAACACGCATCCCTCGTTGAGTTGCGGTGTCCGCGTGCCCGGGTTCAGCTCGCGCTCGTCCGCAGTCTGGTCGATCAGTTCCTGCGTCCGCCAATAGGCGCTTTCGAGTTCGTACGAAGCCTGGAGATAGGTCTGGATGCGCCCGACGATACTGATCATGTTGTAGAGCAGGATACCCATGATGATCAGTTCCGGCAGCGGTACCTGCCACACCACCGCTGCCACGTAGACGGCAACGCCCAGACAGACGTAGATGATCACCTCTTCGCCGTAGACCTTGCCCTGCTTGGCAATCACCTGGTTTCTCAACGCCTTGCGCAGGCCCTTGATCTTGCGCCGGAACAGCGCGGTGAACGCCGCCTGCCTCTCCATCGTCTTGAGCGGCTTGATGTTGTTGAGGGCATCCGACACGTAGGTCACGAGATCGGAGGTGCGATCGGTCTGCCGGTAGCCGGCGCGCTTGGATATGCGCAGCAACACGGCCATGATGGCGGAAATGGCAATCCCGATCACGAGCCCGGCGAGCGCAAGCTGCCACGATACGACCACGGCGACCGCGGCATAGACCAATCCCTGCAGCGCATAGGCGACAAACCGCGCCGCAACCAGGTAGGCCTGTCCCGCCCTAGTGGCGTCGTTGCTGATCACGTTTGCCACCCGTCCCACCCGCTGGTCGGTGAAGTAACTCCACCGCGCGGCCAGCAACTGCCCGATCAGTTGGGCGCGCATGCCGGTCGATACCTGTGCCACCGAGTAGCCGACGTAGGAGAGCGCGGCGAACGACAGGACGGCCTTGGCGCACAGCGCCGCGACGATCAGAATCAGGAGATTGGGAAGCGACGGCTCGACCCCGAACGTGGCCAGTGTCTGGCCAACGAACCGGTTGACTTCCGAGGACCCTTCGCGGGCGCCGCCGACGAGTTCCGTTATCGTCGGCAACATCGTGGTGAGCCCCACCGCCTCGGCCAGACCGGCAAGCACCAGGCAACACAGGACCAGCCACGGGTTGGTGCCCGGGGCCCGGAAAAAGATACTCAATACGCCTGTCATGGCCGTGCTTTCTGCGATTGCCCCGCTTGACCGCGGCAATCCGGGTGTCGCTAGGTCGGGTCGCTCAGCTTCTCGAGCGTTTCATTGGCACGACGCGCCGCGGCTTCAAAACGCTCTTCGAACGTCTGCATCTTCTTCTTCGGCTCCTGATAGTACGCAGTGAGCTTGAGAAGGGCAACGAGCGTCCGATTGATGATGCGGCCCCACAGCCGCATGGGCCGGTCGAAATCGAAGATCAACACCACGCGTTCTTCGTCGGTGCTGTTCCAGACCTCGTGCTCGTAGGTATCGTCGAAGACGAAGGACTCCCCCTCACGCCAGACGACGATCTGATCCTCGACGCGGAGCCTGCAGTTCTCGGCCATTCGAGGAACTATAATACCGACGTGGCACCGCAGTATTCCCTTGGACACACCCCGGTGCGGCGGAATGTGATAGCCCGGCGCAAGTATCGAGAACCAGGCGGTCTGCAGGTTCGGAACCTGCTCCAGCAGTTTCGTCGTTACCGGTGCACGGCTGCAGTTCCTTTCAACCTTGGCGCCGAAGCCGTACAGAAAGAAGGTTCGCCAATTGTCTCCCTTGGAGATGTTTGCCTGGTCGCGTGAGATCTCCTGGAACAGCGGCACCGCGTCGCGGAACTTGAGGATTTCCTCCACTTCCGCCCGGATCTCGCGCCAATGCTCCTCGAATGACCTCATGAACGGGAACTGGGACTTGTCGAGCACCGGAACGTCCGGCACGAGCGACTGGCTGCCGAGGAAATCGGCTATTCCGCGTACGAAACGCTTGCCGAGTTTCTTGACTTTTTTCCGGCGCCGCTCCTTGAACCGAGCATAAAACCCGTTCTGGTCATTGTCCGTCGTAACGGTCGTCATGTCTCCCGTCCTGACACCTGTGATCCTTTGCCGAGCTTTGTACCCGCGTGCGATTGTGGTAGCGGATAGTTTTGCGTGGGGCAA
>CAZSNL010000061.1:0-16990 GCA_964608275.1 uncultured Hyphomicrobiales bacterium | reverse complement strand
CGGCCGCGAGATCCTCGCGTGGTTTCCCGCGATGGCGGGATGCGGCCGCCCGGGCTCCCCGGCGTCGGCGGAGCGAGCGGCCGCCAACGCAAGGAATGCGGCGGTACGCGCCGGAGCACGCGCGTACACTCGCCACACTCGTCCTCACCCGGCTCGTCCGGGTGATTCCTGCGAATTGGTTTGATATTTTGTTTGTCTTTTCGGTCGGACCATTTAATCTTCGACGTGGGGAGGGTCATCGGATGCAGCCCGCAACGCCGTCTGACGGCTTGTTGAAGAACCAGCCGATTGTCGTTCCGAAGGCGTCGGACGTGCTTGCCGAGCGCCTGCGACAGATGATCCTGTCGGGGCAGATCCAGCCGGGCCACCAGCTGCCGGCCGAGCGCGAGCTGGTGAAGGAGACCTCCCTCAGCCGCGCATCCGTGCGCGAGGCGCTCAGGATCCTCGAACTCGAAGGGTTGATCGAGACGCGCCGCGGACGCGGCGGCGGCTCTGTGGTCCGCCGGCCGACGGGCGATGAAGTCAGCCGCTCGCTGGCGGTGTTCATCCGCGGAGCGCGGGTGCACATGCACGCGCTGCTGCAGGCGCGCGAGGCCATCGAGCCGGCCGCGGCGGCGCTGGCGGCCGAAAACCGGACCGACAAGGACATCGAGCGCCTGCGCTCCTCCAACGACCGGCTGCGTTCGCTGGCCGCCGACGCGGGCGCCTTTCTCGACGAGAACCTGCACTGGCATCTTGCCGTCGTCGAGGCGAGCCACAACGAGCTGTTCCAGGCCTTCATGGTGGCGCTTTCGCGCGCCATCCACGACGCCACCGACATCGAGCCGTTCGACAAGCCCGACATCCGCGAGGCCACGATCGCCGCCCATGAACGGGTGGTCGAATCGATCGTCCGTGGCGATGCGGAAGCCGCGCGCAAGGCGATGGCGAGGCACGTCGAGGCGGCATCGCGCATCACGCTCGAGGCTGGCCTGGCCGAAGTCGACGGCGCACAGGGCGAGCGCAGGATGCACGCCCACGGCAGCGGTTGACGGGAGACTCCGGGCATGACCGGAGCAGGGGAGGAAACGGCTTGACTGGCGTCGTCGGGATCGACGTAGGGGGCACCTTCACCGACCTGTTCTATGCGGCGGACGGGGAAGACGCCCCGCGCGTGCTCAAGGTGCCGTCCACGCCGGACGATCCGTCGGTCGGACTGATGGATGCGCTCGCCGCAGCCGCACTGAAGCCGGCCGACCTCGATGCCATCGTCCACGGGACGACCATAGCGACCAACGCGGTCATCGAACGGCGCGGCGCGGCATGCGGGCTGGTGACAACGCGCGGGTTCCGCGACGTGCTGGAGCTCGGCCGGCGCGACCGGCCGTCGATGTACGGCCTCAGCGGCGTCCAGAACCCGCTGGTTCCGCGGGATCTCAGGTGGGAGGTCGACGAGCGCCTCGACGAAACCGGCGCCGTCCTCGTTCCGCTCGACGAGGACCAGGTGCGCGAGGTGGGCGGATACCTCGTCAGCCAGGGGGTGGCGTCCGTCGTCGTCTCGTTTCTCCACTCCTACGCCAATCCGGCCCACGAGGAGCGCGCCCGCGAACTCCTGCTCGAGGTCAATCCGGACTGGGAGGTGATCACCTCAAGCGGCGTGATCCGCGAGTACTACGAGTTCGAGCGCACCAGCACCGCCGTCGTGCAGGGCTACCTGCAGCCGCTGATCGCGCGCTATGCGCGGAATCTCGCGGCGAAGCTGACCGACTGGGGGTTCGCGAGCGACGTCCTCATCATGCAGTCGAACGGCGGCGTCACCCCGCTCGGCCAGCTGGCCCAGCGTGCCGCCTACGTCGTGCGCTCCGGCCCGGCGGCAGGCGTGATCGCAGCGGCGAGGATCGCCCGCGCCGCCGGCTACAACCACGTGATCACCGCCGACATGGGCGGCACCAGCTTCGATGTCGCGGTGGTCATCGACGGCAAGCCGAAGGTGGCGGAGAGCACCAATCTCGATTTCCGCGTCCCGCTCAGGCTGCCGATGATCGACGTCCACACCATCGGCGCCGGCGGCGGCAGCATCGCCCACATCGACCGTGGCGGCATCCTCCAGGTCGGGCCGCGCAGCGCCGGGGCCGATCCGGGGCCGGTGGCGTTCAGGCGCGGCGGTACGGAACCGACCGTCACCGATGCCAACCTGGTACTCGCCCGCATCGACGCCGGCGGGCCGATCGGCGGCGCCGGGCGCGGCAGCCTCGACCGGGACGGCGCGCGCCGGGCGATCGGGGAACTCGGGTCGCGGCTCGGGCTCGGCGTCGAGGAAACCGCCAAGGCGATCCTTGCGGTCGTCAACCAGCGCATGGGCGGGCGCATCAGGCTCATCTCGATCGAGCAGGGCCTCGATCCGCGCGACTTCGCGCTGGTGGCATTCGGCGGCGCCGGACCGCTGCATGCGGCCGAACTGATCCGCGACGTCGGCGTGAACACCATGATCGTGCCGCCGAGCCCGGGCGTCCTGTGCGCCATGGGCTGCGCGCTCGCCGACGTCCGATACGACTACTCGCAGACGCTCGAGAAGCGGCTCGACGAGATCGCCCGGGACGAGATCGGGTCGATCTTCCGCGCCCAGTCGGAACGCGGGATGGCCGAGCTCGAGCACGCTAGCGCGATGATCGAAGGCGTGAAGATCGAGCACTTCGCGGACATGGCCTACCTGGGCCAGATCCATTCGCTCCGGGTGCCGGTCGAGGCGGGCTGGGACGGCGATCGCATGGCGGCCGCGTTCGTCGCCGTGTACGAGGGCGAATTCGGCAGCCGGATGGACGGAATCCCGGTGGTCGCGGTCAACCTCCGCACGACCGTCTCGGGGATCCGCCGGACGAGCGGCAGCGAAGCGCCGGATGCCGCGCGACGGCCCGCCCCGCCGCCGCGCGACCGCCGGCAGGTCTACTTCGAGGAGTGGACCGATACGGCCATCTACGAGCGCGGCGAACTGGCGCCGGGCATGACCTTCACCGGCCCCGCCATCGTCGAACAGGCGGATGCGACGACGGTGGTGCTGCCGGGCATGACGGCCTCCGTCGATGCGGCCGGAAACCTGATCGTGGAGCTTTGACCATGGTCGACCCGGTAACCCTGTCGGTGGTGCGCGGCAGCCTCGAGCAGATCGCCGACGAGATGGACCTGCATCTGATCCATGCCGCCATCTCGCCGATCATTTCCGAGACCAACGATTGCGCCCACGGCATCTTTCACCCGCAAACCGGTGAAACGGTCGCCCAGGGCCGCTACGGCCTTCCCGTGTTCCTCGCCAACATGCAGTTCACGGTCGGCAACGTGGTCAGGCGTGCGGCGGAGACCGGCGGCTTCAACGAAGGCGACGTCTGGATCCTCAACGATCCCTACTTCGGCGGCACGCATCTCCAGGACATCCAGATCGTGACCCCGTACTTCAGCAACGGACGGCTGACGGCACTGCTCGCCAGCACCGGGCACTGGATGGATATCGGCGGCTCGGTGCCCGGCGGCTGGGCGCCGCGGGCGACGGAGGTGCACCAGGAGGGCCTGATCATCCCGCCGCTCAAGCTGTACGACCGCGGCCGCCGCAACGACGCGCTGGTCGAGATGTTCACGGCGAACGTGCGGCTGCCGGACCAGATCGCCGGCGATCTCGCCGCCATGACGAGCGTGTTCAAGGTCGGCAGCCGCGGCCTCGATGCCCTCGTCGACAAGTTCGGGCTCGACACCCTCGACGCGTGCCTCGAGGAGATGATCGCCCGGTCGGAAACGCAGATGCGCTCCTACATCCGCGAGATTCCGAACGGCATCTACGCGTTCGAGGACTTCCTCGACAACGACGGCATCGACGACGTGCCCCTGCGGGTGGCGCTGCGGATCACGGTGGAAGACGAGGCGATGCACTTCGACTTCACCGGCACCGCGCCTACCTGTCGCGGCCCGCTGAACCTGTCGCGGAACACCACCCTGTCGGCGTGCTACGTGGCGATCAAGCACATCTTCCCGGATGTGCCGGTGAACGGCGGCACGTTTCGGCCGGTCCGCTTCACGATCCCCGACGACACGATCCTGTCGGCCGAATACCCGACCCCGGTCGGCGGCTACCTGGAGCTGGTCGGCCAGGTGATCGACACCGTGTTCGGCGCCATGTCGCAGGCGGTTCCCGAGCGCACCCCGGCCGCCTTCTTCGGCACCACCGGCGTGCTCACCGTGGGCGGCAAGCACCCCGGGACCGGCAAGTATTTCGTCGGCGTGTTCCCCTATCCGGGCGGCTACGGCGCGACGTACCAGACCGACGGCCTGGTCCATGGCAACACGCCGCAGTCGATGGCCAACTTCATGTCGCTGGAAATGTCGGAGCACCGGTACCCGGTCCGCTTCAACTACTTCCGGCTGCGCGAGGATTCCGGCGGCGCCGGCTGGCATCGTGGCGGCTGCGGCAGCGAGTACAGCTTCTCCGCGCGCTCCGAGTGCCTGGTGTCGGTGCTCGGCGACCGCGTCGACCGGCCGCCGTTCGGCGTCAACGGCGGCGGCGCGGCGGCGCCGAACTTCGTCGAGTTCACGACCGACGGCAGGTCGTGGATCCCGCCGATGCGCAGCAAAATCGAGAAGCAGCCGCTGAAGGCCGGCGAAGCGGTACGCGTCGCATCGCCGGGCGGCGGCGGCTTCGGCGCCCCCTTCGAACGCGACCTGGCCGACGTCGAGCGCGACCTGAACCTCGGCTACATCAGCCCGGAGACGGCGGAGCGGGACTATGGCGTGGTGATAGCGGCAGTTGAAACGCTCGGCGACCGCAGGCGCTACCGGCTCGACGAGGCGGCGAGCCGCGCCCGGCGCTCGGAACTGCTCGCGCGAGGGTCAAGGCAGGTGACGGCCGGGAGATGAACGGAATGCAGAACGGCAGCTGGGAAATGCCCGAGGAGCTGAGGATGCTCCAGGACACGACCAGGCGATTCATGGAGAACGAGGTGCGGCCGGCGGAGGACCGGGTCGACCACGACGCCTTCGAACTGCCGCCCGACGTGCTGGCGGACCTGCAGGCGAAGGCGCGGGCGCTCGGCCTGTGGAATGTCCAGAGCCCGAGCGAGTATGGCGGCGCCGGCCTGAGCCTGCTGGGCCAGGCGGTCGTCGCCGAAGAGACCGCCAAGTGCCGGATGGGCGCCTACATCCCGGCCTGCGGCGCCATGGGCTTCGATCCGCCCAACGTCATCTTCCGCGGCACCAGGGAACAGATCGAGAAATATGCGGTGCCGACGATCGAGCGCGGCGAGAAGACGTTCGTCGCCATCACCGAGCCGTCGGGCGGGTCGGATCCGGCGCGGGCGATCGCGACCCGGGCCGAGCGCCGCGGCGACCGCTACATCCTCAACGGCACCAAGGTGTTCATTTCAGGCTTCGGGCAGTCGCGGTGGGGCATCGTGTTCGCGCGGACCGGGCCGGACAAGGGGCGCAGGGGCGTCACCTGCTTCATCGTCGAGACCGACACCCCCGGCCTCACCGCCAGGCCGGTGCCGGTGATCCGCTCCTACTATCCCTACGAGCTGACGTTCGAGGACTGCGAAGTCCCGGTCGAGAACAGGCTCGGAGAGGAGGGCGAGGGGTTCAGGCTCGCCGAGCAGTGGCTGGTGCACGGGCGCGTTCCCTATGCGGCGGGCACCATCGGCGTCGCGCAGGCGGCACTCGACATCGCGATCGAGTGGGCCCGCGAGCGCCAGACATTCGGCTCGCCGCTCGCCGACAAGCAGGCGGTGCAGTGGATGCTCGCCGATTCCGAGGTTGAACTGCGCGCGGCGCGGCTCCTGACCTACCAGGCGGCGTGGCGGGCCGACCTCGGGCTCGACATCAAGGTCGACGCCTCGGTGTGCAAGCTGTTCGCCACCGAGACCGCCGGCCGGGTTGTCGATCGCTGCATCCAGATCCTCGGCGGGATGGGGGTGGCGCAGGAAATGCCGCTGGAGCGCTGGTATCGGGAGATGCGCATCAAGCGCATCGGCGAGGGGCCGTCGGAGGTGCATCGCCTCGTGGTGGCGCGCGACCTTCTCGGCGGCCAGCGCCGGAGGGGGTGAGCGGTGTCGATCGACTTCACGCTGGACGACGGCATCGCGGTCATCACCATGAACCGCCCGGAGCGGCTGAACGCGCTCGATGCCGAGCACTACCACGCGCTGTCCGAGGCATGGCAACGGGTCCGCGACGACGACGCCATCCGCTGCGCCATCGTCACCGGCGCCGGCGACAGGGCGTTCACCACCGGCGCCGACATCAAGAGCTTCCTGACCCGGCCGCCGGCGCTGTCGGAGATGTGGCTGACCCAGCGCGACCAGCTGCTGAACCGTGGGCTCGAGGTGTGGAAGCCGGTCATCGCGGCGGTGAACGGCTACTGCCTCGGCGGCGGCATGACGCTCCTGTTCGCGACCGACATCCGCATCGCCGCCGAGCATGCGGTGTTCGGTCTCTCCGAGGTCCAGCGCGGCGTGATCGCCGGCAACGGCGGCACCCAGCGCGCGCTGGCGCAGGTCCCCTACGCCATCGCCATGGAGTGGCTGCTGACCGGCGAGCGGTTCGATGCGGCGACGGCGGAGCGGTGGGGCCTCGTCAACCGGACGGTGCCGGCGGCGGAGCTGATGGAGACGGCGTTCGAGTATGCCCGCCGCATCGCCGCCAACGCGCCGCTCGCCGTCCAGGCGGCCAAGGAACTCGCCGTCAGGAGCCGCGACATGGATCTCGCGACGGGGCTGCGGGTCGAGCAGCTCGTCAACCGGCTGCTGGCCGCCACCGAGGACGCCGCCGAGGGCCCGGCGGCGTTCGCCGAGAAGCGGCCGCCCCGGTTCAAGGGGCGCTAGCGATGAGCGAGGCCCGTCCGCTGCCGCTCGCCGGCGTCGTGGTGGTCGATCTGGGGCAGATCTACAACGGCCCCTACGCGACCTTCCTGATGGCGATGGCCGGCGCCCGGGTGATCAAGATCGAGCCGCGCGAGGGCGAGCACCTGCGCCGGCGGGGGGTGGTCGGCGGCGCGGCGCTGCCGTTTGCGATGCTGAATTCCAGCAAGGAATGCGTGACCCTCAACCTGAAGACCGAGCGCGGGCGGGAGCTTTTGGTCGAGATGGTGCGCCGCGGCGACGTCCTGGTCGAGAATTTCGCTCCCGGCACGATGGACCGGCTTGGCCTCGGCCCGGACCGGCTGATGGCGGAGAACCCGCGCCTCGTCTATGCCTCCGGCAGCGGCTACGGCAGCACCGGCCCCTATCGCGACTACCCGGCGATGGACCTCACCGTGCAGGCGATGTCGGGCGTCATGAGCATCACCGGCTTCCCCGACCGCCCGCCGGTCAAGGCGGGGCCGGCGCTGTGCGACTTCTTCGCCGGGGTTCACCTCTATTCCGCCGTCGTCACCGCCCTCTACGAGCGCGAGCGCACCGGCACCGGGCGGCGGGTCGAGGTATCGATGCTCGAGTCGGTCTACTGTTCGCTGAGCTCCAGCCTCGGCCTATGGTGGGGTTCGGGCGGCGAGGCGCCGCCGCGGACCGGCAACCGCCACGGCGGCATGGCGGAGGCTCCCTACAACGTCTACCCGACCAGGGACGGCCACATCGCCATCATCTGCGTCGGCGAGAACCACTGGCGCAACCTGGCCCGGGTGATGGGCCGCGAGGACCTTGCCGACGATCCGCGCTTCTGCAGCCTTGCCAGGCGGGTCGAGAACATCGACGAGATCGACGAGATCGTGAGCGAGTTCACCTCCCGCCACGACAAGCAGGAGCTGTTCGAGCTCCTGATCGCCAACCGGGTCGCCTGCGCGCCGGTCCGTAACCTCGACGAGGTGGCGCACGACCCCCACCTGCACGCCCGCGGCAGCCTGCAGTGGATGGATCATCCGCAATACGGCCGCGTCGTCGTCCCCAATTCGCCGCTGCGGTTCGACGGCAGCGACCTTGCGCCGCTCGAGCCGAGCGGGTCGCTCGGCGAGCGCAACGACAGCGTGTTCGGCGATTGGCTGGGGCTCGATCGCGCCACCATCGAAGACCTCGAGCGTACCGGGATCATCTGATGCGGGGAAAGACGGTCATCGCCGGCATCGGCCACACCGCCTACGGCAAGCTGCCGGGGCGGGACACGCTGTCGCTCAACGTCGAGGCGTGCCGCAAGGCGCTCGAGGATGCCGGGATCGAGAAGGACGCCGTCGACGGCCTGTTCGTCAAGTTCCCGACGTCGAGCTTCTCGATGATGTATGGCCAGACGCTGGCCGAGGCGCTCAGGCTGCAGCCGCGCGTCGGCGGCGTGTGGGACCAGGGCGGCGCCTCGAACATTTCGATGATCTCGTTCGCCGCCATGGCGATCGAGCACGGGCAGTGCGAGATCGCCATCGTTTGCGGCGCCGACAACCCGCGTACCGGCACCCGCCAGGCATACGAGAAGGCGTGGGGCGACGACGCGGCCTATGGCTGGTTCGGGGTTCCGGCGGGTTATGCGATGCTGGCGCAGCGTCACATGCAGCAATTCGGCACCCGCCCCGAACAGATGGCCGCTGTCGCCATCGCCTGTCGCCGCCATGGCGCGGAGAACCCGGACGCGCAGCTGCGCAAGCCGCTGACGTTGGACGAGTACTTCGAGTCGCCGATGATCGTCGAGCCGCTGCGCCGGGCCGACTGCTGCCTCATCTCCGACGGCGGGGCGGCCGTTGTCGTCATGAGCGCCCGACGCGCGAAGGAGCTCGGCGTCCCCGCGCCGGTGCCCATTCTCGGCTTCGGCCAGGGCCAGACCTCGTGGGAGGTCGCCAGGCGACCGGACCTCACCACCACCGCCGCCGTGACTTCGGCAAGGACCGCGTTCGCCATGGCCGGTTGCGGCCCGCAGGACATCGACGTCGCCCAGATCTACGATTGCTTCACCATCACCGTGCTGGTCACGCTGGAAGACTACGGCTTTTGCAGGAAGGGCGAGGGCGGAGCATTCGCCGAAGGCGGCCGCCTCGAGATCGGCGGCGAGCTTCCCATCAACACCAGCGGCGGCCTGTTGTCCGAGACGGGAATGCCGGGGATGCAGCTCGTGCTCGAAGGTGTCCGCCAGATGCGCGGGACGGCCAATCTCCAGGTGAAGGATGCCGCCCGCTGCATCGTCAGCAACCAGGGCGGGATCATGCATACCCACTCGACGCTCATTCTTGGACAGTGAGGAGCCGATGACGGCCGAATTCCCTGTTCCACAAAGGACGCCGATCAGCGAGTCGTACTGGCAAGGGCTCGAGGAGGGTGAGCTCAGGTATCAGCACTGCGAGGCGTGCGGCAATGCCTGGTTGCCCGCTCGCGGAGAGTGCCCGCGGTGCCTGAAGGCCGAATGGCAATGGACCAGGGCCACGGGACGAGGCCGGCTTGTCAGCTGGACCGTCTACCATATCGCCCATCACCCGGCATTCGCCGACCGGTTGCCGTACAACGTGGCGATCGTGGAACTGGAAGAAGGGCCGCGGCTGATCACCAACATCGTCAATCCCGACGAGGCGGGCGGGCTGGCCATCGACCGGCCGGTCGAACTCGTCATCGAACGGGATCACGGTGTCGCGCTCGCCCGATTCCGGCTCAGGCAACCGGAACAATAACCCGCTGCCAGCGGCAGCCAAGACGGAGGACCCCCAGATGGCAAGACTGAAATCCCTAGCATTAGCGGCCGCGATCGCGGCGATGGCCGGCGTTGCCGGATCAGGGCAGGCAACGGCCCAGGACGTTCTGAAGGTGGGAGCGATCAATCCCTATTCCGGCCCGCTCGCCCTCTATGGTGACGAACTCGCCCGCGGCTACCAGCTCGCGGCCGATGAACTGAATGCCGCGGGCGGGGTCCTCGGACGGCAGATCGAACTGATCCGCGGCGATGCGGGCAATCCGCAGCAGGCGATCGCCACCGTCGAACAGCTTTCGACGCAGGAGGGGGTCGAGCTCTACGTCGGCACCTACGTCAGCGCCGTCTCCAATGCGGCCAGTGACGCGGCGATGCGGTTCAACACCATCTACTGGGACACGAACGCCCTCGCCGCCGAACTCACCGAGCGCGGCCTGCCGAACTTCATCCGCTCAGGGCCGTATGCCAACAGCTTTGCGGAGGTGTCGGTGGCGACGATCCGTGACCTCATCGCTCCCGCCCTCGGCAAGTCGATCGAGGACGTGACCGTCTGGATCGAGCACGAGGAATCGATCTACGGGACGTCGATCGCCGAAATCCAGAAGGAAGGGCTCGAGGCCGCCGGGGCAAAGGTGCTCGGCGTGGGCGCCCATTCCTACAAGGCCATCGACCTCACGGATTCGGTCCTGCGCGCCAAGAGCGCCGATCCCGACGTGTGGCTGCAGACCGGGTACGTGCCTGATGGCAACCTGCTGCTCAAGACGGCGCGCGAACAGGAATTCAAGCCACGCGCGATACTCTTTGTCGGCACCGGCGATACCTTCGAAACACTCGACGCGCTCGGCGCGGAGTACCTGGAAGGTATCCTCGTGGTGTCCTATCCCCGCCCGGACATCAAGGAGGAGTACGGGCCGGGCGCGGCCGATTACCTGGCCGCCTACAAGGCGAAGTACCAGCGTGATCCGATTGCGCCGCAGGGGATGACGGCGTATGTCGGCTTCAAGATGCTGATGGAGGCCGTCGAGGCAGCAGGGTCGACCGACATGGAAGCGGTGCGTGCGGCTGCCGCGGCGATGGACCGGCCGGACAACAGCTACGCGACGGGGTTCGGCGCCAAGTTCGACGAGAACATGCAGAACACCCGGGCGATGCCGACCGTCATTCAGTGGCAATCGGGCAAACAGGTGACGGTATTCCCGCCCGAAGCCGCGTCGGTGGAGCCGGTCGGCCTGGCGCGGCCCTAGCCAGCGCCACGGTCATGGCGGCCGCTTCGGCGGCCGCCGGTCCGCCACCCCGACATCGCACTTCGGGAACGCCTGAATGGACAGCTTCTGGAACGTCCTGGTGTTCGGCATCCTGCTGGGAGGCGTCTACAGTCTCGTCAGCATCGGCCTGAACCTGATCTTCGGCGTGATCCGGATCGTGAACTTCGCACAGGGCGAACTGGTCATGCTCGGCCTGTACGGGACGTATATTGCCCATGCGTTCCTCGGCCTCGATCCATATCTCGGCATGTTCCTCGTCACGCCGGCGCTGTTCGTGATCGGGGTCCTGATCCAGAGGCTGGTCATGCAGCCGCTGCAGGCCGAGCCGATGATGCAGATCTTCGCCAGCTTCGGCCTGCTCATCTTCTTCCAGAACGTCGTTCTCGCCGTCACCAGGGGCGAGGCGCTCAGCGTGCGCACCGACTACAGTGCAACCGTGCTGGAGTTCGGCGACGTCAAGGCGAGCCTGGTTCGGGTCAACGTCCTCGTTGCCGCCACGCTCATCGCGCTGGCGTTGTCGGTGTTCCTGCGGCGGACGATGCCGGGCAAGGCCATCCGCGCCGTCATCCAGGACCGCCAGGCGGCCCGCCTGATGGGCATCAACGTGGAACGGACCTATCTGCTTACCTTCGGCCTCGGTGCGGCTCTCGCCGGCCTGGCAGGCGCGATGCTGACGCCGATCTACACCATGACTCCCGGCATCGGGGCGAACTTCATCTTCGCCGCCTTTGCGGTCGTCGTTCTCGGCGGCCTGGGAAGCGTGGCCGGTGCCTTCATCGGCGGTTTCGCCGTCGGGATCGTGGAGGCGTTCGCGGGTTTCTACATCGATCCGGTGCTCAAGCAGGCCATCTGGTTTCTGATCTTCATCGCCGTGCTCATCGTTCGCCCGTCAGGGCTGATGGGCAAGGTGGGTGCCGAGGAGGTCGGGTTCCGTGAGCAGAGCTGAGAGCAGCCGCATCGAGGGCGCGCCCGGCGCCGGGGCCGCGGCCGTCACAGCCGCGGGGCCCGGGCACTATCGGCTCGACAGCAACGCCCGGGCGTTCCTCAAGTATGTCGGCGGCATGGCGGCCGCGCTCGCGCCCCTCGCCATCGCCTACGGCGACTATTACTGGCTCAATATCCTGACGTACACGTACCTGTTTGCCGGGCTCGCCGCATCGTGGAACATCATTGGCGGATTCGGCGGCCAGTTCTCGCTCGGCCACGGCGTGTTCTTCGCCATCGGCGCCTATTTCACCGCCATCTTCTACGCGGATCACGGAATATCTCCGTGGCTGACGATCCTGCCGGCCGCGCTGGTGAGCGCAGCCGTGGCCTCGCTGATCTCGTGGCCGACCTTCCGTCTCAAGGGCCCGTTCTTCGCCATCGCCACGATGGCCTTCAACGAAGTGGCCATGGTGTTCGCCAATTACTTCTCGGGGGTAACCGGCGGGCCGCGCGGCATCCTGATCCCGTTCAAGGCCGGCTTCACCAACATGATATTCGCCGAGCGGTGGAAGTACGCGGTCCTGATGTTCGCATACGCCGCCCTTGTCGTCGGGCTGTCGGTCGTGATCCGGCGTAACCGGCTGGGCTATTACCTCCTCGCCGTCCGCGAGGATGAAGACGCCGCACGCGCGGCGGGCATCAACACCACGGCAGTCAAGATCCAGGGGATGGCGATCTCGGCAAGCCTGACGGCGATCGGCGGCGGGCTGTTTGCGATGTTCCTGCGGTTTGTCGATCCGCCCTCGCTGTTCACACTGCCCGAGATCGGCGTGAAATTCGCCCTGGTGGCTCTCATCGGCGGGCTTGGCACCATCTCCGGGCCGGTGCTTGGGGCATTCCTCTTCATCCCGGTCGAGAACTACCTCAGGGGTTCGCTCGGCGGCCTGTGGCCGGGTGCGCATCTCATCGTGCTGTCGATCATCCTGGTTCTCGCGGCCCTGTTCCTCAAACGCGGGATCGTGGGGGCCGTCGGGCGCCTGTACAGCCGTCTCTCGCGGGAGCGGCGAAACAGATGAACGAGCCGTTCCTTTCGGTCTCGGGGGTGTCCCGGAACTTTGCCGGGCTGCTGGCGGTCGACACGGTGTCGTTCGACCTTGCCCGGGGCGAGATCCTGAGCGTCATCGGCCCCAACGGCGCCGGCAAGACCACACTCTTCAATCTGCTGACCGGGCAGCTCAGGCCATCGGCGGGGACGGTTTTGTTCCGTGGCCGTGACATCACCGCGCTCGGCCCGCACCAACGGACGCGGCTCGGCATGGGACGCACGTTCCAGATCGCCAAACCGCTGATTGCCCTGTCCGCGCTCGAGAACGTCATGGTCGGCGCCTTCCTGCGGCACCGGAAGCTGCAGGACGCCGAGGAGCGTGCCTTGGCGGTTCTCGAGGAGGTCGGGCTTGCCGACCGCGCCGCGGTACGGGCGGGTGAACTGACCTTGAGCGAGCGCCGGCGCCTCGAAGTGGCCCGCGCGCTGGCAACCGATCCGGAACTCATCCTGCTCGATGAAGTCATGGCCGGCCTGAACGCCAGCGAGGTCGGTCTTGCGATCGCGCTGGTCGAGCAGCTCAATGAACGCGGCCTGACGTTCCTCATCATCGAACACAATCTGAAGGTCGTGCGCACCTTTTCCAGGCGGGTGATCGTCCTCGATCGCGGCGCAGTGATTGCCGAAGGCACGGCGGACGAGATCCTCGACTCGCCGGTGGTCGTCGAGGCCTATATCGGGAAACGTCGGCAATGACCGGCTTGCTGGCGCTTTCGGGGATTGCCTCGGGCTACGACCAGGTCAGGGTCCTCGAGGATATCGACCTGACTGTCGATGAAGGCGAGATCGTGGCCGTTCTCGGTGCCAACGGAGCGGGCAAGACGACGCTCCTGCGCACGATCGCCGGCCTGATCACGCCGTGGTCCGGCACGATCCGGTTCCGTGACCAGGACATCGGCCGCACTCCGGCCCACGAGATCGTGGCGCAGGGCATCGCCATGGTGCCGGAAGGCGGACGGCTGTTTCCGTTCCTTACCGTCATGGAAAACCTGGAACTCGGGGCCTATTCGCGGGCGGCGCGGCGCAGCCTGAAGCAGACGCTCGAGGAGGTGCTGGACCTGTTTCCCATCCTCGCCGAGCGGCGCGGACAGCTTGCGGGGTCGCTGTCGGGCGGTGAGCGCCAGATGTGCGCGATCGCCCGTGGCGTGATGAGCCGACCGAAGCTGCTGATGCTCGACGAACCATCGCTTGGTCTTGCCCCCGTCATGGTGGAGCGGGTCTTTTCGCTGATCCGCTCGCTGGCAGCGGCCCAGGGCCTGACGATCCTGCTGGTCGAGCAGAACGTGGTCGACGCGCTGGAAATGTGCCGGCGCGCCTACATCCTGGAACGCGGGCGGCTGATCAAGACAGGCAAGGGGGAGGACCTGCTTGCCGACGAGGACGTGAAACGGGCCTACATGGGGTTCTGATCGATCGGAAAGGACGAGGACGGAATGGCAGCGAAACGCAAGGTCATCATCACCTGCGCCGTGACCGGCGCAATCCACACGCCGTCGATGTCGCCGCACCTGCCGGTCACGCCCAGCGAGATCGCCGAGGCCGGCATTGCCGCCGCGGAAGCCGGCGCTGCCATCCTGCACCTGCACGCGCGCGACCCCGACGACGGCCGCCCGACGCAGGATCCCGCCGTCTTCATGCAGTTCCTGCCGCGCATCAAGCAGTCGTGCGATGCCGTGATCAACCTGACCACCGGCGGCAGCCCGCACATGCGGGTCGAGGAACGCCTGCAGCCGGCCCTGAAGTGCCGGCCCGAGGTGGCGTCGCTCAACATGGGCTCGATGAACTTCGGCCTGTTCCAGATGCTCGACCGGTTCGACACGTTCAGGCACGAGTGGGAACGGGCGCACCTCGAGAACAGCCGCGACCTGGTCTTCAAGAACACGTACAAGGACATCGAGTACATCCTCAAGTCCTGCGCGGACAACGGCACGCGGTTCGAATGCGAGTGCTACGACACCGCGCATCTCTACAACCTGGCCTATTTCCTCGACCGCGGCCTGATCAAGCCGCCGCTGTTCGTGCAGACGGTGTTCGGCATTCTCGGCGGCATCGGACCGCATCCCGAGGACGTGATGCACATGCGGCGCACGGCCGACCGGCTGTTCGGAAACGATTACGTGTGGTCGGTGCTGGGGGCGGGGCGAAACCAGATACCCGTCGCCACGATGGCCGCATCGATGGGAGGCAACGTCAGGGTCGGCCTCGAAGACTCGCTGTGGGCCGGTCCTGGACGGCTTGCCGAGTCCAATGCGCAGCAGGTGCGGCTCATTCGCCAGGTGCTGGAAGGCCTTTCCCTCGACGTCGCGACACCGTCGGAGGCGCGCGAAATCCTGCAGCTCAAGGGAGGCGACAACGTCGGCTTCTGACCGGAAGCGGCAGTCGCCAGGGTGCCCGTTCTATCGCGGCGGCACCGAGTGGGCGCCGGCAAACGCGTCCAGGAAGGCGGCGAGGTTGCGGCCGAGGTCGTCGCACATGTAGCCCCCCTCCTGGACGAGAACGGTGGGAAGTCCAAGGTCGGCAATCCGTTCGGCGATCCTTGCGAAACCCGGTGTCGTCACGGCGAGGCCGCCGAACGGGTCGCCCTCGAACGCATCAAGCCCCAACGCGATCACCAGCGCGCCTGGCGCGTAGCTCTCGATGCGAGAGATGGCGCGGTCGAGCGCGTCCAGGAATGCGTCATCTCCTGAACCACGCGGAAGCGGCAGGTTGAGGTTGTAACCCAGGCCTGCATCCTCGCCTCGTTCTCCCGCGAACCCCCAGAAGAACGGATAGAACCGAACGGGGTCGGCGTGGATCGAAACCGTGAGCACGTCGGATCGGGCATAGAAGATGCCCTGCGTGCCGTTGCCGTGATGCAGGTCGACATCGAGGATGGCGACCCGGTCGTACCGGTGTCGCAGCTGCTGGGCGGCGATCGCCGAGTTGTTGAGATAGCAGAAGCCGCCCGCCACATCGGCGAAGGCATGGTGGCCCGGCGGCCTGCATAGCGCATACGCGCAGCCGCTGCCGTCCATCACCAGCCTCGCGGCATGGACGGCGCTGTTGGCGCTCCACCGGACCGCGTTCCAGGTTTCCCCGGAAATCGGGCAGGCCGTATCCGCCATGTGGTATCCCGCCTGACCGACCGCGGATGCCGGATAGCTCGCGTTGCGCCGGTCAGGATGGATGTTCGGTATGACTTCCTCGGAAGCGCCCACTATCCGCTGCCACCGCTCGTGGATGTGCTCGAGGAACTGGAGGTACTCGGGCGTGTGCACAGCGGCCACCGGTGCCAGCCCGTAGTCACCGGGCGTCTCAGGCTCGTGCCCGGCCTGGCAGGCCGCCTCGAGGAGCCTGTCGACCCGCTCCGGTACCTCGGGGTTGGGCTGCGGAGCACCATTCACCAGAAAATGCCGCGGATAATGGCGGCGCTGGAGTTCGTGGAAGATGACCTTCATGGACACGCTCGTGAAACAGGGGATTCAGAATGCGACGGCATCGCCGCCCTTGAGGGAAAGCATCGATCGGACTTCGGCCGGCGTTGCGATCTCCAGCGACAGCCGGTCGGCGATTTCGCGAACCTTGCGGACCTGCTGGGCGTTCGAGCGGGCAAGCTCACCCCTCGCGATGTAGAGGTTGTCCTCGAGGCCGACCCGCACATTGCCGCCGAGCGCCAGGCTGACGCTGGCGAGCGGCATCTGG
Source organism: uncultured Hyphomicrobiales bacterium (assembly GCA_964608275.1). GTDB lineage: Bacteria > Pseudomonadota > Alphaproteobacteria > Rhizobiales > CAZSNL01 > CAZSNL01. The sequence goes on along the minus strand of CAZSNL010000061.1, from coordinate 409 downwards.
TGGCGTCCCGCGCCCAGCACCGAAAACGCATAGCCATCGCCGAACAGACGGTCCGCCGTGCGTTTCATGAACACGACATTGTCGGGTTCGGCGCCAATTCCGCCGAGCACGCCGAGGACGAACTGGATGAACAACGGTGGCCGGACCAGGCCGCGATCAAGGAAATGGGCCAACGTGTAGAGGTGGCCGACATCGTAGCATTCGAACTCGAACCGGGCTCGGTGGCGCTCACCGAGTTCCTCCAGGATCGTCTCGATATCGGCAAACGTGTTCTTGAAGACGAAGTCCCTGGTTGCCGCCAGGTATTGCGGCTCCCAACCGTGCAGCCATTCGCGCGGACGCCCGAGGGCGGGAAACAGCCCGAAGTTCATCGACCCCATGTTCAGCGACGCCAGCTCCGGCTTGAAGG
>CAZSNL010000060.1:12722-17124 GCA_964608275.1 uncultured Hyphomicrobiales bacterium | reverse complement strand
CGCGGGCCCGGCCGGTCTCCGGCAATCCTCAGATAGGGTCGTCCGGTCGCCATTGCCAGCGGCGGCGATGGCGCCGAACCGCTAGCACGACACGGCCGGGGCGTCAAAGCCGCGGTGCGGCCGGCACCGCGCCGAACGGCCTAGCGGTCGGCGTTGGTCGGCCTGACGCCGGCCAGCGCATCCCGTTCGGCGGCCTCGGCGAGGTTGCGGGTGCCCTCGTCCACCGCCTCCAGCGCGCGCCGGATGTCGCCGAGCCGGTCGTAGATCCGGAACATCAGCAGGAACAGCTCGAACACCAGCCGCAGCGCAAGCGTGCCGAACACCAGCACCGCCCAGCCCATGACCTCGCCGGCGCGGACCAGCCACAGCCCGAACGCGATCACGACGAACAGGGCGCTCCAGAACAGGAACTGCAGGACCAGCGGCCCCAGCATCCGCCGGAACGTGAAGAACTCCCAGACAGCCAGCATCGCCCAATGTCCCCATGCCGATCATCGTGCCGGTCGGCGCCGCATCCTAGCCAAACGCAGGCGCGATGACGAGCGTCCGCGCATGAGGATGGCCAGCGGAAAGCGCCTGGCGGGTGGCGCGGTGGCTCCCCGCCGCGGCGATCAGGCGGAGCGGGCGATGCAGTCGGGCGCGCGGCCGTCGCCGGAGCCGATGGCGGACAGCACCGTGCGGACGCCGGCATCGACGGCGGCGAGCACCGGATCGGAGATGCCGAGCGAGGCGAGGTGCGACACGGCGCTGGCGACGTAGTCCGGGTTGGGGCCGGAGTTGCCGATCCCTTGGGCGACGATGCGGATCTGCTCCTCGGGGTCGAGCCGGCCGGCATACTGGGCGTGGCTTGGGTCGGGCACGTAGCAGAGCGCATGGACGAACCGGTCCGGCTCACCCAGCAGGCGCACGCGGCGGGTGACCTCACGGTAGACGCCGGTGACCTGTTCGCGCCCGCGCAGGTAGTCGAGCACCGCCGTGTAGTCGGCGGCGGCGACCCGGTAGGCGATGCCGCGGCACGAGCCGCCGCGGTCGAGGCCGAGCACCAGGCCGGGGCGCTCCGGCGTGCCGCGATGGAAGTGCGAATAGATGCACAGCCGCCGGTGGGCGCCGTACAGCACCGCCTCGCGGCGTTCCTCGTAGTCGAAGCCCGGCCGCCACATCAGCGAGCCGTAGCCGAACACCCAGTGTTGTGCCGACATCTCCATGCGTCTGCCTGCGTCGACGGGAAGGCCCGGGTGCGCCGCCCGGACCCGATGGACATATAGCACCGCGTGGACGACGCTCAACCGGCGGGCGGGGATTCCTGCCTTGGCGGCCGCTCGCTCCGCCGGTGCCGTGGTACCAGGGCGGCCGCATCCCGCCGTCGCGGGCGACCGCACGAGGATCTCGCGACCGCGGTGAAATGTCCGGCGGGGCCTCGCCCGGCGCACTGGATTCCGGCCTGCGCCGGAATGACGGGGTACGGAGACCCCGGCGCCCGGCCCCGGACCGGCAGCGCAGCACCGGCCTGTCGCCCGCCACTGCGCAGCATCCGGGGTGACACGTCCTCCTTGTCCCTGTGTCCGCCTTCTCCTTGGGTGTCACCCCGTGCGCGGTGCAGCGTGGAACGGTGCACCGCAGACACGGGGCCGCACCTCCTCCGGTGTCATTGCCCGGCTTGACCGGGCAACCCGGTAGCCTCGGGCGGGCGCGGCTCCGTGCCCCGCACCGGCCCCCGCCGGTTACTGGATCACCCGGACGAGCCGGGTGATGACAGGGTAATGAGCGCGTGTCGCCGCGATTTTTTGCGTTGGCGGCCGCTCGCTCCGCCGGCTCCGTGGTGCCCGGGCGGCCGCATCCCGCCGTCGCGGGCGACCGCCCGAGGATCTCGCGGCCGCAGGTGGCATTCCTTGCGTTGGCGGCCGCTCGCTCCGCCGGTGCCGTGGTACCCGGGCGGCCGCATCCGGCCATCGCGGGCGACCGCCCGAGGATCTCGCGGCCGCGGGAGGTATCCGGCGAAAGAGTGCGGGGCGGGGTGGCCTCAGATCGCGGGGTCGCGCTCGGCGGCCTTGCGCCGGTATTTGCGGTCCTCGTCGTCGACCTGCGAGGCATCGGCGTCGTAGACGATGCGCTCGGTGCCGGACAGGGCGACGAAGCGCCGGCCGCGGGCGCGGCCGATCAGCGTCAGCCCGGCCTGGCGGGCGAGATCGACGCCCCAGGCGGTGAACCCGGAGCGCGAGACCAGGATCGGAATGCGCATCAGCACGCACTTCAGGATCATCTCGGAGGTCAGGCGGCCGGTGGTGTAGAAGATCTTGTTCTCCGGCCGCACGCCGTTCAGGAACATGTAGCCGGCGATCTTGTCGACCGCGTTGTGGCGGCCGACGTCCTCCATGTAGACCAGCGGCCGGTCCTCCTCGCACAGCACGCAGCCGTGGATGGCGCCGGCCTTCAGGTAGAGCGAGGGCCTCGTGTTGATCTTCCTGGTCAGCGCGTAGAGCCACGAGGTCCTGAGCACCGCCGCGCGGTCGAGCTCGACCGTCTCGAAGTGCTCCATCACGTCGCCGAAGACGGTGCCCAGGGCGCAGCCAGACGTGCGCACCTTCTTCTTCAGCTTCTCCTCGTAGTCGGTCTCGCGCGTCGTGCGCACGACCACGACGTTGAGCTCCTCGTCGTGCTCGATCGCGGTGATCTCGTCGTCGGGGCGCAGCATGTTCTGGTTGAGGAGGTAGCCGACGGCGAGCATCTCGGGCCGGTCGCCGATCGTCATCATGGTGACGATCTCCTGTCCGTTCAGGAACAGCGTCAGTGGACGCTCGTGGACGACCGAGACCTCGACCGGCGCGCCGTCCTGGTCAATGCCGTGGACCTGGCGCGACAGCCTCGGGTCGTCCGGGTCGGGGGCGAGGACGAATTCCGCTGTCGCGCCTGGCGTGTCCATGGGCGGTCGCTACTCCGCCGCCGCGGCCCTCTCCGCGCCAACCGGCTCCACCCGCGCGGCACAGTACTTGAACTCCGGAATCTTGCCGAACGGGTCGAGTGCGGGGTTGGTCAGGAGGTTGGCGGCCGCCTCGACATAGGCGAACGGGATGAACACCACGCCTTCGGGCACCGCCATGTCGGCGCGGGCCTCGAGCTCGATGGTGCCGCGGCGGGTCGCCACCCGCACCGCGTCGCCCGGCGTGAGCCCCATCCGCCGGATATCGGCGGGGTTGAGCGAGGCGACCGGCGACGGCTCGAGGGCGTCGAGCGCGGTGGCGCGGCGGGTGATCGCCCCGGTGTGCCAGTGCTCGAGCTGGCGGCCGGTGGTCAGCACCATCGGGTACTCGTCGTCGGGCTGCTCGTCCGGCGGCACGATGGCGGCCGGCACGAACTTGCCGAGCCCGGACTCGGTCGGGAACCGGTCGCCGAACACGATGTCGTTGCCGGGCCTGTCGGGCGCGTCGCAGGGATAGGTGACGGAGCCTTCCCGCTCCAGCCGCTCCCAGGTGATGTTGTCGAGCGACGGCATGGCCTGCTTCATCTCGGCAAACACGTCCTCCGGCCCGCCGTAGTTCCAGTCGAGGCCGATGCGGCGCGCGATCTCCTGGATGATCCACCAGTCGGGCCGGGCGTCGCCCGGCGGCTCGATCGCCTTGCGTCCCATCTGCACCTGGCGGTTGGTGTTCGACACGGTGCCGTACTTCTCCGGCCACGCGGTGGCCGGCAGGACGACGTCGGCATACATCGCGGTCTCGGTGAGGAAGATGTCCTGCACCACTAGGTGCTCGAGCTTCGCCAGCGCAGCGCGCGCGTGCGAGAGGTCGGGATCGGACATTGCCGGGTTCTCGCCGAGGATGTACATGCCGCGGATCTCGTCGGCGTGGATGGCGTTCATGATCTCGACGACGGTCAGGCCGGGCTCCGGATCGAGCTCGGTGCCCCACAGCGCCTCGAACCGCTGACGGACCGGGGCCGCGGCGACGCTCTTGTAGTCCGGGTACATCATCGGGATGAGGCCGGCGTCGGACGCGCCCTGGACGTTGTTCTGGCCGCGCAGAGGATGCAGGCCGGTGCCCTTGCGGCCGACGTGGCCGCACATCAGCGCGAGCGAGATCAGGCAGCGCGAGTTGTCGGTTCCGTGGGTGTGCTGCGAGACGCCCATGCCCCAGAAGATGATGGCGGCATTGGCGGTGGCGTACTCGCGGGCGACCGCGCGCAGGGTGTCCGGGTCGATGCCGCAGATGTCGGCCATCTTCTCGGGCGAATAGTCGGCAAGGTGCGCCCTGAGACGCTCGAAGCCCTCGGTGTGCGCCTGGATGTACTGGCGGTCGTAGAGCTCCTCCTCGACGATCACGTGCATGATCGCGTTGAGCATGGAGACGTCGGCGCCGGGCTTGAACTGCAGCATGTACTTGGCGTGATGCTTCAGCGCCTGGCCGCG
>CAZSNL010000060.1:12286-12712 GCA_964608275.1 uncultured Hyphomicrobiales bacterium | reverse complement strand
TGACGATGAGCGAGGCGCCGCGCTTGGCGGCCTGCTTGAAGTAGGTCGCGGCGACCGGGTGGTTCTCGGTCGGGTTGGCGCCGATGACGATGATGACGTCGGAGTCGGCGACCGCGTTGAACGGCGCGGTGACCGCACCGGAGCCGATCGTCTCCATCAGCGCGGCGACCGACGAGGCGTGGCACAGACGGGTGCAGTGGTCGACGTTGTTGGAGCCGAACCCGGTGCGCACCAGCTTCTGGAACAGGTAGGCTTCCTCGTTGGAGCACTTGGCCGAGCCGAAGCCGGCGAGCGCCCTCTTGCCGTGGGTGTCGCGGATCTCCTTCAGGCCGCGGGCGGCGAGATCCAGCGCCTCCTCCCAGGTCGCCTCGCGGAACCATTCGAGCGGTCGCGACGGGTCCATGTTCGGTTCCACCGACTTGGCGA
>CAZSNL010000060.1:0-12276 GCA_964608275.1 uncultured Hyphomicrobiales bacterium | reverse complement strand
CGCCCTCTCTGCGGATCAGCGGCACGGTGAGCCGCTCGGGGCTCGCCACGTAGTCGAAGCCGAACCGGCCCTTGACGCACAGCCGGTTCTCGTTGGCCGGACCGGGGGCGCCCTCGACATAGGCGATCTTGCCGTCGCGCAGCTTGTAGGTGATCTGGCAGCCGACGCCGCAATAGGGGCAGACGCTGTTCACCTCGGCGTCGACGGCGCGGGTGCCGCGCCCGGAGGCAACGTCGACGATCGACTTCGGCATCAGCGCGCCGGTGGGGCACGCCTGCACGCACTCGCCGCAGCCGACGCAGGTCGACGCCCCCATCGGGTCGTCGAAGTCGAACACCACCTTCTGGTGGGGGCCGCGCCAGGCCATGCCGATGACGTCGTTCACCTGCACCTCGCGGCAGGCGCGGACGCAGAGATTGCAGTGGATGCAGGCGTCGAGGTTCACCGCCATGGCGGGATGCGACATGTCTTCCTCGGGACGTTCGCCCTGCGGGAAGCGCGAGACCTCCACCCCCATGGCGTCGGCCCAGCGCCAGAACGGCGAGACCGCGTCATGGGCGTCGGCGCGCTCCGGCTGGTCGGCCAGCAAGAGCTCCATCACCATCTCGCGCGCCTTGACGGCGCGTTCGGATGCGGTCCTGACCTTCATGCCCTCGGTGGGCGAGCGGATGCATGACGCGGCGAGCACGCGTTCGCCCTCGATCTCGACCAGGCAGGCGCGGCAATTGCCGTCGGCGCGATAGCCCGGAGCGTCCTTCCAGCACAGGTGCGGGATGGCGATGCCCTCGCGCTTCGCTACCTGCCAGATCGACTCTCCGGCGGCCGCCTCGACCTCGCGCCCGTCCAGCTCGAACCTGATCCTCTCAGTCATGCCAAATCTCTCCGCGTGGTCAGTTCGCCCGGTCCTGGCCGGTGGCTTCGGGGATATCGTCCGATGCCGCGCCGACGTCCTCGGGGAAGTATTTCATCGCCGCCCGGATCGGGTTCGGCGCCGCCTGGCCCAGCCCGCAGATGGAGGCGTCGACCATCGCCGCCGACAGCTCCTCGAGGAGCGGCCTGTCCCAGGCCCCGTCCTTCATCAGCTTCACCGCCTTCTCACAGCCGACGCGGCAGGGCGTGCACTGGCCGCACGACTCGTCCTCGAAGAACCTGAGAAGGTTGGTCGCCACGAAACTCATGTCGTCCTTGTCGGACAGGATGACAACGGCGTGGCTGCCGACGAAGCAGCCGTACTGTTCGAGGGTGCCGAAGTCGAGCGGCAGGTCGGCCATCGAGGCGGGCAGGATGCCGCCCGACGCGCCGCCGGGAAGGTAGCCCTTGAAGGTGTGGCCGTCGGCCATGCCGCCGCAGTACTCCTCGATCAGCTCGCGCACGGTGATGCCGGCGGGGGCAAGCTTCACGCCCGGTTCCCTGACCCGGCCGGAGACCGAATACGAGCGCGGGCCCTTGTGCCCCGGCTTGCCCTGGCTTGCGAACCACTCCGGCCCGTTGGCGAGGATCGCCGGCATCCAGTAGACGGTCTCGACGTTGTGGGCGAGGGTCGGCCGGCCGAAGATGCCCACCTGGGCGACGTACGGCGGCCGGTGGCGCGGCATCCCGCGCTTGCCCTCGATCGACTCGATCATCGCCGATTCCTCGCCACAGATGTAGGCGCCGGCGCCGCGGCGAAGGTCAATGTAGCCGGGCTCGACGATGCCCTCGCGCTCCAGCGTGGCGATGCCGTCGAGAAGGATGTGGCGGGCGGCGGGATACTCGTCGCGGAGGTAGATGAACATCTTCGCCGCGTCGACGCCCCACGCCGCGATCAGCGCGCCCTCGAGGAACTGGAACGGGCGGGTTTCGAGGTAATACCTGTCCTTGAAGGTGCCGGGCTCGCCCTCGTCGGCGTTGATGGCGAGGTAGCGCGGCGCCTGGCCGGCGCGCACGAACTGCCACTTGCGCCCGGACGGGAAGCCGGCGCCGCCGAGGCCGCGCAGTCCTGCCTCGGCCAGGGTGTCGATGACGTCGTCCGGCGTCTGCTTGCCGGCGCGACAGTCCTTCAGCATCGAGAAGCCGCCTTCCTTCACGTAGTCGGCATACGACTGGAAGGCGGGGATCTCGGGCGTGGTCCGGCGCTCGCGCGCAGCGGCGAGAACGCCGTCGGCGGTCACCTGGTCCATGTGGTTGTGGCCGACCGCGGCCACCGGGGCCGACTGGCAGCGGCCCATGCAGGGCGCCCGCACGACGCGAACGTCCTCGGGCGCCCTCGTCTGCAGTTCCCGGAGCAGCCGCTCGGCCCCCTGCATGGCGCAGGACAAACTGTCGCAGACGCGGATGGTCACCGCAGGCGGCGGCGTCTCGCCTTCCTTCACCACGTCGAAGTGATGGTAGAAGGTGGCGACCTCGAAGACCTCGGCCTGGGGAAGGTTCATGTCGCGCGCCAGCGCCCGCAGGTGGGCGGCCGACAGGTGGCCGTAGGTATCCTGGATCAGATGCAGGTGCTCGATGAGGAGGTCGCGGCGCCGCGGACGGTCGCCGAGAAGCGCATGGATCTCCTCGAGCGCCTCGGGGTCGACCATGCGGCCCTTGGGAAACGGGCGCGACCGGCGCCGCCCCGACGGGCGGCCGGGCCGGATCGGCCGGAAATCGGATGGATCGTGGTGCTTGTTCATGATTGGTGAGGTGCCGGCTGAAAGGTTTCGATCATGCGTACGCTGCGTTTGCGCCCTGGCAGGCGATCACTATAGTGACGCCCGGCAACTTGCGCCACTGGCGCCCCGGCGGCACATTCCCTGACAAAACCGCCACCGGTCGGTCTCGTCATGCCCACTGGTATACCAGAGAAAGATATGCCAGCAAACGATGGATTTCTCGACGTCCGCGGGCTGATGTGCCCGCTGCCGGTGCTGAAGGCGCGAAAGCGGCTGTCGGCGATGCCGTCGGGCGCGGTCCTGACGGTCGAGGCGACCGATCCGGCGGCGTCGATCGACTTTCCGCACTTCTGCAACGAAAGCGGCCATGAGCTGATCGGTGCCGAGACCCGCGACGACGGCACGCTGGTGTTCCACATCCGCCGGAAGTGACCGTCTAACCGTTCCGCAACGACAGCGTGTCGTCGGCGGAGAACACTCGCGGGTCGAGGCTCAGGCGGCCGGTGAACGCCTGCAGCAGGCCGGCGACCTCGTTCCTGTCCATGTCGCGGGTGATGAACACCAGCCGGGTGCGCCGGTCGTCGTCGGGCCAGGCGTCGAGCTCGACCGGCGGGTGGAACACGTGCTGGACGGCGTGCACGACGACCGGGCGGTCGGGCTGCTCGGCAAGCTTCACGATCCCCTTCAGCCGCAGCAGGTTGGGCCCGTGGTAGGAGGCCAGCAGCTCGAGGAAGAGATTGAACCCGTCGATGCCGATCGCCTCGTCGGAGACCACCGAGAAGGCGCGGATGTGGTCGTCGTGGCGGTTGACGTCATGAGCGTGACCGTGGGCGTGGTCATGGTCCCCATAGGCCTCGTCGCGCAGCCAGCGCGCCACGTCCGGCGACCGGGTCTCGGGATCGTACAGGCCGGCATCGAGGAGCCGCGCCGGCACCGCCTCGCCCCTGCGTACGTCGAGCAACGGCGCCGCCGGGTTGAGTGCCGCAAGCCGGCGGCGGATCGCCGCGAGCCTCGGGTCGCCATCGCCGTCGAGGAGATCGGTCTTGGTGAGCACCAGCCGGTCCGCCACCGCCACCTGCTTCACCGCCTCGGCATGGGCGTCGAGGGTCGACTGACCGTTGACCGCGTCGACGACCGCGATCACGCCGTCAAGACGGTAGCGCAGCACCAGGTACGGATGGTTCATGATCGTGTGCAGCACCGGTGCCGGATCGGCGAGCCCGGTGGTCTCGATGACGACCCGGGTGAACGGCCTGATGCGGCCGTTGTCGCGCCGGCGCAGGAGATCCTCCAGCCGGTTGATCAGGTCGCCGCGGATGGTGCAGCAGAGGCATCCGCTCGCCATCTCGACGATGTCCTCGTCGGCGGTCTCGACCAGCACGTGGTCGATGCCGATCTCGCCAAACTCGTTGATGATCATGACGGCGTCGGCGAGGGCGCCGTCATGCAGCATGGCGTTGAGGAGGCTGGTCTTGCCGCTGCCGAGGAAGCCGGTGACGACGCTTACCGGGATCGGCGCGGGCGGTTCTCGTGCGGGGTTGCGGTGCATGACTCTTCCGGAGTGTCCTCGCCGCCAGCTTGCACCGCGGCGGGGCCGGCGGCAAGGGGATGGCGGCGGCGGATGAGGCCGGAGAGAAGGAGCGCCAGCACGACCAGCGCCCCGCCGGCATACTGGTTGGCGGTCAGGGTCTCGCCGAGGAACGTCCCGGCGACGGCGAGGGAGACGACCGGTTCGATGTTGAATATCGGCGCGACAGCCGACGGCGGCGCCTGCCGGAGCGCCCGCATCTGGGTCAGGTAACCGCCGACATAGCTCAGGCACAGGCCGGCCAGCGCAACGATGCCGATCGCGGTCGCGTGGCCGGGTGCGAACGCGGCGAGGGCGGGGGCGCCGTTGAGGACGAAGGCGGTGGCTACCAGCACCGGCGTCATGACCAGGTGGGTCCAGAACACGTGAACCTCGTCGCTCGCCACGCAGCGCGAGATGCCGCGGGCGCTGAAGAACTGGGCGGTGGCGCTGAGGCTCGCCACGCCGGCCAGCGCCAGCCCGCGCCAGTCGAGCGCGGCAAGCGACGGCCCGATCGCCACGGTGAGGCCGGCGAACGCCATCAGCGCGAGGCCGAGCCGGGTCCAGCCGATCGGCCGGCCCTCGAGCAGCGGCGACAGCAGCAGCACGACGATCGGAAAAGTATAGAAGACGATGACGGCAAGCCCGACCGAGATGAAGCTGACGGCCGACAGGTAGCAGATGCTCACCGATGCCGAACTCAGGCTCAGCGCCGCGAGCCATGGCCAGCCGCGGCGCGGGACCGAGGGGGCGGAACCGAACAGGGCGACGAGAAGGCCGGAGACGGCGAGGAGGCCGACGGTGCGGATCGCCACCGCGTCGTGCGGCGGAACGCCGTGTTCGAAGCCGAGCCGGGCGAGCGGCGGGATGAGGCCGTAGAGGCCGGCGGAGACCAGGGCGACGAGGACGCCGGCCCAGGTCCGGGCAGTCATGCGGCGGATCCGCCGGACAGGACCCGCGTCAGCGCCGGTCCCAGTGGCGCAGGCCTGAGGGCCATCGCTCGGTGTTCCACCCCGGGGTGACGCTGGCCTTCGGGATCGACGGGGTCTCGGCGGCCGGGTTGAGCGCCTGCGGCGGCGACGCCGGTACCGGTACGCTCGCCTGTGCCGGCACCGGATCGCGCGCGGCCTTCGGCTTCGGCGCCGGCTTGGCGTTGCCCCTGGCCTGGGGCTTTTCTGCCTGCGGTTTCTTCCTGGCCTCCTGCTGGCGCCTTGCCTCCTGCTCGGCGGCGCGGGCGGCGGCGATCGCACGCTGGAAGGTGTCCGGTTCGAGCACCCGGCAGGCGGATGCGGTGCTGCAGGCGGCGCGCGCCTGGTCGGCGTCCAGGCCGTGCACCAGCGCCGCGTAGCGCCCGGTCAACGGCGACTTCACCACTGCGGTGTGCCCGCCATAGAACACGCCGCGCAACGGCATCAGCCGCTTGCGCAGAAGATCGGTGCTCGCCTTCACGCTGTCGGCTTCCGCCAGCACCACCGACCACGCCTTCACCCTGTCGGCCGGGGATGGCGGCAGTTCGAGATCGCGGTTGCAGACGACGGCACCGAGATCCTCGGGCGCGGCAACCAGCCCGCCGTTGGAAATGGCGCTGACCGGCCGGGAGGAAAACGAGAGGTTATGCCCGGCCGCCCGTGCGAAGGCGGCTTCGAGCAGGGTTGCCGCCCGCTCGTTGCGGGCATTGGCGGACGTCTCGCCGAGCACCACGGCGACCAGCTTGCGGCCATTGCGGGTCGCCGTCGCGACCAGGTTGTAGCCGGAATTGCAGATGAAGCCGGTCTTCATCCCGTCGGCGCCCTCCATCGTCTTCAGGAGGGAATTGCGGTTGCCCAGCACGCGGTCGCCGACCTTGACGTGCGGCTCGGCGAAATAGTGAAGCTGGTCCGGGAACTGGTGGATGATCGCGCGGGCCAGGATGCCGATGTCGCGGGCGGTGGTGACCTGGCGGATGTCGGGAAGGCCATGCGGGTTCGCGTAGTAGGTCCCGCTCATGCCGAGTGCCCGTGCCACCTCGTTCATGTGGCGGACGAACGCGGTTTCCGATCCGGCGAGGTTCTCGGCGATCGTTACCGCGATGTCGTTGGCGGACCGTACCAGAAGCGCGCGCAACGCGAAGTCGACGGAGATGGCGGTGCCGGCGGGCAGGCCGATCTTGCTCGGCGGCTGGGCGGCGGCATTGGCGGAGATGACGATCTCGCTGTTCGGCGACAGCCGCCCCGCCTCGATCTGCCGGAACACGATGTAGGCGGTCATCATCTTGGTGAGCGAGGCCGGATACCACACCCGGCCGGCGTCCTCGGCATAGAGCACGTTGCCGGTGCGGGCGTCGAACACGAGGCCGGGGCCCGCCACCGCGTCGCCCGGACGGAGACCGAATACCGCGGCGGCAACGGCCAGCACTGCGACCAACACCATACGATGCACGGAACTACCCCTCTGCTCGACTGCCCGCAGCCCGCCCGGACACGCCCGTTGCCGCCCCCGCGCGCATGACGGCGGACCTTTCCACAAACCGCCCGGTGCCGTAAAGCCCGCCGCCGCCGGTTATCCCAAGCGGCCAGCCCTCGCTCAGACGGCCGCCAGTGCGCCCGCTGCGAAGCCGAGCCCCTCGAGTTCGGCGGCGAGCGCCAGCTCGTCGTCGCGGTCGAGCTCGACCAGCGGCGGACGGACCCGCCGCCAGTCGGGATCGCCGGCGAGGCGCGCCGTCATCGCCTTGAGCGCCGGTATCATCGGCCGCCGCTGGAAGGCCGCCCGGACCCGGTCCAGATCCGCCTGCCGGGCCGCCGCGTCGGGGGTCTGCCAGTTGTCATGGAGCGCGCGGATCGCCGCCGGATTGACATTGGCGGTAGCGGAAATGCAGCCGGCGCCGCCATGGCGCAGGCCGTGGAGCAGGAACGTCTCGCTGCCGGGGAACACGGCCAGCTGCGGGAAGGCGTCGAGCACCGCGGCGGTGTTGTTCCAGTCGCCGGAACTGTCCTTGATGCCGACGACGGTATCGGGATAGGCGGTCACCAGCCGTTCGATCAGGGCGAGCGTCACCGGTACCTGGCTCACCGGCGGAATGTGGTAGAGGCAGATCCTGAGGCGGGCATCGCCGACGCGCTCGATGGTCTCGGCGAAGGCGGCATACAGCCCGTCGTCGCTCACCGCCTTGTAGTAGAACGGCGGCAGCATCAGCACGCCGGCGCAGCCGCGGGCGACCGCGTGGGCGGTGAGCCGGACCGTATCGGTGATCGCACAGGTACCGGTCCCCGGCATCAGGCGGGCGGCATCGAGGCCGGCATCGATCAGCGCATCGAGCAGGTCCATGCGCTCGTCCACCCCGAGCGAGTTGGCCTCGGACGTGGTGCCGAACGGCGCGAGCCCGACCCCGTCATCGAGCAGGCGGCGACACAGCGCGACGAGGCGATCCGGGTCGGGCGCCAGGTCGGCGCCGAACGGCGTGAGCACGGGGGCGAAGACGCCGCGGAGGGCGGGCTCGGTCATGGGGCGGGGGTCCTGCCTGTTGCATCGGGTCCGCCGGCACGCTGCGGCCGCAGCCGGCGGGGCGGAGTGCAAGCCAATGCCGCGCGTTCAGCGTACTGCACGGTTGACGCCGCCGTCGACGAGAATGTTCTGGCCGGTGAGATAGCTCGCCTCGGCGGACGCAAGAAACGCGCACACGCTTGCAATCTCTCCGAACGCAGCCGGCCTCGCCATCGGGATGTCGCGTATCGCGCGCTCCGACAGCGCGACGTTCTCGCAGAAGCCGGGCAGCAGGTTGTTCATCCTGACATTGTGGCGGGCATAGCGGTCGGCATAGAGCTTGGTGAAGCTGTGCAGCGCGCCGCGCAGTGCGCTCATCGGATACATCTGGCGCGGCTCGATCGCGTTGGGCGACGAGATGTTGACGATGGAGCCGCCGCCCTGGTCGATCATGATCGGGGTGACCAGGCGCGCCATGGCCGCCACGCTGAGCACGTACATGTCGAGGCTCTCGTGCCAGACCTCGTCTGGGATATCGAGCACCGAACCCTCGAAGTCGGCATCGTATCCGAGCGTCGGAACCTCCTCGGGCAGGCCGCCGCCGTGGCCCATGTTGTTGACCACCGCATCGATCCGCCCGTAGCGCGCCATGACGTCGGAGACGAGAGCGGACAGATCCTCGCGCGACAGGACCGAGCCCTGCCGGCCGTAACCGCCCAGGGTCTCGGCGAGGCGGATACTGCGGTCGGACGGCGACATCAGGGCAACGGTGAAGCCGCGTTCGGCCAGTGCCCGCGCGCAGGCGGCGCCGATCCCGCGTCCGGCACCGGTCACGATGGCCACCTTTCGATCGGTTTGGGTTGACTGCGGCATGCGGCATCTCCTCGTGTGCGGCGGGATGGCGGGCGGCGCAAGCGCCTCCGCGCCCCAAAGGATACGTTTCGCCGGAGGCCGGCCGGGAGCGGCACCGGCGGGCGTCACGGCGACGTTCGGGTGAGTGGTGCGGATGGAGGGACTCGAACCCTCACTCCCTTGCGGGAACCAGATTTTGAGTCTGGCGCGTCTACCGGTTCCGCCACATCCGCGATGATGTGCCCCGGGACCGGCCGTGCCGGTCCCGGGCGCCGACAGCGATCATATGGGGGTGGTGCCGGCCGTCAACCATCGCCTGTGGCGGCGGCACCGCCCCTGTACCCGGGCGTCTCGACGTGTTCCGGCCGCACGCCGACGCCGATGAGCCGCGCCGGAATCCGCCTTAGCACGGGGCAGCGGTCAAGCAGTTTCACGACAAGCGGCGGCCGCGGCCGGCTGGTGGCCGCGAGCGTCGGCTTGAGGATCCGGTTCTGGACCTGGACCTGGGCCCACTGGGTGAGGCGGGTCGGCAACAGCCGCCGCCGCTCCACCCGCTCCAGCACCGGAACCGGCGGCGGCCCGGCGGCCAGCGGCCCGGCGAGGATGTTGGCGGCGGCAACCGCATCCTGGATCGCGAGATTGATGCCGACGCCGCCGATCGGCGACATGGCATGGGCGGCGTCGCCGATGCACAACAGGCCCGGCGCGACCCAGCGTTCGAGCCGGTCGACGGCGACGGTCAGCAGCTTCACGTCGTCGAAGCTCCTGATCTCACCCACCCGGTCGGCGCCGAAGTTGGCGAGCCTCGCCACCTCGTCACGGAACGCCTCGATCCCGCGCGCGCGGATCGATTCGAAGCCGCCCTTGGGAATCACCATCGCGCACTGCCAGTAATCGCCGCGATAGATCATCACGAACAGGCTGCCGGCCTCGAACCGGCCGACCGGAACGTCCGGGTCGCTGTCGCGGCGCGACAGCCGCATCCACAGGACGTCGATCGGCGCGCCGAGCACGACCGGTTTCAGCCCGGCCTTCTCGCGCAAGGTCGAATGACGGCCGTCGGCGGCGATGACGAGATCGGCACGGACGGCAATGTCGCCGTCGGGGGTCCGCGAGACGACGCCGGTAACCCGGTCCTGATCGCGCAGCAGGCCCGTTGCCTCGGCCTGCATCATCAGCCGGAAGCCGGGGTAGCGGCGGGCGCTGTCGGCGAGAAAGTCGAGGAAGTCCCACTGCGGCATCAGGGCAATGAAGCGGCAGCGCGTCGGCAGGTGCGAGAAGTCGGCGATCTCGAACGACTGATCGCCGATCGCCGCCCGGATGCTTGAAACCTTCTGATGGGGACGGGCGAGGAAGTCGTCGAGCAGGCCGAGTTCGGCGATCACCTCGAGCGTCGAGGGATGGATGGTGTCGCCGCGGAAGTCGCGCAGGAAATCGGCGTGCTTTTCCAGCACCGTCACCGGGATGCCGGCGCGAACCAGCAACAGGGCGGCCATCATGCCGGCCGGGCCGCCGCCGGCAATGCAGCAGCCGGTGGCGAATTCGCGTGGCGCGGGTGCGGGCATCGCGGCAATGCTAGTCGAGGGCGGGCCGCTTGTCGCGAGGGCAACATGCGGATCCAGCGTGGTTATTCACCGGATTGACGCCCGCGGCGCGATGGACTTCGCGCTGCGAAGCGCGTAAACGCGCGCCATGCTGCGCCGGCTGTACGACTGGACGATGGAACTCGCCCGCCACCGCTATGCGGCGTGGGCGCTGGCCGGCGTGGCGTTCATCGAGAGCTCGGTCTTCCCGATCCCGCCCGACGTCATGCTGATCCCGATGGCGCTCGCCGAGCGGGCCAAGGCGTGGCTCTACGCCGCCATCGCCACGGCGGCGTCGGTGATCGGTGGGCTTGCCGGGTATGCGATCGGCTATTTCCTGTTCGAGACGATTGGCCAGCCGCTGATCGCGCTGTACGGCTACACCGAAGCCTTCGAATCGTTTGCCGACCGCTACAACGAGTGGGGGGCATGGATCGTGTTCATCGCCGGCACCACGCCGTTTCCGTACAAGGTCATCACCATCGCAAGCGGCGTGACGGCGCTCGATCTCGGCGTGTTCATCGTCGCAAGCGTGCTGGCGCGGGGAGCCCGGTTCTTCCTCGTCGCCGGCCTGCTGTACTGGCTCGGCCCGCCGATTCGCGACTTCATCGAACGCTATCTGGGCCTGCTGGCGACGCTGTTCGTCGTCCTTCTCGTCGGCGGCTTCGTGGTTGCGAAGTACCTCGTCTGATGCGCATAACGCGGCGGAGACCGGATACGGGACGTTCACGTTGCGCATGACCGTCATTGCCGCCGCCGCCGTGTTCACCGTCGTTGCCACCGCCACCATCGCTGGGGCATGGGGGTTCGAGCTGATCGGCGGGCTGCAACCGTGCCCGCTCTGCCTGCAGCAGCGGTGGGCCTACTACGCTGCCATCCCGCTCGGCCTCGCCGCGGTGGCGGCCGCGGGCAGGTCGGCATCGCTGCCGCTGGCGCGCATGCTGCTCGGGCTGGCCGCCGCGGTGATGGTGGCCGGCGCCGGGCTCGCCGTCTGGCATGCCGGGATCGAGTGGGGCTGGTGGCAGGGGCCCGCCGCCTGTTCCGCGGCCGACCAGCTGATCGGCCGCGACAGTGTGCTGCCCGACCTCGACCGGGCGCAGGTGGTCCGCTGCGACGAGGCGGCGTGGCGGTTTGCCGGACTGTCGCTTGCCGGCTGGAACGCAGTGATCTCGCTGGCGCTGGCGGCAGTGGCGGCGGCGGGAGCGCTGGCGCGGCGGTAGCGGGAGCCGTGCCGACGGTTGCCGGGGCGCAACCGTAGCTGGCTTGCCGCCAGCCGAGGATTACGATATTGCTCCGACCAAAGCGAATTCCGACGTCACGGGGCCATCATGACCGATCACACCGCAACCGAGCACGATCTGGAAGAACACAGGAAGACGTATTCGATCTTTGTGCAGATCGTCATCGCCGCCGTCATCCACATCCTGTACGCGCTGGTCGCGCTGGTCGCCATCGGGTTTGCGCAGACGGCGCCCACCGCTGTCGGCAGCCTGGGCTTCATCGTCGGCACGGTGGTGGTGGCGGTCACGCTGTTCAGCGGCAGCCGCAACTGGATGCCCGCAGTGGGCCTCCTGATCCTGTTCGCCCTGATCACGGCAAGCCTGCTGTAGATCGCGCCTGAGCCCCGGCATGAAAATCGCGGTGCCTGCCGAGACGCAGAGCGGGGAATCACGGGTCGCGGCAACGCCGGAGACGGTCAAGCGGTACATCGCACTCGGGGCGACGGTCGCCGTCGAGGCCGGCGCCGGCGAGCGCTCGTACCTTGCCGACGAGGCCTATCGCGAAGCCGGGGCAACCATCGCCACCGACCGTTCGTCGCTGCTCAAGGACGCCGACGTGGTGCTTGCGGTACGCCGGCCGTCCGCCGACGACATTGCGATGATGAAGGCCGGCGCCGCCGCCATCGCCTTGATGGACCCGTGGTCCGATCGCGCCGGCATCGACGCCATGGCGGAACGCGGCCTCGTGGCCTTCGCCATGGAGCTGATGCCGCGAATCACCCGCGCCCAGTCGATGGACGTCCTGTCGTCGCAGGCCAATCTCGCCGGCTACAAGGCCGCGATCGACGCCGCCGCCACCTTCGGCCGTGCCTTCCCGATGATGATGACCGCCGCCGGCACCATCCCGCTGGCCCGCGGCCGCGGCCGCGGCGCCGGTGTCGCCGGCCTGCAGGCGATCGCCACCG
>CAZSNL010000059.1:2253-17455 GCA_964608275.1 uncultured Hyphomicrobiales bacterium | reverse complement strand
TGGCCATCGTCGATCATCCGCCGGATGGCCGGTGCGGGCAGGATGCCGTGCCGCTCGGCGACAGGCTCAAGGGCGGTTACGGACATGGGCGCAGACAGTCTCGGATGCAGACCGGTCCTCAATAGCCGAACTGCGGCAGCCGGCCAAGCGGCGGTCTCGCAGCAGCCGCCCGGGAAAGCCCGACACGACCGTCACTCGGCCCGGTCCCGGCGCGGACCAGCCCGATCCGCATCCCGGATCGGCGGCGTCAGCCCGCCGGCTCATTACCGTGCCATTCCCAGCGGGGCGGTCACTGCGTCCCCGCCGCAAGCTGAGCCCGTTCGAAGGCTAGGACAACGATGATCGCCAGCGCCAGGGGAAGCAACAGGTAGAGGAGCCGGAACACCAGGAGTGCGGCAAGCACATCCGTGGGATCGAGGTCGGGCAGGCCGGTGATGAAGACCAGTTCGAGAACCCCGAGACCTCCCGGCGCATGTGACAGCAGGGCGACGGAAAACGAAATCAGGAAGATGCCGAGAACCACCACGAAACCGGGATTGCCGGCCTCGGGGAGGACGAAATAGATGATCGCGGCAGCACCCAGCAGTTCGAGCGGGCCTATGATCAGCTGGCGGGCCACGATCGGAAGCCGCGGGTATTCGAGTTCGAACGAACGGATCTTCAATGGCCGAAGCCCGAGCGCGCTGCCCGCGACATAGGCCAGCACCAGTCCGAGCAGGAGGAGCCCGGTGGCCGAAGACAGCTCCAGCGGGAGTACGTCGACGAACCGTTCCGTCAGCTCCGGAACTGCGATCAGGACGATGCCGGTCAGGAGCATCGTCCCGAGCACGAACGTGAACGAACAGAAGGCGACGAGCACGCCGATCTCATGCGCCGAAAGCCCCTGCAAGCTGTAGGCGCGGTAGCGCACGATCGAACCCGAAAAGACCGAGGCACCGATGTTGTGTGCCAGTGCGTACGTCGTGAACGAGGCGAGGGTGACGAACCGCCAGCCCACGCGTCGGCGCAGATGCAGCAGGGCGAGATGGTCGTACCCCGCCAACGCCGCATAGGCGACGATCGTGGCGCCCGATGCCAGGATCCAGTCCTTCAGGCTGATCGCAACGAGGCTGTCCCACAACTCGTCGAGGGAGAGCTCCCGCAGTTCATGGTACAGCAGCCAGATCGAAACGATGACGGCAATGAAGCCGATCGTAGGCCAAAGCCATTTCTCGATCTTCATCAGCACTCCCAACGCGACGTTCGGTCCGGATGTGACGCCGGCCGCAGCCGGTCCGGCCGTGCACGCATATCAGGACGGGCACCCCTAGACCATGCGCCCATGAGTCCACCCTGCCGACCGGCGGTGGATGCGGCTTTTCTACTGCCCGACACGGAGACCTGCTATCAAGGCGGAATTTCAGCAGCGACTTTCGACAGGGCCCTTCACGAGGATGACATGCGACCGTATGAACTGACCGCCGCGGCGGCGTCCGACCTCATCGCGCGCAAGGAACTGTCGTGTGAGGAACTGACCCGTTCGTGCCTCGAGCGGATATCGGATCGGGATCCCGTCGTTCGCGCATGGACCCATGTCGACCCCGAGCAGGCCATCCGTCACGCTCGCGAACTCGACAGGCAGCCGCCCAGATCCCCGCTGCACGGCATCCCGTTCGGCATAAAGGACGTCATCGACACCGCCGACCTTCCCACCACCCACAACAGCCCTATCTACATCGGGCATCGTGTGGGCAGGGACGCCGCATGCGTGGCCGTGGTGCGCCATTCGGGAGGCGTGATTCTCGGCAAGACGGACACGGTCGAATTCGCGTGTGCCGGCCGGCGTGCGCTGACGCGGAACCCGCACAACCTCGCCCATACCCCCGGCGGCTCGTCGTCCGGTTCGGCAGCGGCAGTGGCCGACCTGATGTGTCCGTTGGCGTTCGGAACCCAGACCGGCGGTTCGCTGATCAGGCCGGCATCGTATACCGGCATCTATGCATTCAAGCCGACCGCGGGCCTAGTCAGCCGCGAAGGCGCGAAGATGTACTCGCAGACGCTCGACACGATCGGCTGGTACGGTCGCTCGATTGCGGATCTGCGGCTCGTCGCCGGCGTGTTCCGATTGCCGCAGGCCGACGAAGCGACCGGGTTCGATCCCGACAGGCTGCGGATCGGCGTCTGCAGGACACCCTACTGGGACCGGGCGGAGGCGGCAGGTCGCGACGCGTTGGAGTTTGCGACCCGGCAACTCGAACGGGCCGGCGTCGAAATCCGATCTGTCGAACTGGCGGACGACTTCGGCAAACTCGCGCGCGCGCATGAAATCATCATGCATGGCGAGGGTCGTGCCGCATTCCTCCCGGAGTATCTCGGTCATTACGAACGGTTGCACCAGGATTTTCGCGACCACGTCGAAAACGCCAAGATGATCACGCCGCGAATGATGGCGGATGCATACGATCTTGCCGCGCGGTGCCGGGCGGAGTTCGACCGGCTGTTCGCCACCGGCGTCGACGCCATACTGACGCTTGCCACACCCGGGGTGGCACCCGAGGGCTATCACTTTACCGGCGACATCATTTTCACGGCGTTCTGGACCTTGCTGCATGTACCGGCACTTTGTGTCCCGGCGGGGCCAGGCGAAAACGGGCTGCCGATCGGCATCCAGTTGATCGGGCCGCGGTTCGGGGATCTGGCACTCCTTGACGTCGGTGAAGCAGTGGCTCCGCTGTTGGATGTTTCACCCGCTCGACACCCGGTATCCGGGTAATTCCTATCGATCACAAGTAGAAAATGACCGGATATTCACGTGAACCGATTGGATAACTTGCGCGAACAACCGGTGGTCGCCGCAATTCTGCCCACGAGGCGGGAACTCGCTTCCCCTGCAAGGCGACGTGCTGTATTCGGTAGGAACTATCCTGTCGACGGTGTAATGGGAGGTAGTCGTGGCCGATCGCAGTATTCGCAGGCGAGAGTTTCTGGCGGGGGTCACCATTGCAGGTGGCGGCGCACTCGCAGCATCACAGTTTCCAAGCCCGGCGATTGCACAGAACAAGCGCAATCTGACCATGGTCATGGGCTGGCCGCATAATTTTCCCGGCCTTGCATCCAATGCCTACAACTGGGCCAAGTACGTTGAAGAGCTGTCAGACGGCGAAATCACCGTGAAGGTTCATGCGGCGGGAGAACTGGTCGGTGCGTTCGAGATCTGGGATGCAACCGGTTCCGGTGCCGCCGACTGCTATCACGGCAACCCGGCCTGGCTGGCCTCGAAGTGGCAGGGGGCCAATTTCTTCTGTGTCATCCCGTTCGGTCTGACGGCGCTGGAGCACTGCGGCTGGCTCTACCACGGAGGCGGCCTGGAGATGCAGCAGGAGTTCTGGCGCAAGCGATTCAACGTCGTTCCCTTCCCTGCAGGCCAGACCGGTCAGCAATGGGGCGGCTGGTTCAACCGTGAAATCACGGACATGGATTCGTTCCGGGGCATCACCGTCCGGGCGACGGGCATAACCGCGGAGGTGTTGCGTCGTGCGGGGGCGAGCGCAGCCGTCGTGGCACCGCATGAAGTCTTCCAGGCACTTCAATCGGGCGTGATCGATGCTGCAGAAATCGTCGGACCATGGCTGGACATGGGCAACGGCATCCATCAGCATGGAAAGTATTACTATACGCCGGGTTGGCAGGAACCGAACTCGGCATGCGAGGTGGGAATTAACGCCGACCTGTACGATAGCCTGTCACCGAAGCACCAGAAGATCATGGAGCGCGCGGCACAGGCGACGAATGCCGTGAACCTCGGTGAGTGGCCGTACTACAACATCAAGTTCCTGCGGGAGCTGAAGGAAAAGCACAACGTCGACATCAGGATTTTTCCCGATGACGTCTTGACGGTTCTGGCGACAGAGTCCGTGAAGCTGACTGAGGAACTCGGCAATGCCGACGAGGACTCCAAGCGGGTCTACGAGAGCTGGAAGCCCTACAGGGACATGGCCCTCGACTATTCCGTCCATGCCGACCTGCCGTCGATGCAGGCTCGTAAGCTGGCGCTCGAGATACTCTGATCCGGCCGCGCAACACATCGTGCCGGCAAAGCGATTTGCCGGCACTTTTTCCCAGACTTCTCGATGAAGACGATCATTCGGGCCCTCGATGCGGTGAGTGAATGGATCGGCCGGGCGTTCTCCTGGCTCATCCTCGTCATCGTCGTCGTGACATTCCTGAATGTCGTCCTGCGATATGCCTTTGCGATCGTCATCATACCGATGTACGAGAGCGCGGCATGGGCATTCGGCATGGTCCTTACCGGGTGCGCCGGCTATGCGCTGCTGCACGATGATCATGTCCGGGTCGATGTTTTCTATCGGCGCGCCAGGCCGAAGACGAAGGCCCTGATCAACCTGCTCGGCTCGATCCTTCTTCTCGGACCGTTCCTGTATGTTCTTTGGAACCGATCGTTTCCCTACGTGCAGCGCTCCTGGGCGATGGGGGAAGGTTCCCAGGAGCTGTCGGGAATTCCGGCCGTCTATCTTCTCAAGAGCTTCATCCTCGTCTTCGTGGTCGTGCTTGCCATTCAGGGCATTGCGGTGGCGCTGAAGTGCTTGATGGTCCTGTCGGGCCGCGATCACGCCAGCACCCGGGACGAGCAGCAGATTGGCTGAGGTACTCGATCTCCTGATGTTCGTCGCAGCCTTCGGGCTGCTGATGGCCGGCTATCACGTCGCCTTCACGCTTGCCGGCGTCGCGCTCGCCTTTGCAGGCCTCGGTTACCTGCTCGGCGTCTTTCCGATCGGCCAACTCTCCTTCATCGGCCAGCGCATCTACGGGATCATGTCGAACGAGGTGCTGATCGCGGTACCGTTGTTCGTGTTCATGGGCCTGATGCTGGAGCGATCGAAGGTCGCCGAGGAACTCCTCACCTCCATGGCCGCCCTGTTCCGAGGCATTCCCGGAGGATTGGCGGTTTCGGTGACGGTGGTCGGCGCACTGCTCGCCGCCTCGACTGGGATCGTGGGCGCAACGGTGGTCACCATGGGGCTTCTGTCGCTGCCCGTGATGTTGAAGTGGGGCTACGACACCCGGTTGGCAGCGGGCACCATCTGCGCCGCGGGTACCCTCGGCCAGATCATTCCGCCGTCGATCGTGCTCGTCTTTCTCGGCGACATCCTCACCTATGCAAGCCAGCAGGCGAACCTCCGGTCCGGTAATCTGACCGGAAAGAGCGTATCCGTCGGCGACCTCTTCGCCGGATGCCTCATACCCGGCCTGATGCTGGTCGGGCTCTACCTCTTGTACATCCTGTGGGTTGCTTATCGTCGACCGGAGGCGTGCCCGCCCCTGCCGAAGGCATTCTCCAGCGAGTCCGACATTTCATATGGAAGCCTGTTGCGCGTCCTGTTCGCTCCCGCGGCGCTCATCGTCGCGGTACTCGGCTCGATCCTGATTGGCATCGCAACACCGACGGAAGCAGCCGGAGTTGGCGCGGTTGGCGCGGCCGTGCTCGGCGCCAGTCGGAAGGCGCCACGTCTGAACCCGGTTTTTCTGGCCGGTGTCGGGGCAGCTGTAGCCATCGTGATCCTGGACAGCGGCTTCGACCTGCGGGCCACGCGGGAAGTCATCCCGGTGGCTGACGGAATCGCAATCTTGATCGCCTTCATCTCTGCACTGGTGATGGCAGGCGCAGCCGCCCTGGCCTTCGTGGTCCTGTGGCGCGAAGCGCTCCTTGGCGACGTCGTGCGCTATACCGCGCGGATTACCAGCATGGTGTTCGCCATCCTGATAGCGGCTTCGCTGTTCACCCTTGTCTTCCGGGGGTTCGGGGGCGAAGAGACTGTTCATTCGTTTCTTGACGCACTCCCCGGAGGGCTGACCGGTGCCATGCTGTTCGTCATGGCATTGATGTTCCTTCTGGGATTCTTCCTCGATTTCCTGGAGATCATATTCATCGTCGTACCCATAGTCGGGCCGGTACTGATACTGATGGGCGCAGATCCCGTCTGGCTCGGTGTCATGATGGCAGTGAACCTGCAGACGTCCTTTCTGACGCCGCCGTTCGGATTCGCACTGTTCTATCTGCGCGCTGTGGCACCGGAGGAGGTTACCACCCAGGCGATCTACCGCGGTGCGATCCCCTTCGTCGGGCTCCAAATGGTCGGCCTGGGCATTGTCGCATTGTTCCCGAAGACGGCAACCTGGCTGCCGGAACTGCTCTTCTGAAGGCCGTTGTACCGATCGCAAATCGAAAGGGAGTGAACTGACCCGATGACCATGCAGAACGCCTACGGACCCTCCTGGTTTGTCAGCCCCTGGAACTTCGCTGACCATTCCGCGGCTGACCGACGGCGACTGGTAATCCACGACACCACGCTGCGCGACGGCGAACAGCAGGCGGGGATCGTGTTCTCGGTCGATCAGAAGGTGAGGATCGCGAGTGCACTCGACGAGCTGGGCCTCGACCGGATCGAAGCGGCAATGGTCGCTGTCTCCGAAGATGACCGGACCGCTGTCCGGCGGATCGTGGAGTCCGGTCCACGGGCCGAAATCTGGACCATTGCCCGTTCGCTCAGCGGCGATGTCGACATGGCTATCGATTGCGGTGTGCACGGGGTGGGAGTGATCCTTCTCGGCAGCGAGCAATACTGCAAGATCTTCGGCTGGACGCTTCAGCAGGCGATCGACAAGGCCTTGGCGGCCGCAGAGCGAGCGCGGAACGGCGGACTGGAGACCTCGCTCCTGATTGCGGACTCGCCCCGGCTGCCGATGGACCAGCTCGAGCTCGTCATCGAACAGGCAAGCGGATCCGGACATTTCACAAGCCTCGCGCTGATGGACACTTTCGGCACCTTGAGTCCCGAGGGCACCCGGCGGCTCATCGACACCGTCCGTACGATGACCGGCCTTCCCCTGGAGTTTCACGGACATAACGACTTCGGCATGGCCACCGCCAACGCCATGGCAGCGCTATGTGCCGGCGCGAACATCATTCATACATCGGTACTCGGTCTCGGAGAGCGGGTAGGGAATTCGGCACTCGAGGAGGTGGCCGTAGCCGCGAGGCTGCTTTATGGCGCCGAGAGCGGCATCGACCTGTCGAAGTTGACCGCGGTGGCGAACCTCGTCATGGACGAGACCGGGATATCGATGGCACCCCACAAGGCGGTGGTCGGCCGCACGATCACGCATATCGAGTCCGGCACGGTGGCTTCGGAGTATGTTCGCTGGACCGCGATGGGTGAGGACCTTCAGTGGCTGTTCCCGTTCGTTCCGTCGCTCGTCGGTGGCGCCGAGATCGAACTGGTACTCGGCAAGGGCAGCGGCATGGCCAATGTGCAGGCGGCGCTCGACCGGCTCGGCCTGGACATCGACAATGATGACAAGCGCGCCGTCCTGGCCGCGGTGAAATCTGAAGCAAGCCGCATCGGCAGAACGCTGACCCTGGAAGAATTCCAGGCCCTCGTGCAACGCACGGCCGGAAACGCGGTGGCCGCAATGCCGGAATGATCGCTGCCTCACGGATTGCCATGATCCGCAGCTGCCGACCGATCATCTCTGTTTGAAAATTGCGCGATGTTCCGTACAACATTCCCGCAACAGCAGGTACCCGCGCCATCGCAATCGAATCGGAGGCGGCGTCAATCACGGTTCTGGTAAAGGGACGAGTCCACGAACATGTACAATCGCGAGACCCGTTCGATCCGCATCAGCGTCGAACCCGAATATCTGGACGACCGATCGTCACCTGAGGACGATTACTTCTTCTGGGCCTACACCATCCGGATCGAGAACTGCGGTGAAGAGGTCGTCCAGCTGAAGACACGCTACTGGCGCATCATCGACGCCACCGGAAAGGTGCAGGAGGTGCGCGGCGCGGGTGTTGTCGGCGAGCAGCCGGTCCTGGAACCCGGCGACAGCTTCGAATACACGAGCGGAGCCCCGCTGGCGACGCCCACCGGCTTCATGGTCGGCTCCTACGAGATGCAGTCCCGGTCCGGCGAGCGGTTCACGGTAGACATTCCCGCCTTCTCGCTCGACAGCCCCTATCACACGCGCAGCCTGCACTGAGGGGCAGTCAGCCGACGATGTCCTCGGGGTCGAAGTCGTAACGTGCGGAACAGAACTCACAGGTGACACGGATCAGCCCGTCCTCGACCATCGAGCTGATATCGTCGCCGGAGAATTGCCTGAGCAGAGTCTGCACCCGGTCCCGCGAGCACGTGCAGTGCCGGGCAAGCGGGGTCGGGCTGAAGGCAGTGACTCCGTCCTCGTGAAACAGGCGGAACAGCAGCCGCTCCGACGACAGCGTCGGGTCAAGCAGTTCGTGGTCCTCCACCGTCCCGGTCAGCAGCCGCGCGCGCGTCCAGCGGTCGTCCTCGACCGCGTGCTCGAACTCCACCCCTTCCGGCACGTCACCGGAATCGATCGGCATGGGACTGGGGACACCGTCGTCCGGCAG
The DNA here is from genome assembly GCA_964608275.1 of uncultured Hyphomicrobiales bacterium. Lineage (GTDB taxonomy): Bacteria > Pseudomonadota > Alphaproteobacteria > Rhizobiales > CAZSNL01 > CAZSNL01. The sequence goes on along the minus strand of CAZSNL010000059.1, from coordinate 9,021 downwards.
ATGCTGGACAAGGATGCCGCCTGACCGCCACTTCGAGCCCGGCTCGCCGCCGGCATAGATTCGCGCAGAGGCAAGCCTGATGTTGGTCGGGATCTGCTCCGATTGGCGGAAGTACACGTCGGCCGCTTCGGCAAGGCCGGTATCCTCGATCGGCACGATTCCCTGATAGCGGTCCATGTCCGCGCCCTGATCGATCGTCAGCGCCAGGTGGCCCGAGCCGAGGAGAACGCTCTGCGCTGGCTGTGGCCCGTTCTGCAGCGCAGCGAGCCCGTCGGCGTCGAAGTGCGCATAGGCGCGCATCTTGCCGGGCGTCTCGTAATCGACGACCAGCATGTCGACCGGCCCGTCGGTGCTCGTCTGCAGGGTGAACTTGCCCGAGAACTTGAGCGAGGCCCCGAGCATCGCAGTCAGCGCCAACGCCTCGGCGAGCAGGCTCGCCACCGGTTCCGGATAGTCATGCCGGGCAAGGATGTCGGTCACCATGGGCCCAAGCCTGACCACACGGCCCCGCACGCCGAGTTCGGCCACCTGGAATGGCAGCACCGAATCGTCGGGCGAAAACCGCGCCGGCCATGCCTGCGGCTCGGATCTCGGAATATCCGTCACAACCGTGTACCTGTGTCAGCGGGCGTCGGACGTCAGATGGTGCTTTCGAGGCACCAGGCCAAGATCCCCTTCTGCGCGTGCAACCGGTTCTCGGCCTCGTCGAAAACGACGGACTGCGGCCCGTCGATCACCTCGTCCGTCACCTCCTCGCCGCGATGCGCCGGGAGGCAATGCATGAAGATGGCATCGGGAGCCGCATTTTTCATGAGCGACGCGTCGACGCGGTAGGGCTTCAGGAGGTTGTGACGACTGGTTCCGTCGCCGTCGCCCATCGAAACCCAGGTATCGGTCACCACGCAGTCTGCACCCGCGACCGCATCCTGCGGATCGTCAGTGAACGCGATGCGCGGGTTGAGACTGCGTGCCCAGTCCAGCAGCTCCGCCTCCAGCGCCAGCGCCGGCGGAGAGGCCACCGTCAACGCGAAGTCGAAGCGGGCCGCCGCATGAACCCACGAGCGGGCGACGTTGTTGCCGTCGCCGGTCCAGGCAACCTTGAGCGCGGAAAGGTCGCCCTTGTGCTCCTGCAGGGTGAGGAGATCGGCCATGATCTGGCATGGGTGACTGCGCCCGGTGAGCCCGTTGATGACCGGGATCGAGGCATGGCGGGCGAACTCCAGCAGATGGTCGTGGTCGAGGATGCGCAACATGGCAGCATCGACGTAGCGCGACAGCACGCGCGCCGTATCGGCAATGGTTTCGCCGCGGCCGAGCTGCATTTCTGCCCCCGACAGCATGATCGTCTCGCCGCCGAGCTGCCGCATGGCGACATCGAAGGAGACGCGGGTGCGCGTCGACGGCTTCTCGAAGACCAGCGCAAGCAGACGCCCCGCCAATGGCGCCCCTGCATCCGCTTCGCCATGCGGCCTGCCGGCACGGGCCTGCTTAAGGCGGCGCGCCGTGTCGAGCATGCCGGCAAGACAAGCCCGGTCCAGTTCGCTCAGATCGAGAAAATGCTTCGGTGACGGCAACGTCATTTTGCCGGCTCGGTCTGTAACCGCTCTTCGCGCTCGATCGTGGTGCACGCCTCGGCAAGCTTGTCCATGGCTTCGTCGATCTCGTCGTCGGAAACGATGAGCGGCGGCAGCAGTCGCACCACGTTGTCGCCGGCGCCGATCGCAAGCATCTTCGCGTCGGCGAGCGCGGCTATCACCCGGGTGTTGGGGACGACGCATTTCAAGCCGAGCATCAGCCCCTGCCCCCGAACCTCGCTGACGACCTCGGGGTGTTCGTCGACGATGCGGGCGAGTTTCTGGTTCAGCCGGGTGGAAGCTGCGCGCACGCGCTCAAGAAATCCCTCTTCGAGCACCACGTCCAGCACCGCGTTGCCGACGGCCATCGCCAGCGGATTGCCGCCGAACGTCGAGCCGTGGGTGCCGGCCGTCATCCCCTTTGCCGCGTCTCCGGTCGCAAGGCAGGCTCCAAGCGGAAAACCTCCGCCGATGGCCTTGGCGATGGCCATGATGTCGGGCGTTACCCCTGCCCATTCATGCGCGAACAGCCGCCCCGTGCGACCCATGCCACACTGGATCTCGTCGAAGACGAGCAGCAGCCCCCGATCGTCGCACAGCCGGCGCAGGGCGCGCAGAAACGCCGGCTCGGCCGGGCGTATGCCTCCTTCGCCCTGCACGGGCTCGATCAGGATGCCCGCCGTCTGCGCGCCGATCGCCTCGGTCACGGCCTCCAGGTCGCCGAACGGCACCTGGTCGAAGCCATCGACCTTCGGCCCGAAACCCTCCAGATACTTCTTCTGGCCGCCGGCAGCGATGGTGGCCAGGGTGCGCCCGTGAAAGGCGCCTTCGAACGTGATCAGGCGATAGCGCTCCGGCGAGCCGTTCACGAAATGATGGCGTCGGGCCATCTTGATGGCACACTCGATCGCCTCGGCGCCCGAATTGCAGAAGAACACCGTATCGGCGAAGGTGGCCTCGACGAGGCGCCTCGCAAGCCGCTCCTGGCCGGGCACCCGGTACAGATTGGACGTATGCCAGAGACGGTGCGCCTGGTTGACGAGTGCCTCGACCAGACGAGGATGGCAGTGACCCAGAGCGTTGACCGCAATGCCGGCGCCGAAATCGAGATAGCGGTCACCGGAGGTCGTGTAGATGGCGGCGCCATCGCCCCGCTCGAAGGCGAGATCCTGGCGTGCATAGGTCGGAAGGACGGGTTCTATCATGAGGCTTCCGCGCAAAAATCAACGGCCGCCGGCGGGCCGGCGGCGCGTCAACTGACAACCCGGACGTGAGCGGTCTTATAAGGACTCGCCGGCTTCGCTGTCAATCGGACGCAATCCATGTTCGACTACGGTCGCCGGGCCATCCGTGTCCGTGCGACGGTGCCGCTTCCTGACTCGAATGTGCCACAATGTTGGGGAAAACACGGGAGTCGGCGTTGCGGCTCCTTGCGCCCGTGCCCGGCTATATAGTAGGGTACAAACCACCTACCACGATATGTAGCGTTCTCTGATCGAGTGGAGTGCTCGGCAAACGTCGGTCCGGCGGACCGGCGAAGACGGAGGGATTCCGAATCCTCCGAAAATGAACCGGCAGGAGATTGCGGCGATGAGCTGGACCGAAGAACGGGTGGAATTGCTGAAGACGCTGTGGGCGGAAGGCCTGAGCGCCAGCCAGATCGCTAGCCGGCTCGGAGGGGTCACCCGAAACGCGGTCATCGGCAAGGTTCACCGGCTGGGGTTGTCGGGCCGGGCGACGCCCGCGCGGACCCACCGGCCACGCCGCCCCCGCCAGCCGTCGCATCCCGCGCGCGTGCAGTTCCGCTCCCAGGGCAGCGCCGCGCTCAAGGTGGAGACGGTCTACGTCCCGGAACCGGTGCGCGAGCCGGCACCGGTCCATGAACTGGAGATTCCGCCAGCCGAGCGGGTCCACATCCTGGCCCTCAACGAACGCACCTGCCGGTGGCCGATCGGCCATCCCGGAGCCGAGGACTTCTACTTCTGCGGCCGCGAGCCGAGGAGCGGAGGCCCCTACTGCGAGCACCACGCGAGGATCGCCTACCAGCCGTTGCAGGAGCGCCGCCGTCTGAAGAAGGGCTGAAGGCCGCGCCCGTCGCAACTCACGCGCCGAAGCGTTCGTCGAATGCGTAGCCGGCACCGCGAACGGTGCGGATCGGGTCGCGTTTGCGGCCGCGGTTGAGCGTCTTGCGAAGCCGGCCCATGTGGACGTCAACCGTGCGCTCATCGACGTAGACGTCGCGTCCCCACACGCCATCGAGCAGTTGCTCGCGGCTGAACACGCGTCCCGGGCTCCGCATCAGGAACTCGAGCAGGCGGAACTCGGTCGGGCTGAGATCGAGCTCGCGGTCGCCGCGGCGGGCGCGGCGGGTGGTCCGGTCGACCACGATGTCGCCGGCGACGAGGCGATCTGCGACCGCCTCCGGATGGGCCCGGCGCAGGATGGCATGGACCCGCGCGATGAGCTCGGGGACCGAGAACGGCTTGACCACGTAATCGTCGGCACCGGTGCGCAGCCCGCGAATGCGATCGGCTTCCTCGCCGCGGGCGGTCAGCATGATGATCGGCAGATCCTTCGTCCCGGGCCGCGCCCGCAGCCGCCGGCACACCTCGACACCCGACGTCCCCGGCAGCATCCAGTCGAGCAGGACGAGGTCCGGCTTCTCTTCGTCGACCAGCATCTCGACCTCGTCGCCGCGCGCCGCCGAACGGACGCGGAACCCCTCCGCCTCGAGGTTGTAGGCGAGCAGGACCTGCAGCGACTCCTCGTCCTCGACCACGAGCACGGTCGGCCGGGTCGCTGCCTCGCTCGTGCCGGAAGCCCCGGCGCTGAGCGGCGACGCCGCGCCGCGTCCGGTCACTGTCCCGGCCGCGGAGGCGCCGGTCATCGGTCATCCTTTCCGGGGTCGAGCGGTATCGCGGTGGTGACGTCGAGCTTCGGCCGCTCGTCGGCGAGCGAGACGCCATGGACCAGGAAGTACACGTTCTCGGCGATGTTGGTGGCATGATCGCCCATGCGCTCCATGTTCTTGGCCGCGAACAGGAGGTGGGTGCAGATGCCGATGTTGCGCGGATCCTCCATCATGTAGGTCAGGAGCTCGCGGAACAGCGAGTTGTACATGGCGTCGATCTGCTCATCGCTCAGCCAGACTTCCAGCGCCTTGTCGGCGTCGCGCCTGGCATGGGCATCGAGCACGTTCTTGAGCTGCTCCAGCACCAGCCGCGCCATCCGCCCCAGCCCGCCGATGATCTTGATCGGCCGGTCGCCGCTCAGCACCTTGACCCGCTTGGCGATGTTCTTGGCGAGATCGCCGATGCGCTCGAGGTCCGACGACGTCTTGATGGCGACGACGACCTCCCGCAGGTCGCGCGCCATCGGCTGGCGGCGGGCGATCAGCAGCACCGCGCGCTCCTCCACCTCGCGCTCCAGCCGGTCCATCTCCTTGTCGGCCCGGATCACCTCCTCGGCGAGCTCGTGGTCGGCCCGGCTCATGGCGTCGATGGCCTGCGCAAGCTGCTGTTCGGCGAGCCCGCCCATGCGGGCGAGTTCGTTGTCGAGGGCCGCCAGTTCCTCGTCGTAGGCCGAAACGATGTGTGCCATGGCCGTATCTCCCTCACCTATCCGAACCGGCCGGTGATGTAGTCCTGTGTCCGTTCGTCGCCGGGGTTCGTGAAGATCTGGTCGGTGTCGCCTTCCTCGACGAGGTGGCCGAGGTGGAAGAACGCCGTCCGGTGCGACACCCGCGCCGCCTGCTGCATCGAGTGGGTGACGATCACGATGGTGTAGTTCTGGCTGAGTTCGTCCATCAGTTCCTCGATGCGCGCCGTGGCGATCGGATCGAGCGCCGAACACGGCTCGTCCATCAGGATCACCTCCGGCTCCACCGCGATCGCGCGGGCGATGCACAGGCGCTGCTGCTGGCCGCCCGACAGGCTGGTGCCGGGCTGGTTCAGCCGGTCCTTCACTTCCTCGAACAGGCCTGCCTTGGTCAGCGCCGTCGTCACGATCTCCTCGAGCTGGGCGCGGTTCGCCGCGAGGCCGTGGATGCGCGGGCCGTACGCCACGTTGTCGAATACCGATTTAGGAAACGGGTTCGGCTTCTGGAATACCATGCCGACGCGTGCCCGCAACTCGACCACGTCGACCTCGGGCGCATAGATGTCCTCGCCGTCCAGCGTGATGGTTCCCGTCACGCGGGCGGTCGGTATGACGTCGTTCATCCGGTTGAGGCAGCGGATGAAGGTCGACTTGCCGCAGCCCGACGGTCCGATGAGCGCGGTGACCGTGTTGGGCCGAAGGTCGAGCGAGACGTCGAACAGCGCCTGCTTCTGGCCGTAGAAGACGTCGACGTTCCGTGCCCGCATCTTCGGCTCCGGTGCCGCGCCGGCGTCCGCCGCCGCGCCGGCCCGCCGCGCGTCCGCGTTCCTGTTGATCACTGTCACGGCCATTGCGTTGCCCCTACCACTTTCGCTCGAACCGCCGGCGCAGGTACACGGCAGCTCCGTTCATCAATACGAGAAAACCGAGCAGGACGAGGATCGCCGCCGAAGTCTTTGCGACGAAGCCCCGTTCGGGACTGTCGGCCCAGATGAAGATCTGGGTCGGCAGCGCCGTCGACGGCTGGAGGATGCCCTCGGGCGCGCTGTTGATGAACGCGTTCATGCCGATGAGCAGGAGCGGCGCCGTCTCGCCGAGCGCCTGCGCCAGCCCGATTATGGTTCCGGTGAGGATGCCGGGCATCGCCAGCGGCAGAACGTGATGAAGGATGACCTGGTGCTTCGAGGCGCCGACCCCGTAGGCCGCCTCGCGCACCGACGGCGACACCGCCGTCAGCGCCGCCCGGGTTGCAATGATGATCGTCGGCATCGTCATCAGCGCGAGCACCATGCCGCCGACCAGGGGCGCCGATCGCGGCATGCCGAGGAAGTTCAGGAGCACGGCAAGGCCGAGCAGGCCGAACACGATCGACGGCACGGCCGCGAGATTGTTGATGTTGACCTCGACCAGGTTGGTCCACCGGTTGCGCGGGGCGAATTCCTCGAGCCAGATGGCCGCGGCGATGCCGAGCGGGAAGCTCAGCACGAAACAGACGAGCAAAGCATAGAACGATCCCGCGATCGCGCCCGCCAGGCCGGCAATCTCGGGATGCCGGCTGTCGGCCGACAGGAACAGCTGCCAGTTGAACGGACGGCTT
>CAZSNL010000059.1:0-2153 GCA_964608275.1 uncultured Hyphomicrobiales bacterium | reverse complement strand
TTGTTCACTCATAACGCTCCCGGTAGCGCTGGACGATGGTGAGCGCGATCACGTTCAGGACCAGCGTGACGAAGAACAGCGTGAGCCCCAGCGCGAACGCGGCCAGTGTCTTGGGGTTGTCGAACTCGGTGTCGCCGGTGAGAAGCGTCACGATCTGAACCGTGACCGTGGTCACCGAGTCGAGCGGATTGGCGGTAAGGGTGGCGATCAGTCCGGCCGCCATCACCACGATCATGGTCTCGCCGATCGCCCGGCTCACGGCAAGCAGGATGCCGCCCATGATTCCCGGCAGGGCAGCCGGCAGCAGCACCTTCATGACCGTCTCCGCCTTGGTGGCGCCGAGACCGTACGATCCCTCGCGCAGCGACTGCGGCACGGCGCCGAGCGCATCGTCGGACAGCGACGAGACGAACGGCGTGATCATGATGCCCATGACCGCGCCGGCGACCAGGGCACTGTTGGGCGACACGTCGATTCCGATGGAGGCGCCGGCCTGGCGCACTGCAGGCGCGACGATCAGGATCGCGAAGAAGCCGTAGACGATCGTCGGAATGCCGGCGAGGATCTCGAGCAGCGGCTTGACGATCGACCGCACCCGCCCGTCCGCGTACTCGGCAAGGTAGATGGCTGAAAACAGCCCGATCGGTATCGCCACCAGCATCGCGATTGCTGCGACGAGCAACGTGCCGGCGAATACGGGAACGGCACCGAATGCCCCCGCGCCTGCCACCTGTTCGGGACGGATCGCGATCTGCGGTTCCCAGTTCAGGCCAAAGAAGAACTCGCTCGGCGGCACCCGGGCGAAGAACCGCATCGCCTCGAACAGGAGCGACACGACGATGCCGAGGGTCGTCAGCACCGCCACCAGCGAACAGAATATCATCAGGCCGCTGAGGAAGCTCTCGACGCGGTGACGGGCCCGGAAGGCCGGTGCGAGCCTCCACCAGGCAACAGCGCCTGCCAGGAGCACGATCGACAGCGCACATGCCACCATGGCCCAGCGGGATATCGCGGCCCACGCGAGATAGCGCTCGGCGGCCTCGCGAACGAATGGCTCGGGCTCGCGGAACAGGACGCCGGATGCCACCGACCTGATTTCGCTCAGCAGCAGGTTGATCCTGTCCGCGCTCAGTCCCTGCGTCTGCTCCGCGGGAAGACTGGCGATCAGCAGGCGATCGATCACCGGCCCCTGAAGCGCGACCCATATGAGGACCAGCAGGAGCGCCGGCACGCCCGCCCAGGCGGCGACGAACGCGCCGTGGTAAGCGGGCCTGGAATGCAGTCTGAGCGACCCGTAGCTGCTGAGGTCGATGGCACGCTTGCGTCCCAGAAGGAATGCAACGGTGCTCAGGGTGAGGATCGCCAGAAACAGATAACCCGTCATTTCGCCGTGGCTCGTGCTGGAATGACAGAGCGAGGTACCATGGCGCCGCGGACGGCGCCATGGCACGTTGCGCTTGTTCAGTTGCTGGCGAAGCGCTGCATGTTCCTGGCCTGCAACACCTCGTCCCGGACTTCCTCGAGCTTCTCCTCGGACAACGGTACGAGGCCGCGGTCGGCGAGATAGCCGTCTTCGGACAGCGCGGCATCGCTCATGTACTCGGCAATGAATTCCTCGAAGCCGGGGATGACGCCGCGATGCGCATTCTTGAAGTAGATGAAGACGGGTCGCGACAGCGGATAGCTGCCGTCGGCGATGGTGTCGAACCCGGGGGTCACGCCTTCCAGCGCCACTGCCTGCAGCCTGTCCTCGTTCTCGTACAGGAACGAGTAGCCGAAGATCCCGTAGGCCTGCGGATCGGCATCCAGGCGCTGGACGATCAGGTTGTCGTTCTCGCCGGCTTCTATGAACAGCCCGTCCTGCCGCATCCGGCTGCATTTCAGCCTGGCTTCGTCCGCGTTGAGCGCTTCATGCTCGGGCAGCGACTTGCAGCCTGGCTCCATTGCGAGCTCCACGAATGCATCGCGGGTGCCGGACGTCGGCGGCGGCCCGAAGACCTGAATCGGGATGTCAGGGAGTGAACCGTCGATCTCGTTCCACCGCCGGTAGGGGTTTGCCTTCCATTCCCCGTCGACCGGAACCTCGGCCGCCAGCGCAAGGAACAGCTGTTGCCGCGTCACGTCGAGCGGCTGCCCGCGCCGGGACACGGCGA
>CAZSNL010000058.1:0-17861 GCA_964608275.1 uncultured Hyphomicrobiales bacterium | reverse complement strand
CATCGACGGGCTGATCGTGGTCGACCTGCCGCCGGAGATGGACGCGGAGCTGTGCGTGCCGGCGCTCAACGCCGGCATCAACTTCATCCGGCTGGCGACGCCGACCACCGACGACAGGCGCCTGCCGGCGGTCCTCGCCAACACCTCGGGCTTCCTCTACTACGTCTCGATCACCGGCATTACCGGCGCTGCCGCTCCCGACACCGGCCGGGTCGCCGCCGAAGTGCGCCGCATCAGGCGTCACACCAGCCTGCCGATCGCGGTCGGCTTCGGCGTCCGCACGCCGGAGCAGGCCGCCGCCATCGCCGCCGTCGCCGACGGGGTGGTGGTCGGCTCGGCGCTGGTCGACGAAATCAGGAAGAGCCTCGAGCAGACGGGCGGTGCCGGCGCCGACGCGCGCGACAGGGTGCTGAGCCTGGTCGGCCGGCTGGCCGAGGGCGTGCGCGGCGCGGCGACCGCCAGCGTCGGATAGCCGCCGTCAGCGTATCGAAAGGACCGTATTTCGCGTGAACTGGATCAAGAACGTCGTTCGGCCGAAAATCCGCAGCTTCCTCGGCCCGCGGGAGATGCCGGACAACATGTGGGTCAAGTGCCCCGAGACCGGCCAGATGGTGTTTCACCGCGATCTCGAGGCCAATCAGTTCGTCATTCCCGGCAGCAACTATCACATGCGGGTCGCCGCGCGGACCCGGCTCAAGCTCCTGTTCGACGGCGGCGAGTATGAGGAGCTTCCGGCCGCCGACGTGGTGCAGGATCCGCTGAAGTTTCGCGACGAACGGCGCTACACCGACCGTCTGAAGGAGGCGCGGCAGAGGACCGGCCTCAAGGATGCCGTCGCCCTCGGCGTCGGCACGCTCGACGGCATCACCGTCGTGGCGGCGGTCCAGGACTTCGATTTCCTCGGCGGTTCGCTCGGCATCGCCGCCGGCGAGACGATCATCCGCGGCATGAAAGCCGCGATCGAGCGGCGGGCGCCGTTCATCATGTTCGCCGCGGCGGGCGGCGCCCGGATGCAGGAAGGCATCCTGTCGCTGATGCAGATGCCGCGGACGACAGTCGCGGTGCAGCGGCTGCGCGAGGCGTCCTTGCCCTACATCGTCGTGCTGACGCATCCGACGACCGGCGGCGTGACCGCCTCCTACGCGATGCTGGGAGACGTCCATATCGCCGAACCGGGCGCCCTCGTCGGCTTCGCCGGCCCCCGCGTCATAGAGCAGACGATCCGCGAGAAGCTGCCGGAGGGGTTCCAGCGCGCCGAATATCTCCTCGAACACGGGATGGTGGACATGGTGGTCCACCGCCACCAGTTGCGGGAAACCCTCTCCAGGCTTGTCCGCCTCCTGACGCATGCTCCCGCCCTCGGCAGCGCCCCTGACGCCGACAGCGCCTCCTCCGACGCCGAGGCGCAGCCTGAGGCGACCGGAGCCGACGGCGGCGACGCGGACGGCGAGGACACCGCCCCGCCCGCCGCCCCCCAGGCGTGAGCGGACGCGCCGCGCCACACGGTATCTCCTCCATGGCCAGAAGCGATGCGATCCTCGAGCGCCTGCTGACGCTCCACCCCAAGGTGATCGATCTCGACCTTTCCCGCGTCGAGCGCCTGCTCGCGGCGCTGGGCAACCCGGAACGAGCGCTGCCGCCGGTCATCCACGTCGGCGGCACCAACGGCAAGGGCTCTGTGGTCGCCTACCTGCGCGCCATGCTGGAACGTTCGGGACGAGCCGTCCACGTCTACACCTCGCCCCATCTGGTGCGGTTTCACGAACGCATCCGCCTCGGCACCGACGGCGGCAGCGAACCCATCCCCGAGCCGGCGCTGATCGCGCTGCTCGAGGAGTGCGAACAGGCCAACCGTGGCCAGCCCATCACCTTCTTCGAGATCACCACGGTGGCTGCCCTGCTCGCCTTCGCGCGACATCCGGCCGACTGGGTGCTGCTGGAGGTCGGCCTCGGCGGCCGGCTCGACGCCACCAACGTGATCGACCACCCCGCACTCGCCGTGATCACGACGGTCGACCTCGATCACCAGCAGTACCTCGGCGACGACATCGAGGCGATCGCGGCGGAAAAGGCCGGCATCCTGAAACCGGGCGTGCCTTGCGTGGTGGGTCCGCAGGAGGACGCGGCACGGCGGGTCATCGAGGATCATGCCGCCCGCATCGGGGCGCCGATCCTCGTCCACGGCCAGGACTGGCATGCGCACGAGGAACATGGCCGCCTCGTGTACCAGGACGAAGCGGGCCTTCTCGACCTGCCGCTGCCGCGGCTTGCCGGCCGGTTCCAGATCGACAACGCCGGCACCGCCATAGCGGCGGCACGGGCCCTCGGACCGGGCGTGCTTGCCGAAACCGCCATCGAGGCCGGCATCGCCGGTGCGGAGTGGCCGGCCCGGCTGCAGAACCTGACCGGCGGCCGGCTGTTTCTCTATGCGCCGAAAGGTGCGGAGATCTGGCTCGACGGTGGCCACAATCCCGCGGCCGGACGGGCGCTGGCGCAATCGATGGCCGAACTGGAAGAACGCACCCCGCGGCCGCTGGTGCTCGTCGTCGGCATGCTCAACAGCAAGGACCCGGCAGGCTTCCTCGCGCCGTTCAGGGGGCTGGCGCGCAAGGTGATCACGGTGACCATACCGGGCGAGGAGAACGCCATACCGGCCGGCGACCTCGCGGACATCGCCGAAGGACAGGGCTTCGAGGCCGAAACCGCGCCGACGGTGACCGAGGCGCTGGCGCAGTGTCGCGACGTGGGCGACGTCGCGCCGCGCATTCTCGTCTGCGGATCGCTATACCTGGCCGGCCACGTGCTGGCGCTGGACGAGCGGTAGGCGCGGATCAGATCGATCGTTCGATCCACTCGACGAGCTTGCTCTTCGGGACCGCGCCCACGTGCTGGGCGGCAACCTGGCCGTCCTTGAACAGCAGGAGGGTCGGAATTCCCCGGACGCCGTAGCGGATCGGCGTTTCGGGGTTCTCGTCGATGTTGAGCTTGGCGATCTTGACCTTGTCGGCCATTTCGCTGGCGATCTCGTCGAGCGCGGGGGCGATCTGCTTGCAGGGCCCGCACCATTCGGCCCAGAAGTCGACGACGACGGGACTGTCGGACTTCAGTACATCCTGCTCGAAGGTATCGTCGGAAACGGCGTGAGTGGCCATGACTCTCTCTCCACGGGGGACCGGCGGCGCCGGACCGGCGTCGCCTGCGGGAATCGGCGTGACGGTGGCGAACGTATGCACGGGCTCCGACCCGGTCAAGGCCGGCCGCGACGGCCCTGCTCAGCCGGGCTCGTGCGACTCCAGAAGATCGCGTACGGCCCGCGTGTAGATCGACCGCGCCGAGTTGATATGGCATTCCATGGTCACCCGGGCCCATTCCGCATCACGGGCCGCGAAGGCCGCAATCAGGTCACGGTGGTGCTGCATGCTGCGCCGGAATTCTTCCGGCGTGTAGCGGCTGAACGTCCGCAATGCCACCGGCACCTCGAGCAGGGTCGACAGGATCAGGGTGAGCCGCGGGCTGCCCGCCGCTTCGGCGATCAGCATGTGGAAACGGTCATTGGCCGCGCCGACGGCCGACAGCTGGTCGGGATCGTTGCCGGCGGCGAACGATTCCATCCGGTCCGCCAGCCGTGCCAGTTCGTCCAGCTGGGCATCGGTGAGACGGTGAGCGGCCAGCTCCGCGGCGCGGCCCTCGAGCATCGCCCGCAGGGTGTAGATCTCGGCCATCTCGGCCATCGACAGGCTGACCACGAAGGCGCCCTGGTTGGCGACCAGGTCGACCAGCCCCTCCGCATGCAGCCGCCGCAACCCCTCGCGGACCGGGGTGCGACTGACCTTCAGGCGCCTCGCGATACCCTCGGCGGTAAGATGCGTCCGTGGCGGATATTCGCCAGCGAGGATCGCCGCCTTGAGGGCTTCGTAGACGCGGTCGGTGGTTGTTTGTTTCGCGGCCATCGCGCTCCCGGCCGTCAAGTCGGATACAATGACGCTATCACACCAACCCTTCGGATCAAAGAATCCAAGCGTTTCCGGCGTGCGGGTTGCCAGCAAAACATGCCTATTGTATGCAAATACGGTCCCACCGCCGCAGGCAGACGAGCATGATCCCTCCCCAAACCGCCTCGACCAAGCCACTCCAGCACATCACCGTCCTCGACCTGACGCACATGCTGTCGGGACCCTACTGCACGATGGTGCTGGCCGATCTCGGCGCGCGCACGATCAAGGTCGAGCCGCTGGCCGGCGAGGGAACCCGAAAGCTGCTGGCGACCGACCCCGAGAACAGCCTTCACGGCATGGGAGCATACTTTCTCACCCTCAACCGGAACAAGGAGAGCGTGTGCGTCGACCTCAAGTCGCCGGAGGGGCTGTCGCTGTTCAAGGAGCTGGTGCGGCATGCCGACGTCGTCGTGAACAACTTCAAGCCGGGGGTGATCGAACGGCTGGGCATCGACAGGAACAGCCTGGCGCCGGTCAATCCGCGCGTCATCACATGCTCGATCACCGGCTTCGGCGAGACCGGGCCGTACCGGGACCTTCCCGCGTTCGACCAGGTGGCGCAGGGCATGGGCGGCGGCATGTCGATCACCGGCAGCGCCGGCGGCCCGCCGACCCGGGCCGGGATCCCGATCGGCGACCTGGGCGGCGGCATGTTCGGGGTGATCGGCATACTGGCGGCGCTGGCCGAGCGGGAACGTACCGGGGAGGGGCAGCACGTCGACATCTCGATGCTCGACGTGCAGATCAGCCTGCTCAACTACATGGCCACCATGTACTTCCTGTCCGGCAAGAACCCGGAGCAGCTCGGCAACGCGCATTTCGTCCACGTGCCGTACGACACGTTTCCCACCAAGGACAGGTGGATCATCATCGCCGTCATCACCGATGGCGGCTGGAAGTCGTTCCGCGAGGTCGTGGGCGCCGACGACCTGATGGATCCCGAGTTCGAAACCCAGCCGGGCCGATGGAAGAACCGCGCCTTCATCAACCGCCGGGTGACGGAGATCCTCAAGACCGGAACCTGCGATGAATGGCTGCAGCGGCTGCGCAAGCACGACGTGCCGTGCGCGCCGGTGAACGATTTCGAGCATGCGCTGAACGAACCGCAGGTGCTGTCGCGCGACATGATCGTCGAGGTCGCGCACCCGCAGGGCGGAACGGTGAGGATGCCGGGCAACCCGGTCAAGCTCAGCCGCAGCAACGGCGGCCCGATGAGCCCGCCGCCGCTGCTCGGGCAGCAGACGGAGGCGGTTCTGCGCGACCTGCTCGGCAAGACCGACGAGGAGATCGCCAGGCTGCGCGCCGACAGGGTGATCGGGTGAGATGCGATGACGGGTGACCGGGTGACAATCAACGAGGTGGGCCCGCGGGACGGGCTGCAGAACCTGGCGACGTTCGTCGACACTGACGACAAGCTCCGGATCATCCGGTCGCTGCTGGACAGCGGCATCAGGAGCATCGAGGCGACGAGCTTCGTGTCGCCAAGATGGGTCCCGCAGCTGCGCGACGCCGACGCTCTGATGGCGAAGCTGCCGCAGGCGGGCGATGTCGAGTACTCGGTGCTGGTGCCCAACATGAAGGGCTACGAGCGGGCGGTCGCCGCGGGCGCGCGGTCGGTAGCGGTGGTCGTGAGCTGCACCGAGACCATGAACCGCAAGAACATCGCCATGTCGCTCGACGAGGCGATCGCGGTGTCGTGCGACGTGATCGGTCGGGCGGCTGCGGACGGCCTGCGCACCCGCGCCTACCTGGCGGTGGCCTTCGAATGCCCGTTCGAGGGGCCGACGCCGCTCGATGTCGTCATCCGCCTCGCCGGCCGGCTGTCGGATGCCGGAGCCTCGGAGATCGCGGTCGCCGACACCATCGGTGCCGCCGATCCGACGTCGGTCCACCGCTGCTTCAGCGCGCTCATGCCCGACCACGGCCCGGCGCGGCTGTCGGCCCATTTCCACGACACCCGCGGCCTCGGCTGCGCCAACGCGTTCGCAGCGCTGCAGGCCGGGGTACGGAAGCTCGACGCGTCGATCGGCGGGCTGGGCGGCTGCCCGTTCGCGCCGGGTGCCGCGGGCAACCTTGCGACCGAGGACCTCGTGCACATGCTGGAGGCGGGGGGGTATTCGACCGGCGTCGACCTCGACCGGCTGGCGGCGGCCGTCGCGGTCGCCGAATCGTGCGTCGGCCAACCGCTCGGCGGCCACTGGCTGCGCTGGAGACGGTCGCAGGAACGCGCCGGCGACGCGGCCTCGCCGGTGCAGTGACGGCGGTCGCTCAGGTCGTCGTCTAGGCCGCCTTCTCCACCCGGCCCCACAGCTGGCTTGCGGCGCGTGCCGCCTCGCTGCGCACCTCCGCCTCGTCGACCAGGGTCGGGCGGCCGCCCTCGACCACGACGCGGCCGTCGACGACGACGAAGTCGACATCGCGGCCCTGGGCCACGTGGATGAGGTTGCCCAGCGGGTTCACGTTGGGGGTGAGGTGGGCGCGGCGGAAGTCGAAGCCGACGAGGTCCGCCTTCTTGCCGGGCTCGAGGCTGCCGATCTCGTGCTCGAGGCCCATGGCGCGGGCGCCGTCCAGGGTCGCCATGCGGAACACGTGTTCGGGCTGCCAGAAATCGGTCACCGCGCCTTCCTGGAGGCGGCCGATGGCGAGCGCCCAGCGCATGACCTCGACCATGTCGGCGTGCATGTTGTCGGTGCCGAGCGCGAGCCGCGCCCCGGCCCGGCGCAGCCGCGACGTCGGCGCCGCCGTGCCGCCGGTGGCGTTGCCCTTGGGAATGTGGTTGACGGTGACGCCGGCGCGGCCGACGCGGACGATGTCGTCGTCGGTCAGGAACAGGCAGTGGGTGGCGAGCAACCGGTCGTCCAGCAGGCCCACGTCGTCAAGGAGTTCGACCGTGGTCATGCCGTCGCGTTCCCGGACCCGCTCGACCTCGATCCTGCTCTGCGCGAGGTGGATGTTGACGCGCAGCCCGAGGTTCCTGCGCGCCGTGTCGATGGCTTTCAGGAGGTCGCGCGAACAGGTGTCGGGGGCGTGGGCGGCGAGCTGGACGCCGGCCCGGCCGCCGAACGCCCCGTCCCAGCGCTCGGCAAGGGACACCGCCTCGGACAGGGTGCGCTCGCCGATCGCCTGCTTGTGCTCCCAGACCTGGCGGTGGACGGTCGAGAAATCGACATCGTGGATGCGTCCGCAGGCGAACACGCGCAGGCCGAGCTCGGCCATCGCCGGGAGGGTGACGTCGGCATGGACGTAGCTGTCGTTGATCAGCGTCGAGCCGAACAGCATCGCCTCCATGGCGC
The DNA here is from genome assembly GCA_964608275.1 of uncultured Hyphomicrobiales bacterium. Classification (GTDB taxonomy): domain Bacteria; phylum Pseudomonadota; class Alphaproteobacteria; order Rhizobiales; family CAZSNL01; genus CAZSNL01. The sequence continues at coordinate 10,573 of CAZSNL010000058.1, read as the reverse complement.
CGAGCCGCGCCAGTGCCCGCGCCTCGTCCGGGGTCACCTCGTGGCCGTGCGGGACGCCGGGTGTATACGCCGGGGCGAAGCCCATGTCCTCGGCCACGCCGCGGACCATGCAAAGGATGGTGTGGGTGTGCACGTTGATCAATCCGGGCGTGATCACGAAGCCGCTAGCATCGATCGTCCGCGACGCGGAGAGATCGCCGACCTCGGAGGCGGCGGCGACGATCGCGAGGCGGCCGTCGCGGATGCCGATGACGGCATCGTCGATCTGCGGGCGGGCCGGATCCGCCGTCAGCGCGGTTCCGCCCCGCACCACGAGGTCGAACTCTTCGGAAGCTGCTGATGTCATTTCCACTCTTCGTCCCCCCACAGGAAGTCAGGTGTGCCCGGTCAACAGTGGCCGGGCGGCAGGCGCGCGGTCAACGGCACCTTTTGCTTCCACGGCGCTGTTCCCTGCCGCCTGCCGCTATGCCGACGGGCGCAGCGGCTTCGGCTGTCGCATGGGCCGGATGAGGCCATCGTAGGCAATCCACGCGATCACCAGCAGAAGGACAACACCGACCGGCCGCGACAGCACGATCCACGGCGGTTCGCCCTCGAAGATCGCCAGGGCGCGCCTGAAGCTGGTGTCGGCCAGCGGTCCGAGTATGAGCCCCATCGCCATCGGCCCGAGCGGAACGCCAAGGTGATTGAGCACGAAGCCGACCAACCCGGCGACGAGCATGACGTAGACGCCGAACATCGTCATGTCGGACGCGTAGGCGCCGATCACGCACAGCGGGATGAGCAACGGCATCAGGATCTGGCGCGGAGTGGCCAGCAGCCTGATTGTCGGCCTGGCGATCAGCAGCGCCACCACGTAGGTCGAGATCGAACCGATCAGGAGCGCGGCGTAATGGAAATGCACGAGCCCCGGATAGCTGAACTCGATCATCGGCCCGACGACGACGTTGTGGAGGTTCAACGCCCCGAGGTACATCGCCGCCACCACGCCGCCAGGTATGCCGATCGCGAGCATCGGCAGCAGCGTGCCGCCGATCGAGGCGTTGTTTGCGGTTTCCGCCGCGGCGACTCCGTCGAGCGAGCCGCGTCCGTACTCCTCGGCCACCGCCCCCTTGGCCCGCTTCTTCGCCACGCCGTAGGAGACGAACGCGGCGACGTCCGGCCCGAGCGGCGGTATGGCGCCGATGACGGCGCCGATCAGGCCCGAGCGCACCCCCGTCTTCGAGACCCTGCCAAGGATCCCGAGGGGCGGAAACAGCGTGCCGCTCTTGTAGGGAATGGTATAGGGAGTGCCTTGAGGGAGCACCCGCAGCACCTCGGCGACTCCGAACAGCCCGATCATGATCGGCACGAACCCGGGCCCGCCGTAGAGCTCGTTGATGCCGAACGTGAACCGCGGGTAGGCATTCACCGGATCCAGTCCGATCATGGCAATCAGGATGCCAAGCCAACCCGATATCCAGCCCTTGACCGGATGCCCGCCCGAGGTGAGGTTGCCGGTGAGCAGGATGCCGATGATGGCCAGCAGGAACAGCTCCCAGGCGCCGATCTTCAACGCCAGCGCAAGGATGAGCGGGTACAGGAAGACGAGGAAGGCAAGCCCGGCGAGATTGCCGATGAACGAGGCGGTGAAGGCGGTGCCGAGCGCAAGCCCGCCCTGTCCCTTTTTGGCGAGGGGAAATCCTTCCATCGCGGTGCACACCGCGGCCGGCGTGCCCGGAATGTTGACGAACACGGCCGCGATGGAGCCGCCCATCGTGCTGCCCATGTAGACGGCAAGCAGGAACATGATCGCCGCGTTGAGGTCCATGCTCGCCGAGAAACCGATGAGCAGCGCCATTGCCATCGTCGTCGACAGGGCAGGCATGGCGCCCCAGACAATGCCGAGAACAGCCCCGGCCGCGCTTGCAACCAGCAACCCCGGTTGCAGGGCGGTAGCGAACTGATCGACGAAGGACTGGAACTCTGAGATCAGGTTCGGCACGAATCCGACTCGCTCAGGGAAGGATGATCGAGAACGCGCGCTGGAAGGTCTCGGACAGGAAGACCGTCGCGCCAATCGAAATCGCCGCAATGACAAGCAGATTGCCGCGCCAGAAATACCAGATCGCGGCCAGCAGGTAGACGAGGGTCGCGATCCGGTAGCCCAGGAGAGGCACCAGCACCAGCGCGTAGACGAGTATGCTCGCGGCGACGAGCAGGGTCCGGCCAATGTCGACCGGCTCCTCCTCTGCCGGTTGGCCGGAGTCCGTCGCCGGCGCCTCCACAATCGTACGCCCGCGCCACGCGGCGAAGGCGAGGATGGCCGCCATCGCGAGCAGGCCGACGCCGGAGATCAGGGGAAACAGTCCGGGCGACTGGCTCCAGCCCTCGGCGCGCGGCATCAGGAAGGCGGCGACGATTACCGTAACCGACAGCGCCGCAATGACGCCGGCCAGGACGTAGTCTCCGACCGGGGGGCGCACCCCCCGGTCGATCTCGCTTGAACTCATCATTCCACCACGGAGGGCTGATAGTCAGCCGGCGGCCACCAGGTGTTGAACTCGTTCACCGGAGGCAGCCCCAGTTCTTCAGGGCTTTCCTTGGAAATTTCGAGCTCGTGGAAGAGGTTGGCCGCCATTACCTCGAGCTGTGCCGCCTTGCGGTCGGCTTCCTCGCCATAGAGGAATGCCTTCCGCAGATACCGGTCCTCGAGCATCTTGTTGAAGCCTGGATCCTGCTGGGCCTTCTCGATGGCGGCCTTGACCTTCATGAGGATCGGCTTCGGCGTGCCGCGCTTCAGGGCGATCCCGTACATGCTTCCGAACGGGGCCATGTCCTTGGTCTCGGGAACGATGTTGGTGATCGACCGCAAGGTACCGACACCGGGCACTTCCATGTCCTCGCCGGAGAACTGCGCCAGGTTCCGAAGCTTGCCCGCCTTGATGAACTCGATGTGTTCGTGCAACCCCGAGCACACCACGTCGACCTCGCCCTGGAGCGCGGCGAGGGTCGCCGGCGCGCCGCCGTCGTAGGTTATCAGGTTCACCTTGAAGTCAAGCGTGGCGCCGAGCATCGACATGACCTCGTGCCAGAGACCGCCCTTGCCGTCGGTCGCGACCTTGAGTTCGCCCGGCTTGGCGCGCGCAAGTTCCACGAAGTCTTCGAACGACTTGATCGGTGAATCAGCGTTGACGGACCAACTCGCCAGAGAGTTGCCGGCGAGGAACATGTCGAAATCCTTCCACGGCGTGATATCAACAAGGCCCATCGGCCGGAAGTGCTTCAGGAAATTTCCGAAGCCCAGCCACGTGTACCCGTCAGCCGGCTGATCAAAAACATGTTGGGCAGCAATCGACCCAACACCGCCAGTCATGTTGGTGACCTTTATCGTCTGACCCAATTCACTTTCCATGGCTTTTGCCAAGCTTCTCAGGATGAGATCAGTACCTCCGCCTGCAGAATACTTGACAACCAAAGTAACCGGCCTCTCCGGCCATTCATCAGCGCGGGCCGTATCTGGCACCACCCATAGCGCGCCGATGATCAGCGCCACAACCGACAGTACATATCGAGACAAAAGGAAATTCATCTGTGTCCTCCCGGGAATTACAGGCACGTCGTGCATATGCTGGTGCCGCCCAGCTTCTTTTCTTCTGCGTGACATTTATCATTCATGCAGTGAAGCGGGCCTGTCAACATATCAGGAAGTGTCCTGCGTCAGCGGATCGCGCAGCCGAGCGACGCCGGGCAAGTGCCTCGTGCAGACGTCACCGCCAGAACCCGGTTGGCGCAGCAGGGGGGATCGGTGCCCGAAAACGTTCGCACTCGGCCATAGTCACGCTTCTGCAGCGGCCTCGGCGGCCGCACGTTCCCAGATCGTTTCGGCGACCCGCTGCGCCTCGGCCCTGATCCGTTCGCCATCGACCAATGTCGGTGAACCCGACCGGATCACCTGGCGGCCGTCGACGAAGACATGCTCGACATCACGCCCGCAGCCGTCGTGGACAAGCGTTCCCAGCGGATCGAGCAGAGGCGTGAAGTGCGGCCGCCGCGCGTCGAATACCACAAGGTCCGCCAGCGCCCCCTCGGCGAGACAGCCGAGTTCGCCTTTCCTGCCGAGGGCTTCGGCACCGACCGATGTCGCCATGGCAAACACGTGCCGCGGCTGCCAATCGTCCGAGACCTGACCCGACTGCATCCGCGCGACCGCAAGCGCCCAACGCATCACTTCCGTCATGTCCTGGGTCAGGTTGTCGGTCGCCAGGGCGATGCGCGCACCCTGCGCCTTCAGCTTTGCGGTCGGTGCGGCGCTGCCGCCGGTCGCATTGCCCTTCGGGACGTGGGCACCGGTCATCCCGGACGCCGCAATGCGGCTGATGTCGGCGTCCGTCAGGTAGATGCAGTGCGCGGCAATCAGGCGGTCGTTCAGGAGACCGAGCCTTTCGAACAGCTCGGTCGGTGTGCAACCGCTGCGATCGGCGATCACCCGGTTCTCGAGCCTGCTCTGCGACAGGTGGGTCCAGACGGTGAGCCCATGCTCGGCGGAAACAGCGGCAACCCTGGCCAGCAGTTCGTCGGAGCACGTATCGGGCGCATGCGGAGCCAGCATGACGTGCGTGCGGCCACCGGCGCCACCATGATGGGCCTTCATCAGCGCGAGCGTCTCTTCGAGGCACTGTTCCCCGATCCTCGGATCGTACTTCCACTCGCCCTCGTGCACGCGGGTGAAGTCGACGTCGTGGAACCGCGTGCACGACCAGACCCGCAGCCCGAGCTCGGCCATCGCCGGCAACGTCGCCTGGGCGTGGACGTAGCTGTCGACCATTGTCGTCGAGCCGAAGGTCAACGCCTCCAGCGCCCCGAGCCTCGCCAGTGCGACCGCTTCGTCTTCGAGGATGTCGTGCCCGTGCGGAACGCCGCGCGTGTAGGCGGGAGCGAAGCCCATGTCGAGGGCGATGCCGCGCATCAGCGACAGTACGGCATGGGTGTGAACGTTGACGTACCCCGGCGTGACGAGCCGGCCCGGGAGGTCGAGAACCTCTCTTGCGACGTACCCCTCCGGCAGCCGCTCGAGCGGCCCCATCGCCGCGATCCTGTTGCCGACAATCCCGATAAACCCCTGCCTTATGACCGGTTCTTCGGGCCGCGCGGTCAGCAGTGTCGGGCCGAGCAGAACGGTATCGAACATCAGATGCCTCGCTTCAGTTGCGTTTCCTGCAATTGGATCGGACGCACCAGAACCCTCCGCGGCTGTCCGGGCGGCGCGGCAGCGTACCGCCACGACGCTCCATGGCAGCGATGCAGCGCAAACCGTGGGTATTCGGCGGTCCCTTGATTGTTGCAGCCGGCATCCCGGCAGGCAGCATGCGGTGTGTCCCGATCAGCTTGGCACGCCCCATCTGCCATGTCATCTTCCCGCCGGAACATTCGTGCACCGCGCCGTCACACGCGGCCGTGCGAACGGGTCGAAATGTCTGAGGGAGCTACGATGGAAAAGCAGCTGGAGGCGGTGCTGGCCGGACTTGCAAAGGCCACCGGAGCGGATCGGTGCACCGTGCGATTCGACGATCCTGAACGCGGCTGGACGGTCCAGCTGCCATGTGCGGAGGTGATCGTCGGCAACGCCAAGTCGCTGAAGCAGGAGGGCTCGGTCAACCAGCGGGCGGCGACAACGGTGAAGTGGCTTGAGGCCAACCGCCGGATCCTTGTCCAGCCGGATCTCGCCAACACCGATACGCCGGCTCCTGCTGCACTCGTCCAGGCCTATGGCGTGCGTGCCCAGATGCTGTCGCCCCTGTTTTGCGAGGACGGGTACCTGCAGGGCTGGATATCGGTGCATTACCTGAACCGCCCTGACAGCCTCGGCAAGGCGGAGGTCACGGCCCTGCAGGAAGCGACGGTCGCCATCAGCAGGCTCCTCGGTCTGCCGGCCATTGCGCCCGACGGCTGATTTTGCACAGACGACAGCATCGCTTGAGGGAGAACATCCGACATGGACAGGCGGTCACGCCGATCGACTCGCCGCTAATCCTCGAGCCGTCAGGCGGGAACCGGGGTCCCGCGCATCAGCGACCCCCAGCCCTCGATGCGGGGCTCGACGCCGGCAAGCTGGCAACCCTTCCGGAAGGTGACGGCGATCGAATCGATGATCGGCTTGCCGAGTTCGGCCTCCATTTCCTCGACTACCAGCGTCGCGGGGAAATTGGTGCAGACGACGGCGATGCACTCGGCATCGGGCGAGTCGGACTCGCGCAGGCACGCCCGCACCGCGTCGAGGGAATTGTTGCCGATGTCGTGATTGATGTACTGTCCGAGGTGCGCCTCCGACACAACCTCGACGCCCTCCGCCGAATAGACTTCGGCGATACGCTGCGTGAGGTCGGCGACGTAGGGCACGGCCAGTGCGATCCGGCGAACGCCCATCTCCCTGAAGGCCTCGAAGAAGGCAAGCGTCGAGGTCGACGCCGGCAGGCCGGTCGCCTCGGTGATCCGCCGGCACAGTTCCTCGTCGTGCCCGATCCCCAGCCACGACCCGGCGGTCCCGTTCCAGACCACCGCATGGATCGGGGCATCGGCGAGCTGACGGGCGGCGGCGAGCATGGGTTCGAACGCGAACTGCTTGGGCGTCGCATCGTCGAGGCGCACGGCAGTCACCGGCAACCGCGCAAAATGATGCGAGCACCGGGCGGCAAGGGCGCTGTTCATCATCGCCGTGATCGCCTCGAGTGCCGTGTTCGAGGACGGCGTGATGTGGCCGACCTTGCGCAGGTCGCGCAACGAGGCCAGCGCGGAACCGGGGTTTACCACGCGCACCACCCGCCATCGACGGGAATGGTCACGCCCGTCACGGCGTCGGACATCGGCGATGCGAGGTAGATCACCGTCCCCACGATGTCCTCGACCTTGTAGAAGTCGACGCCGCTTGGCGTGCGCTCGCGCAGGAACTGCCGGTGTGCATCACCCTTCGGATTGTCGAACTCGAATATCTTGTTGATCGGCGTCTCGACCGGGCCGGGGGCGACGGCGTTCACTGTGATGCCGTGCGGCGCGAGCTCGCAGGCCAGTGCCTTGGTGAGGTTGACCACGCCGCCCTTGGAGGCGCAGTAGGCGGGGCAGTTGAGGAACCCGCCGAGCCCGGCAATCGAGGTCATGTTCACGATCTTGCCGCTGCGCCGTTCCCGCATCTGGGGGGCGAACGCCTTGGTGCAGAAGAACATGCCCTTGAGGTTGATGTCGAGCCCGCGGTCCCAGATCTCTTCGGTGGTATCGTCGATGGACACCACGTCGAATACGCCCGCATTGTTGACGAGAATGTCGACGGCGCCGTAGTGGGCGAGCGCCCGACGGGCCATCTCCTCGATCTCGCTGACCTTCGACACGTCGCAGCGCAGCGCGATCGCATCGCCGCCGCCGTCGCGGATCGAGGCGGCCACCGTCTCTGCCCCCGCCTCGTTGAGGTCGGCGACCACCACGCGAGCACCCTTCCCGGCGAGTGCCTTGGCAAACGCCTCACCGAGCCCCTGCGCTCCTCCCGTGACGAGCGCGACCTTGTTTTCGAGCATCCATTACCCCATTCTGGCAGTCGACGTTGGTGTGTGGAATCACTAGTACTTTCATCCCGGTACGTGTTGTCAAGCGCCCGCGAGGAGGCCCCGGTGTACGACACTGTCATCCGTGGTGCACGCATTGCCACCGCCGCCGACCTGTTCGAGGCGGACGTCGCGATATCCGAGGGCCGGATCTGCGCCCTCGGGGAAAACCTCGGGCCGGCACGCGAGACGATCGAGGCCGAGGGGCTGCTGGCGCTTCCCGGTGGCATCGACAGCCATGTGCACATTTCGCAGCTTTCCGGCGAAGGGATCGTCATGGCCGAGGATTTCGAAAGCGGCACGCGGGCGGCGGCCTGCGGCGGCAACACGACGATCCTGCCGTTCTGTCTCCAGCAGCGCGGGCAGTCGCTGCGGCAGGCGCTCACCGGATACCACGCGCTGGCCAGGGGCCGGTGCCATGTCGACGTGAGCTTTCACCTGATCGTCTCCGATCCCACCGAGCAGGTGCTGGGGCAGGAGCTGCCGGCACTGGTCGCCGACGGCTACACCTCGATCAAGGTATTCATGACCTACGAGGGCCTGGCGCTGCGCGACCGCGAAATCCTCGAGGTCATGGCGGTCGCCCGCGAAACCGGGGCGCTGGTGATGGTGCACGCCGAGAACGAGGATGCGATCCGCTTCCTGTGGGATCGTGCCGAGCGGGCAGGCGAAACCGCGCCGAAGCATCACGCCACGACGCGGCCGATCCCGGTCGAACGGGAAGCCACGCACAGGGCCCTCTCGCTTGCCGAAATCGCCGAGACGCCGGTCGTCATCGTTCACGTGTCGAACCGGGAATCCATGGAAGAGATTGCCCGCGCGCGGGCCCGCGGAATACCTGTGGCCGGCGAAACCTGCCCGCAGTACCTGGTGCTGACCGCCGAGGACCTCGGGCGCGAGGGCATGGAAGGGGCGAAGTTCGTCTGCTCGCCGCCGCCGCGCGACGTGGCGAGCCAGATCGCCTGCTGGGAAGGGATCGAGCAGGGGGTGTTCGACGTCTTCTCCTCCGACCACTGCCCGTTCCGGTTCGATGACGAGGCGGGCAAGCTGACGCCGAAGGGACGCCGGAACTTTCGCTGGATCCCGAACGGGATACCGGGCGTCGAGACCCGGTTGCCGATCCTGTTCTCGGAAGGGGTCGCCAAGGGCCGCATCGACATCCACCGCTTCGTCGCCCTGACCGCCACCAACCATGCAAGGCTCTACGGGCTCTATCCGCGCAAGGGCACGATCGCGGTCGGCGCCGACGCCGACATCGTGCTGTGGGACCCGCGGCGCGAGGAGACGATCACCCAGGACCGCCTGCACCACGGCTGCGACTACACGCCCTACGAGGGCATGAAGGTGACCGGCTGGCCTGTGCGGACGATGGTCCGCGGCGTCACCGTCGCGCTGGACGGCGTGGTGGTGGGGCCGGCGGGCCATGGCCAATACCTCCCGCGCGCGCGCTCGAGCCTGTACCGGCCGGCTCAGGCGTAGGACGAGCCCCACCGGCGCAGCAGGCCCCCGTCCTCGCCGATCAGGTCGAGCGCCTTCCACAGGGTGAAGGCGACGGAGTCGAGGATCGGCACCCCGAGTTCGGCCTCGATCCGGGGGGCAATGACCGCACCGCGCAGGTTGGTGCACAGGATGACGATGGCATCCGGCGCCGACGCGGCGACATCGCGGCACATCCTTTCGATCGTGTTCTCGTCCACCTCGGAAAAGGCATGGTTGTCGGAAATGCCGAGATGGCTTTCGGCCACGACCTCGATGCCGGCGTCACGGTAGTTCTCGACGATGCGGTCCTGGACGTCCTTCACGTACGGAGAGACGAGGCCGATCCGGCGCGCCCCGGAACGGGCGAGAAGATCGTTGAGCCCCAGAATGGCGCTGGTGGCAGGCGTACCTGTGCGGGCCTCGATCTCCCCGCACAACGCCTCATCGCGCTCGAAGCCGAGCCAGCTGGCGGAGGTGCCGTTCCAAGCGATCACGTCGACACGGGCATCGGCGAGCAGGTCAGCGGCGGCGAGGATCGGCGCCTGGTCGAACTGGCCGAGGGACGACGTGTCGAGCGAGATGGTGGTTACGCGGAAGCGTGCGAAGTGGGCGGTGATCCGCGGATAGCTGTCGGCAAGCAGGAGCGCCGTAACCGGCTCCAGCACCGTGTTGGAGGAGGGGGTCAGCATGCCGATCAGGGTGCGTTTCACGTCAAGTCCTTTCGTCGATGGAGGAGGCGCCGCCAGGCGCCCAAAGCATGGCTTTCGGTAGCCGGAAACTCCCGGTCGCCGCGACCGTGAAGCCGGCGCAGGATGTAGATGAGGTTGGAGGCACCGTCGGCCGCCATCATGGCAATGCCGGGCAACGATCCGGCGTGAACGTTGAAGACCACCCAGACCACGCTGCCGACCAGGAAGCAGGCGCGCACCCACAGTCCGCGGGCGAAGAAGACCGCCGCGGTGCCGGACAGGACCGCAATGAGCGGCAACAGGTCCCACGCGCTCTCGTAGGTCCACAGCGCGGCGACAACGTAGCCGGTTGCAAAGACGATCCCCAGCGCCCGCGACCGGAACCATATGCCGGAGAGGTTGCGCAAGCCGGTGACGACATTGATGGCCGCGGCCGACATCGCACCGAGGACCAGGAAGTGGATCGACCAAGTGAATGCCGATGTGGCGAGGGCGAGGAACAGGATGTTGTCGCGGCGAAGCTGGAATGCCGCGATACCGATGATCGCTGCCACTGTGCCGATCGCCTGGGCGATCCAGTAATCCTCATCTGTCACCGCTTCTCACCCGCGGCAGGGGGCGATCTTTGCGGGCAGCGTTTGCTTCGGTATCTCCATTGCACAGCAGCGTGCGTGGATCGCCTCGTAGGGGCCACGGATGCGTTCGACCGTCTCCTCGGAGGCCCGGATGGCCGGCTCGAGTTCGGCCATCGCGTCGTGGATGCGCCCGATCACCACGCGTTCGTCGATCTGGGTCAGCACGGGCGTGGCCTCGCCGTCGTGCAGCAGGAGGAGC
>CAZSNL010000057.1:0-18578 GCA_964608275.1 uncultured Hyphomicrobiales bacterium | reverse complement strand
CGCCTCGTTTGCCGTGAAGCTGCCGATGTGGCCGGTGCACACCTGGCTTCCCGATGCGCACGTCGAGGCACCGACCGCCGGTTCGGTGGTGCTGGCGGCGATTCTCCTGAAGCTGGGCGGCTACGGTTTCCTCCGGTTCTCGCTGCCGATGTTCCCGGTAGCCTCGGCAGATTTTGCGCCGCTCATCTACGCGCTGTCCGTGGTGGCGATCATCTACACCTCGCTCGTCGCCCTCGCGCAGGAGGACATGAAGAAACTCATCGCCTATTCCTCCGTCGCCCACATGGGCTTCGTCACGATGGGCATCTTCACGCTGACCACCCAGGGCGTGCAGGGCGGAATATTCCAGATGCTGTCGCACGGGCTCGTGTCAGCGGCACTGTTCCTCTGCGTCGGCGTAATCTACGACCGGATGCATACCCGCGAGATCGCTGCCTACGGCGGCCTCGTCCATCGCATGCCGATCTATGCGTTCACGTTCATGCTGTTCACCATGGCGAACGTCGGGCTGCCCGGCACCAGCGCGTTCGTCGGCGAGTTCCTGACCCTGACCGGGGCCTTCCGCGCCAACACCTGGGTCGCGTTCTTCGCCACCACCGGCATCATCCTGTCGGCGGCATACGCCCTGTGGCTCTACCGGAGGATCGTCTTCGGCGTCCTCGAGCGTGATGCCTTGAAGCACATTACCGACATGAACGTCCGGGAGGTCGCCGTCCTCGGCAGCCTGATGGTGCTGACCATCCTGTTCGGGATCTATCCGGCGCCGATCCTCGATGCGACCGCCGTCTCGGTCGACAATCTGATCATCAATTACAACGAGGCGCTTGCTGCGCTCGAGCAGGCGCGCCTTGCCGCCATGGGTCAGTAGATCGGGCTTAGTCGATGGAAATCATGTTCGATACCGCGGATGCGACGACTTTGCTGCCGGAGATCGTCATGGCGGTCGGGGCAATGGCGCTTCTGATGCTCGGCGTGTTCCGCCGAACCGACTCTGCCGACCTCATCAATGGCCTGTCGCTCATCCTTCTCGCGGTTGCAGCCGGCTTCGTGATGTTCGGTACGGACGGCCGTGTGGAAGCGTTCGGCGGCGCGTTCATCGTCGATGCGTTCGCCCGCCTCATGAAGGTTCTGACGCTGCTTGGCTCGATCGCCGCCCTGGCGTTGTCCGGCGGCTTCATGAAGGTTCACGGCACCGGGCGGTTCGAATATCCGATCCTCGTCGTGCTGGCGACCCTCGGCATGCTGATGATGATTTCGGCCAACGATCTCATCGCGCTCTACCTCGGCATGGAACTGCAGAGCCTGGCCCTGTACGTGGTCGCTGCCATCGATCGGGATTCGACGCGTTCGACCGAAGCGGGGCTCAAGTACTTCGTACTCGGTGCATTGTCGTCTGGTCTGCTGCTCTACGGCGCATCGCTGGTGTACGGCGTGACCGGGAGCACCGGCTTTCCGCAGATTGCCGCCTCGGTCGAAGGAGAGGCGAGCATCGGGCTGCTGTTCGGTCTCGTCTTCGTGGTGGCCGGCCTTGCATTCAAGGTTGCCGCGGTTCCGTTCCACATGTGGACGCCGGATGTCTACGAAGGCGCACCGACGCCCGTCACTGCCTTCTTCAGCGCCGCTCCGAAGGTCGCGGCCATGGCGCTGTTCGTACGCGTCATGTTCGATGCGTTTCCGAACATCACCGTCGAGTGGCAGCAGATCATCGTCTTCCTGTCCATCGCTTCAATGTTCCTCGGGGCCTTTGCAGCGATCGGCCAGACGAACATCAAACGCCTGATGGCCTACTCCTCGATCGGCCATATGGGTTACGCCCTGGTCGGACTTGCGGCCGGGACCGAAGAAGGGGTGCGTGGCGTCATCCTGTATCTCGCCATCTACATGGTCATGTCGCTCGGCACGTTTGCGGTCATCGTGGCAATGCGCCGGCGCGACGGGATGGTAGAGGACATCGCCGACCTGGCCGGCCTTGCACGGAACAATCCGATGATGGCCTTCGTTATGGCGCTGTTCATGTTCGCGCTCACGGGGGTGCCACCACTGGCAGGGTTCTTCGCCAAGTTCTACGTGTTCCTGGCAGCGATCCAGGCGGAGCTATACCTTCTGGCCGTCCTCGGCGTGATCGCGAGCGTCATCTCGGCTTACTACTATCTGCACATCGTGAAGGTGATGTACTTCGACGAACCGGCCGAGCAGTTCGAACCGATGACCGGCGGCGTCAAGGTGGTGGCGGGAGTATCCGCCGTCTTCGTGCTGTTGCTGTTCGCCTATCCGGGGCCGCTGGTGGCCGTCGCCGGCACCGCCGCCCAGTCCCTGTTCTAGAGCGCGAGCGGAATGCCGCGTCCAACGCTCCCGGAAGGACACGCGCTCCAGACTTTTGCCGAGATCGATTCAACCAACGCCGAGGCCCTGCGGCAGGCGGGCAGGGAGGTGACGGGCCCGGCGTGGTTCGTGGCGGATCGCCAGACGAGCGGCCGCGGTCGGCAGGGCCGGGCCTGGTCGTCCCCGGCAGGCAATCTCCATGCGACGCTGCTGCTCGGAATTGAAGGTGCGTCGAGGCAGACGACGGAACTTGCATTCCTCGCCGCACTCGCGGTGCACGCAACGGCTGCCAGGCTGATCGGTGATCCCGATCCGTCGCCCAGGCTGGCGCTGAAGTGGCCCAACGACCTCCTGCTGGAAGGCGCCAAGGTTGCAGGCATCCTGATCGAGACGGTGTGGACGAACAGATTGGCGCCGCGCGCGGTTGCCATCGGATTCGGCCTCAACCTGGCTTGCCATCCAGTGGCCATGTCCTACCCCGCGACGCATCTGGGACTGCACGGTGCCACGGCCGGCCGCGACGAGGCGCTGGAAGAACTTGCCCGCCAGTGGGATTGCTGGCACCGGACATGGATCGACAAGGGGTTTGATCCGATACGCGAGGCCTGGCTTGCCCGTGCGCAGGGGATCGGGTCAACGGTGGCGGTCACGCTGCCGGAAGGGCCGGTGCATGGCGTGTTCACGGGGATCGAACAGGATGGTGCACTGGTACTGTCAATGACAGACGGAAAACGGCGTCGCATACTGGCCGGCGATCTGTTCCTGAACCAGAGGGCGCCGCTGGTTGCTGCCGCGAAAGTGTCCGGACCGTGATGGCGATCGCCAATCAGGACGGCAACCGTCGACGGCCCCGTGCGGCGGAGGAACTCGTGCTGCTGCCGCTGGGTGGTTGCGGCGAGATCGGCATGAATTCCTATTTGTACGGACTTGGGCGCGGCCAGCGAAAACGGTGGCTCATGGTCGATTTCGGCGTCAAGTTCGGCGATGAGCGGGACCCTGGCATCGAGGTGATCCTCCCCGACACGCAGTTCATCGAATCTCAGCGCAACGACCTCGAAGCCATTGTTCTGACTCATGCCCACGAGGATCATTTCGGCGCCGTGAGCTATCTCTGGCCACGCCTGAGGGTCCCCGTGTATGCGACGCCGTTTGCCGCCTGGCTGCTTCGCGACAGGCTCAGGGAATCGGGCCTCGAGGACGAGGTTCCGCTGCACGAGGTTCCGGTCGGAAGCCGCGTTGCGATCGGCGGATTCGACGTCGAATTCATTCCCGTCACCCATTCGATCCCCGAGTCGAATGCCCTTGCCATTCGCACCGAGGCCGGGACTGTCCTGCACTCCGGCGACTGGAAGCTGGACGATCGGCCGATGGCCGGCCGGCCGATGGCAATCGACCGCTTGCAGGTACTCGCGGAGGAGGGATGCCGGGCGTTGGTCTGCGATTCGACCAATGCCCTCCGCGAGGGAGAATCCCCGTCGGAGTCCGACGCCGCAGTCGGCCTCGCCGAGGTCATCGCGGGGGCAAAGCAGAGGGTCGCCGTGACAATCTTCGCCTCCAACGTTGGCCGGATCCTCGCCGTCGCAAGGGCAGCCCAGGAAACCGGGCGGCATATGGTGGTTGCCGGACGGGCGTTCTCCCGGATCCTGGAGGCTGCGCGCGATACCGGATACCTGCCGCCCGACATGGAGTTTCTCCCGCCGACGGAATTCGGCTACCTGCCGCCGGACAAGGTGATCTGCCTGTGCACGGGCAGCCAGGGCGAGCGCCGGGCGGCATTGGCCCGGATCGCCGATGGCTCGCACCCGGACATCGCTCTCGAAGAGGGCGATCTCGTCATCTTCTCGGCGAAAACCATTCCCGGCAATGAAAAGGCGGTGTTTGCAGTTCAGAACAAGCTCGCCGAGCTGGGCATCCACATCGTGACAGCCGAGCAGCATCTGGTTCATGTCTCGGGCCACCCGCGGCGGCAGGAGCTGGCTCGGTTCTACGACTGGGTCAGGCCCGAGCTGTTGGTCCCGATGCATGGCGAGGCCATGCACATGCTGGAGCAGGCCAGTCTCGCGCAGGCCTGCGGCATTCCCGAGACGCTGATCGTGCGCAACGGAGAGGTGGCGCGGTTGGCGCCGGGGCCTGCCGAGGTCCTCGACGAGGCGCCGGCGGGCCGCCTGCACGTCGACGGCAGGCTGATCGTCCCGTCCGACGGGCCGGCGAAAGTGCGGCGCAAGATGAGCTTTGCCGGATTCGTTGCCGTGTCGATCGTGCTCAATCGGAAGGGCGATCTCGTTGGCGAGCCGCTGATCGAGACCGCCGGACTGCCGGAGACCACCGAGGACGGACAACCGTTCCGCGAGCTGCTGCTGAGCTATGTCGATGCCATAATCGACGGTATGGCGAAACCCCGCCGTCGGGAGGATCAGCCGGTGGAGACGGCGCTCTACCAGGGGATCCGCAAGGCGGCCGAGCTGCACTGGGGAAAGAAGCCCATGTGCCGCATCTTTCTCAACCGGATCTGACCCGGCAGTTTGCACCCGGCGCGAACGACCCTAGATTAACGTCAGTTGGCTCGGCAGACGGAACAGATGATTGGGCGCTTGAATCACGTGGCCATCGCGGTGCCGGATCTGGATCGCGGGGCCGCGGTCTATCGCGGTATCCTCGGTGCGGAAGTCTCCGAGCCGGTCCCGCAACCAGAGCACGGGGTGACCGTGGTGTTCATCACCCTGCCGAACGCCAAGATCGAACTGCTCGAACCGCTGGGGGACAATTCGCCGATCGCCGGGTTCCTTGCGCGCAACCCCGACGGCGGCATCCACCACCTCTGCTACGAGGTAGACGACATCATCGCCACACGAGACCGTCTCAAGGCCGAGGGCGTGCGCGTACTGGGCGACGGGAAACCGAAGATCGGTGCCCATGGCAAGCCGGTACTGTTCCTTCATCCGAAGGATTTCTGCGGCACCCTGCTCGAACTGGAGCAGGCATGAACCTGACGGATCCGCGACCATGAGCCTCATCAGCGGCCTGGCAATCTTCTACATCATCTGGTGGCTGGTCTTGTTCACGGTCCTGCCCTGGGGCACGACGAGCCACCATGAGACCGGAGTGGCCGTGCAGGAGGGCACGACGGCGAGCAGCCCGATACATCCGCGACTGCTGCTCAAGTTTGCCGTGACGACGGTTATCGCCGCAGTGATATTTGCGGCGATCTACGTTGTCGCCGAGTATCGGCTGGTAACCCTCGACGACATTCCGTTCCTGCCGGACTTCCGGTATCGCTGAGCGGGGAAAACAAAAAAGCAAGGTCCCTTGGGGCCTTGCTCTCAAGTTCTCGGCATCTCTTCGACCGCGGTCTTCAGGCCACGACACGGCTCTCGTTGAACCGGAGGCGTGGACGCCTCTTCAAGAGGCCTTCTCCTCCCCAAACTTGGACCTTTCGACCCGGTGATCGATATCTCCGGCTCTTCTGGCGCCCCAAGTCAGCTTGCTATCGCTGTTGTGCCATAGACCATAGCGGCATCTTGGGGGGTTGTCACCTGATTTCCGACAACTCGCGGTGCGTACCTGACTGACCCGCGCGTCTGTAGCAGCCTTGAAACCGGGTCCGAGACAGCACGCGAGTGATCTTTTCGTTCGCGCTCAGCGACATCCGTCGGTCTCGCCATTGACGCCCCTTTGTTTCCGATGGGATTTCGCCTAAAACAGCGGCGTCTCTCGGCATCGCTCCATCTCCAACCGGAAATCACATGCGTCTTTCAAGATACTTCCTTCCCGTCCTGCGCGAGGATCCGAAGGAGGCTGAGATTGTATCTCATCGCCTCATGCTCCGCGCCGGCATGATTCGCCAGGAAGCCGCCGGCATCTACTCGTGGCTGCCACTCGGTCTGCGCGTGCTGCGGAAGGTCGAGCAGATCGTGAGAGAGGAGCAGGACCGGTCCGGCGCCATCGAAGTGCTGATGCCGACGATCCAGTCGGCGGACTTGTGGAAGAAGAGCGGCCGGTACGAGGACTACGGCAAGGAGATGCTCCGCATCCGCGATCGCCACGACCGAGAGATGCTGTACGGTCCCACCAACGAGGAAATGATCACCGAGATCATGCGCGCCGGCATCAGGTCGTACCGGGACTTGCCGCGCAACCTCTACCATATCCAGTGGAAGTTCCGTGACGAGATCAGGCCGCGCTTCGGCGTGATGCGCGGGCGCGAGTTCCTGATGAAGGACGCCTATTCGTTCGATCTCACCGCGGAAGGCGCGCGCCACGCTTACAACAAGATGTTTCTGGCCTATCTGCGGACGTTCAAGCGCATGGGGCTGGTTGCGGTACCCATGCGGGCGGAAACCGGGCCGATCGGTGGTGACCTCAGCCACGAGTTCCTGATCCTTGCATCGACCGGCGAAAGCGCAGTCTTCTTCGACCACGGCTATCTCGAGATGGACTGGGAGGCGCGAGGCATCGACTATGACGACGTCCAGGGTCTCGCCGATGCCATTACCGGTTACACCGAGCTCTATGCCGCAACGGACGACAAGCACGACCAGGCCGAGTTCGAACGCCGCGTTCCCGAAGAGCGCCGGGTGACCGGTCGCGGCATCGAGGTCGGCCATATCTTCTACTTTGGAACCAAGTATTCGAAGCCGCTGGGCCTGAACGTGCAGGGTCCCGACGGCGAGTGGCACACGGTGCACAGCGGCTCGTACGGCATAGGCGTGTCGCGGCTGGTTGGTGCGATCATCGAGGCGAGCCACGACGACGCCGGGATCGTCTGGCCGGAACCGGTTGCGCCCTACAAGGTGGGCCTGATCAACCTCAAGTCGGGCGACAGCGCCACCGATGCGGCCTGCAATGCGCTCTACCAGCGGCTCGAGGCGGCTGGAGTCGATGTCCTCTACGACGACACGGACGAACGTGCCGGCGCCAAGTTCTCGACCATGGATCTGATTGGCTTGCCGTGGCAGCTCATTGTCGGGCCGCGCGGGATTGCCGATGGCCAGGTCGAACTGAAGCACCGCCAGTCGGGAGAACGCTCGATCGTCAGTCCGGATGAAGCGGTCAACCGCCTGACCGCCGCATGATGGCCGACCCGCACCGCGCCGGAGGGTGACGCGAATGACTGCCAGCCGCCGTACCCGCCCGTTCTCGGCATTCGAATGGCTGCTGTCGATGCGGTATCTGCGTGCGCGGCGGAGGGAAGGATTCATATCCGTCATTGCCGGCTTTTCGTTCGTCGGCATCATGCTTGGCGTGGCGACGCTCATCATCGTCATGTCGGTGATGAACGGGTTCCGGTCGGAACTCCTGGACAAGATCCTGGGCGTCAACGGCCACCTCGTGGTGTACGGGGCAGCCGGGCAGATTGCCGGCTTCGACGAGATCGTGGAACAGGTCGCCGGAGTGCCGGGCGTCACCCGTGCGGCACCCCTCGTCGAGGGCCAGGTGATGGTCTCGACCGCGTTGCGGGCCTCGGGTGCCCTGGTGCGCGGCATGCGCGAAAGCGATCTTCGCAAGCTGGAAGGCCTCGGCGAGGGCATCCGTGCGGGGACGCTCGACGGGTTCGACGAGGCGGAGGGCGTCGCGATCGGGGCCCGCATGGCCTTCCGCCACGGCGTCGCGCTCGGCGACACCATCACCATCATATCGCCCAAGGGCGCGGTCACACCGATCGGCGTCACGCCGCGCATCAAGTCGTATCCGATCGTCGCGATCTTCGAGGTCGGCATGTCGGAATACGACGGCAGCTTCATCTTCATGCCGTTTTCCGAGTCGCAGCTGTTCTTCAACCATGAAGGGACGGTGAGCGCCGTCGAGGTGATGGTCGCCAATCCAGATGAGGTCACCGCCTACGAGGCGGCCATCGGCAACATCCTGGGCGAGGACATGCGTCTCGTCTCCTGGCGCGAGAGCAACGCCACGTTCTTCAACGCACTCCAGGTCGAACGCAACGTGATGTTCCTCATCCTCACCCTCATCGTGCTGGTGGCGGCGCTGAATATCGTGTCCGGGCTCATCATGCTGGTGAAGGACAAGGGACGCGACATTGCCATCCTGCGGACGATGGGGGCGACGCGCGGCGCGATCATGCGGATCTTCCTGATCACCGGGGCTGCGATCGGATTCGTCGGCACCTTCGCGGGCCTGGTGCTTGGTCTGGTCTTCTGTGCCAACATCGAGACGGTGCGCCAGTTCATCTCGCGGCTCACCGGCACCGAGCTCTTTTCGCCCGAACTCTACTTCCTGAGCCAGCTGCCGGCGGAGATCGATCCGATGGAGGTCGGCGCGGTCGCCCTGATGGCGCTGGTGTTGTCGCTGCTGGCGACGTTGTACCCGTCCTGGCGGGCCGCTCGCCTCGATCCTGTCGAAGCGCTGAGATACGAGTGACATCCATGCGTCCGCCGCCACCCCCCGCGCTCAGGCTCGCCAACATCACGCGAAGCTACCGGCAGGGGCGTGCACGGCTGGAAGTGTTCCGGGGGCTTGCGCTGTCGGTGCGTCCGGGCGAGCGGGTTGCACTGGTCGGGCCGTCCGGGGCCGGCAAGTCCTCCCTGTTGCATATCGCCGGCCTTCTCGAGGCTCCGGATGAGGGGGAGGTGCACGTGGCGGGGCGCGACTGCACCCGGCTTTCGGATGACGCGCGGACGGAACTGCGGCGCGAGACCATCGGCTTCGTCTACCAGTTCCATCATCTGCTGCCGGAGTTCTCGGCGATCGAGAACGTTGCCATGCCGCTGGTCATCGCCGGGGAGACCCGACGCGTGGCGCGTGAAAGAGCGGGCGATCTGCTGCATCGTCTCGGCCTTGGCGAAAGGCTTGATCACCGGCCTGCGGAACTCTCCGGCGGCGAACAGCAGCGTGTGGCGATTGCCCGCGCGGTGGCCAACAGGCCGGCGCTGCTGCTGGCGGACGAACCGACGGGCAACCTGGATCCCCGGACCGCAGACAGCGTTTACGCAGAGCTTGCGCGACTGATCGACGAGGAAGCACTCACGGTGCTGCTCGCTACCCACAATCACGATCTGGCGAGCCGCATGGATCGCGTGTTACGGCTGGAGGAGGGGCGGCTGGTCGAAGAAACTCCTTCGACGTGATCCCCGTCCGCACCGGCTTTTCCACAATTGCGCCGTACCGGTTACGATTGCCGCCGTCGCGCGTGACTCCGGCACGGCGAATCGCAACACTGGAGGCCGGTCGCGTGCAGAGCCCGTTACGATGTCAGAGACGCCGAACCGGATAGCGGACTTCGTTCACCTGCGGGTCCGCTCCGCCTATTCGATGCTTGAGGGTGCCATCCAGTTCGATGTGCTGGCGGACCTGTGCCGCCGGCATGCCATGCCCGCTGTTGCCCTCACCGATACCTCGAACCTGTTCGGAGCACTCGAGTTCTCGGAGAAGCTCGCCGGCGCCGGCATCCAGCCCATTGTCGGCCTGACGCTCGCCATCGATCCGGAATGGCCGGACGGACCTGCTGGGGCCCAGCGCGGGTCCCCGCGCAGGCGGCGCATGCCACGAATTGCCCTGCTCGCTCGTTCGGCAGACGGCTACGCCAATCTCATGCGGCTTTCCAGCCGCGCCTTCCTCGACCACGACGCCGCATCCGAGCCGCACGTTCTTCCTGCGCTGGTCGGAGCCTGCAGCGACGGGCTCATCTGCCTGACTGGCGGCCCGGAAGGGCCGGTGAACCAGGCCATTGTCGATGAGCGACCGGATCATGCCGAGGAAATGTTGCAATGGCTGGCCCGTGTCTTCCGAGACCGGCTCTACGTGGAGCTTCAGCGTCATGGTCTGGACGAGGAAGCCGCCGCCGAGGGGCCGCTCATCGACTTTGCCTACAGGCTAGACCTGCCGCTGGTGGCCACCAACGAGCCGTATTACGCGACCCCGGAGGAGTTTGAGGCGCATGATGCGCTACTCTGCATTGCCGAGGGCGTTCAGGTGGGCGATCCGGATCGCCGTCAACTGACGCCGGAGCACTGGTTCAAGTCGGCCGACCAGATGGCTGACCTGTTCTCGGATCTGCCGGAAGCGGTCGAGAACACGATCGAGATCGCACGACGCTGCCATTTCCGTCCGGTTACGCGAGATCCCATCCTGCCGAGTTTCAAGGGCAAGGCCGACACCGACACCGACGAGGCTTCCGAACTGTGTCGCCAGGCGCGCGAGGGATTGGCGGCGCGCCTCGCGCGGCATGGCCTCGCTCCCGGGGCTACCGAAGAAAACTATCGCGAGCGCCTAGAGCATGAGCTCCGCATCATCACCAAGATGAACTATCCGGGGTACTTCCTGATCGTCGCTGACTTCATCAAGTGGGCGAAGGCAAGGGGTATCCCGGTCGGGCCCGGCCGCGGCTCGGGAGCCGGCTCGCTCGTGTCATGGGCGCTTACGATTACCGACCTCGATCCCCTGCGTTTCGGGCTCCTGTTCGAGCGCTTCCTCAACCCCGAACGGGTGTCGATGCCGGACTTCGACATCGACTTCTGCCAAGAGCGCCGGGACGAGGTGATCGCCTATGTGCAGGAGAAGTACGGCCGCGACCACGTCGCCCAGATCATCACGTTCGGCAAGCTGCAGGCTCGCGCCGTGCTTCGCGATGTCGGCCGCGTGCTCGGGCTGCCGTACGGGCAGGTCGATCGGCTGTGCAAGCTCGTGCCCAACAATCCGGCCAATCCGGTGACGCTAGTCCAGGCCATCGAACAGGAACCGCGCCTCCAGGAAGCGGCCGCCGAAGACGAGCAGGTCGCACGGATGATCGAGATCGCGAAGCAGCTCGAGGGGCTGTATCGCCATGCGTCGACCCACGCGGCGGGCGTGGTCATCGGCGACCGTCCGCTCGAACAGCTGATCCCGCTCTATCGCGACCCGCGGTCGGAGATGCTCGTCACCCAGTTCAACATGAAATGGGTGGAGAAGGCCGGACTCGTGAAGTTCGATTTCCTGGGCCTCAAGACGCTGACGGTCATCGAGCAGACCGTGCGCCTCCTTGCCCGCCGCGGCATAACCGTCGACATCCACAATCTCCCGCTCGACGACGAACGGACCTACCGGCTCCTCCAGGATGCCGACACGGTTGGGGTGTTCCAGCTGGAAAGCTCCGGCATGAAGGACCTGCTGCGCAAGGCGCAGCCGTCCAACATCGAGGACATCATCGCGCTGGTGGCGCTTTACCGCCCGGGGCCGATGGAGAACATCCCAAAGTATCTGGCCGCCAAGCACGGCCGCGAGACACAGGAACTGCTGCACGAGCGGCTCAAGCCGATCGTCCAGGACACCTACGGCGTGATCATCTACCAGGAACAGGTGATGGAGATCGCCCGTGTGCTGTCCGGCTACTCGCTGGGCGAAGCCGATATCCTCCGCCGCGCCATGGGCAAGAAGAACAAGGAGGAGATGAAGCAGCAGATGAGCCGCTTCGTCGAAGGCGCGGTGGAACGGGGGGTGGAGCGCAGTCAGGCCCAGCTCATCTTCGAACTGGTCGACAAGTTTGCAGGCTACGGCTTCAACAAGGCGCACTCCGCCGCCTACGGCCTCGTCGCCTACCAGACGGCGTGGCTTAAGGCCAACCATCCAGTCGAGTTCATTGCCGCCTCGATGACCCTCGACATGGCCAACACCGACAAGCTGAACGTGTTCAAGCGCGAAGCCGACAGGCTGGGCGTCAAGGTGCTGCCGCCGTCGATCAACATCTCGGAAGCCGATTTCGTGGTCGTCGACGGCGCCATCCGCTATTCGCTGGCCGCCATCCGCAACGTGGGGCGCTCGGCTGTCGAGCATATCATGGAGGCGCGCCGCGAAGGGGGCCCCTTCGTGTCGCTGGGCGACTTCGCCCGCCGCATCAATCCGCGGTTCATCAATCGTCGGGCGCTGGAATGTCTCGCCAAGGCCGGCACGTTCGACGAGCTTGAACCCGACCGGGCGGCAGTCGTCGCCGGCGTCGAACGCATCCTCGCCATGGCATCGCGCGCGGAAGACGACCGTCTCGCCGGTCAGAACGACCTGTTCGGCACCGGTCCGACGGCGCGCGCCGAACTCGAACTGCCCGAGGTCGAGCCGTGGACTTCGATGGATCGCCTTGCTCACGAGTTCGAGGCGATCGGCTTCTATCTTTCCGGCCATCCGCTCGAGGAGTACCGCCCGGCCTTGCGGCGGCTCGGCATCGACACCTGGGCCGAGTTCGTTGCCAAGGTCAGGGGCGGCGCAACGGCCGGTCGCCTTGCCGGCACCGTGATCCACCGGCAGGAGCGACGGTCGCGGCAGGGTAACCGCTTCGCCTTCGTCGGCCTGTCCGACCCGACGGGGCAATACGAGGTGGTGGTATTCTCCGACACGCTTGCCACGGCGCGCGATCTGCTGATGCCGGGCAAGGCGGTCCTCCTGCGCGTCGACGCCGGCCTGGATGGTGACGACGTCAAGGTCCGCGTCCAGGAGGTCGAGCCGCTCGAGGACGCAGCCGAGCAGGTGGCCGCCGGGTTGCGGATCTTCCTCCGCGACGACACCGCGCTGCCAGGCATCGCCCAGCGTTTGACGAACGGCGGGCGGGCTCCGGTCAACGTGGTCGTCCTCGCTTCCGGCGGCGGCCGCGAAGTGGAGATCTCGCTCGGCCATGCCTTTACCGTCACCCCCCGCCTCAAGAGCGCCATCAAGGCGGTACCGGGGGTCGTCGAGGTGGAGGATATCTAGCCCGCTCGCCGGGGAGGGCGCGCCGCCTGGGTGGCAGCCTTGCAATGCATCCCACTGTGTGCATATAAGCCTGCGCACCAAGTTCACACGCGGGATTGAGGGTGCGGCTGCTTCCTTCAGGTGGCAGCAGCGTCCTTACCGGTGCCTGACGGTTTTGACCGTTCGGCTGACTTCCCGCGGAGGTTTAACCGGTCAAAGGAGAAGACGGGTCATGGCCCTGCCTGAATTTACCATGCGCCAGCTGCTCGAGGCTGGCGTTCATTTCGGACATCAGACTCACCGCTGGAACCCGAAGATGGCGCCGTACATCTTCGGTTCGCGCAACAGCATTCACATCATCGATCTGGCCCAGACCGTGCCGCTCCTGCACCAGGCGCTGGTTGCCATCCGCGACGTCGTCGCTGGCGGCGGCCGCGTGCTGTTCGTGGGAACCAAGCGGCAGGCGTCCGAGGCGGTTGCCGAAGCGGCCCGCCGATCCGCCCAATACTACATCAACCACCGCTGGCTTGGCGGGACGCTGACCAACTGGAAGACCATCTCCAATTCGATCAAGCGGCTGCGGTCGCTGGAGGAGATGCTTGCCAGGGAAGATCTCGGCCTGACCAAGAAGGAACTGCTGAGGCTCACCCGCGAACGCGACAAGCTCGAGCGGGCTCTTGGCGGCATCAAGGACATGGGTGGCACGCCCGACCTGATGTTCGTGATCGACACCAACAAGGAGGCGATCGCCATCCAGGAGGCAGTCAAGCTCGGCATCCCCGTTGCCGCGATACTGGACACCAACTCGGATCCGGAAGGGATCACCTATCCGATCCCCGGCAACGACGACGCGAGCCGCGCCATCGCGCTTTATTGCGATCTCGTCAGCCGCGCGATCATCGAGGGCATCTCCATCGGGCAGGCGGCAGCCGGCATAGACGTGGGCGAAGCGGACGAGCCGATTGCCGAGGATCTCGGCGAACCGGCGACAGAAGATGCTGCCGGGTCCGCCGGAGCGGAACCAGCCACCAATGGCGCCGGCACCGGCGAGGAAGGTGCCGAGGCCGGTATCGATGGCTCCGAGCAGGCGACCGGCTCCGAAGCGGTCGCCGAGCAGCCCTGATCCGGATCCCGCCACCAGCGGCGCTTGCGGGCGCGATCTGCCAGTACGGAATTGACGAGGTCGACATGGCGAACATTTCAGCTGCCACGGTAAAGCAACTGCGCGACAAGACAGGCGCAGGGATGATGGACTGCAAGACAGCGCTCATCGAGACCGGTGGCGACATCGAGCAGGCAATCGACTGGCTGCGCAAGAAGGGGCTGGCAAGGGCTGCCCGGAAGGCGGGGCGGGTTGCCGCCGAGGGGCTCATTGCGGTCGCTGCGACCGGCGGCGAGGCGGCGGTGATCGAGCTCAACTCGGAGACAGATTTCGTCGCCCGCAACCCGCACTTCCAGGAGACAGCGGCCGAGATCGCCCGGATTGCGCTGCAAACCGGAGGTGACCTCGAAAAGACATCCACCCATCCCTATCCGGGGAGCGATCGGACGGTGGCCGACCATTTGGTCGACATGGTGGCCACAATCGGCGAGAACATGACGCTGAGGCGCATCGGCTACCTGGCCGTCTCGCCCGGGGTCGTGTCGACCTATGTGCACAGCCAGGTGGCGCCGGGGCTTGGAAAGATCGGCGTTCTGGTGGCGCTGCGGTCGGAAGGCGATCCGGACAAGCTGGCAGAGTTCGGGCGGCAGCTGGCCATGCATGTGGCGGCAGCAAATCCGCAATCGATCGGCCCCGACGACCTGGACCCCGCAGCCGTCGATCGCGAGCGCGAGATCTTCGCCGACCAGGCGCGTCAATCCGGAAAGCCGGAGGAAATCATCGCCAAGATGGTCGAAGGGCGCCTGCGCAAGTTCTACGAAGAGGTCTGCTTGCTCTCGCAGGTATTTGTCATTGATGGGGAAAGCAGGGTTGAGCAGGCCATCAAGGCGGCGGAAAAGGAAGTCGGGGCAGCCATCGAGGTGACCGGGTTCGTGCGGTATGAACTCGGCGAAGGAATCGAGCGCGAGACGAGCGACTTCGCCGCCGAGGTGGCGGCCGCGGCCTCGGGATCCTGACGGCGCGATCCGCTCGCAGATCGGCAGCGGCGCGACCGCGTGGGGCGGCGCTATCGATGACGGAACGCGCGTCCGCTTGCCCACGGGGGTCGGAGCAAATGGTTGAACTCACCTATCGCCGGGTGCTGCTGAAGGTCTCCGGCGAGGCGCTGATGGGCAAGGGCGGCGACGGCATCGACGTCGCGACACTGAAGCGGATTGCCGGTGAAGTCGCAGAGGCAAACGCAATCGGAGCCGAAATCTGTCTGGTCATTGGCGGCGGCAACATCTTCCGCGGCCTGTCAGGCGCCGCCCAGGGAATGGATCGCGCGGCGGCCGACTACATGGGCATGCTGGCGACCGTGATGAACTCGCTCGCCATGCAGCAGGCGCTGGAAGCGCTCGATGTGCCCACCCGTGTGCTGTCGGCGATCCCGATGCCCACTGTCTGCGAACCCTTCGTTCGCCCGCGCGCGCTGAGGCACCTGCAGAAGGGACGGGTCGTCATCTTTGCCGCTGGCACCGGCAATCCCTATTTTACCACCGACACGGCAGCGGCGTTGCGCGCGGCGGAGATGGGCTGTTCCGCGTTGATGAAGGGCACGAACGTCGACGGTGTGTACAGCGCCGATCCGCGGATGCATACCGATGCGGTCCGCTATGATCGGCTGACGCACCTCGAGGTTCTGGCACGCGATCTCAAGGTCATGGATGCGGCATCGATCACTCTTGCGCGGGAAAACGGTATCCCGATAATCGTGTTCTCGATCCGGGAAGAGGGTGCGTTCGTCTCCGCTCTGCGCGGTGCCGGCAAATTCACGATCGTCGAATCCGAATAGGAGCGCTCTCGACGAGGATCTTCCCACGGGAGGAATGCATGACGGCCGACAAGGAGCAACTTGACATCGACGACATAGATCGTCGGATGAAGGGTGCGGTCGCGGTCTTGAAGCAGGAGTTTGCGGGTCTGCGTACCGGGCGTGCCCATGCAAGCCTGCTGGATCCGATAACGGTCAACGCCTATGGGGCGCAGGTCCCGCTCAATCAGGTCGGTACCGTTTCGGTGCCCGAGCCGCGAATGATCTCGGTGCAGGTGTGGGACAAGAGCCTCGTTTCCGCGGTTGAAAAGGCGATCCGCAACTCGAGCCTCGGGCTGAATCCGATCACGGAAGGTCAGCTATTGCGCATACCCATTCCTGAGCTCAACGAGGAACGTCGCCAGGAACTGACCAAAGTCGCCCATCAGTATGCGGAACAGGCGCGGATTGCCGTGCGCAACGTTCGCCGCGATGGCATGGAACGGCTCAAGCGGCTGGAGCGCGATCACAATCTTTCGAAGGACGAGCACAAGGCCTGGGCAGAGGACCTTCAGAAGATGACGGACGCGACGATTGCCGAAATCGACGAGGTATTGGCGGCGAAAGAGCAGGAGATCATGCAGATCTGAACCTGCGAACGTGGTGCCGCGGCGTTAACCGCGGCTCAAACCGCGGGATGGTATGAGCGGTAAACGGATTCTGGGGCGATGTTGACGGCTGGAACTCTGGAGCTGCAGGCGAAGCCACTGAAGGAGCTTCCAGTCGGAAGCTTGCCGCGCCACGTTGCCATCATCATGGACGGCAACGGTCGATGGGCTCAACAGCGTTCCTTGCCGCGCACCGAGGGCCATCGGCGCGGCGTCGAGGCGGTTCGCCGCGCGGTGCGGACGGCTGCGGACCTCGGTATCAGGTATCTCACCCTTTACAGCTTCAGCTCGGAGAACTGGTCGAGGCCGCCGAGCGAGGTCGAGTATCTCTTCAACCTGTTGCGCCGGTTCATTCATCAGGACGTTGCCGACCTCCACGCGCAGGGGGTGAAGGTGGTCGTGATCGGCGAGCGCGAGGCGCTGGCGCCGGATATCCGGATGCTGATCGACGACACCGAGGCGTTGACCCGTGACAACCAGGTTCTCACTCTGGTGGTTGCCTTCAACTATGGCAGCCGGCTCGAAATCGCCCGTGCGGCGCAGGCGGCCGCGCGGGCAGTCGAGAAGGGGCTGCTGCGCCCGGAGGATATCACTCCTCAGGTGTTGAGCCGGTTCCTGGATACCCAGAACCTGCCCGACCCGGACCTGATCATTCGCACCGGCGGTGAACAGCGCCTGTCGAACTTCCTGTTGTGGCAGGGCGCTTACGCCGAGCTGGTATTCGTTGACGAGCACTGGCCGGATTTTGACCGGGAGATCTTCGAACGCGCGCTTCGCAGCTTCCTGTGCCGCGACCGCCGGTTCGGCGGTGTCGTGGCAAACGCGCTCCCCTGATCCGGAACCCCGGCTGTCATGACGGATGACAAGGCAGGCACCGCCCGCTCGGTGCGGTGGGAAGGATTGGGCGCCCGCATCCTGTCGGCGGCCGTCCTCGCACCGGTGGTCCTCGCCTGTGTCTGGTTCGGCGGAGTGGCGTTTGTCGTCCTCATGGCCGTCGTTGGCGTCCTGATGGCGAGGGAATGGGCGTTCCTGGTGTTCGGCGATACACCCGGAACGATCTGGCGCTTCCTGTTCCAGGCTGCGGTAGCCGTGCTCTGTATGGTCCTGGCATGGACCATGTCGGTATCGGCTGCGGCGGGCGTGCTTGCCATGGGCCTGCTGCTGGCGACGGTCCATGACCTGAACTGGACCCATCGTACCGGATGGATGGCATTCGGCATCGGCTACATCTCGCTGCCGCTCATCGCCATGGTTCTGCTGCGCGAGAACCAGCCCCATGGCTTCCTGGCAATCCTGTGGGTCCTGCTGGTGGTGTGGATGACCGATACCGCCGCCTATTTTGTCGGCAGGGCGGTCGGCGGACCGAAACTTGCGCCGCGCATCTCTCCCAAGAAGACGTGGGCAGGTCTGGTCGGTGGTATGGTCGGCGGCGGCATTACCGCCTATCTGATTGCCATCGTTGCCGAACTGCCGTCGCCACTGCCTGTCGCCACGCTCGGGGTCGTCGCGGCCGTGGTCGGACAGGGCGGCGACATGCTCGAGTCTGGCATCAAGCGGAGGTTTGGGGTTAAGGATACCGGCAACCTCATTCCCGGCCATGGTGGAATGCTCGATCGGGCGGATGCGGTCATGACGGTTGTCGTCATGGCCTGGCTGGTAGGGCTGGCCCGGGCCGGCGCCGGCGATGAAGCCGCGGGCCTGCTGATCTGGTGAGACAAGGGAACCGGACGCAACCTATGACACTCGTGGACAGCACCGTGCAGGTCGGCTCGACGGCGCGCCCGAAGCGCCTCACGGTGCTCGGCTCCACCGGATCGATCGGCCGCAGCACGCTCGATCTCGTGGGTCGCAATCGCGACCGGTTCGAGTTGGTCGCACTGGTCGGCCACAGCAATGTCGACCTGCTTGCCGAACAGGCGCGGCTGTTCAAGCCGGAGGTCGTCGTTACCGCCGATCCCGACCGTTACGACGCGCTGAGGGAAAGTCTCTCCGGCCTTCCGTGCGAGGTTGCGGCCGGCCGCGAAGCGGTCATCGAGGCGGCGAGCCG
>CAZSNL010000056.1:0-18608 GCA_964608275.1 uncultured Hyphomicrobiales bacterium | reverse complement strand
GCTCACCACGACCATGAAGTCGGTCGGCGAGGCAATGGCCATTGGCCGAACGTTCCAGGAATCGCTGCAGAAGGCGCTGCGATCGATGGAGACCGGACTTGCGGGTCTCGACGAGGTGGCGATCCCGGGCCTCGGCCAAGGCGACGACATCGATGCCATTCGCGCTGCCTTGTCGACACCGGCGCCGGACATGCTGCTCACCGTCGCCCAGGCGATGCGGCTCGACGTCGGCCACGACCTGATCCATGCCTGCACGCGCATCGACCCGTGGTTCCTGGAACAGATCGCCGAGATCGTCGACATGGAAGCCAGGGTGCGCGAGCGCGGCCTGCCAGACGATGCCGAAACCATGCGGATGCTCAAGGCGATGGGATTCGCCGACGCCCGGCTTGCGGCGCTGGCGGGGGTGCCGGAGAGCACGGTCACCCGCCGCCGGCGGAAACTCGGCGTCCGCCCGACGTACCGGCGCATCGACACCTGCGCGGCCGAGTTCGAATCGCCCACCGCCTACATGTACGCGACCTACGAAGCGCCCATGACGGAGTGCGACAGTGACGAGGCGCGGCCGTCGGACCGCCGGAAGGTCGTCATCCTCGGCGGCGGACCGAACAGGATCGGCCAGGGCATAGAGTTCGACTACTGCTGCTGCCATGCCGCCTTCGCGCTCGGCGATGCGGGTATCGAATCGATCATGGTCAACTGCAACCCGGAAACGGTGTCGACCGACTACGATACCTCGGATCGTCTCTACTTCGAGCCGCTCACCGCCGAGGATGTCCTGGAAATCCTCGAGGTCGAGCGCAGCCGCGGCGAACTCCTCGGGGTGATCGTGCAGTTCGGCGGCCAGACACCACTGAAGCTGGCTGCGGCACTGGAGGCCGCGGAGGTGCCAATTCTCGGCACCAGTCCCGACGCCATCGACCTTGCCGAGGACCGCGACCGCTTCACCGCCCTGATCCGCCGGCTGGGGCTGCGGCAGCCGCCCAACGGCATGGCCGCCAACACCGACGAAGCGCTGACGATCGCCGCCAACGTCGGATACCCGGTGGTCATCCGCCCGTCCTATGTGCTCGGCGGGCGCGCCATGGAGATCGTTCACGATGCGGCGGCACTCAGAGGCTACATGGCGCGGGCAATCGAGGTTTCCGGCACCGCTCCGGTGCTGATCGACCGCTACCTGTCGGACGCGACCGAAGTCGATGTCGATGCACTGTGTGACGGCGAGGAGGTTCGCGTCTGCGCGATAATGGAGCACATCGAGGAAGCCGGGGTGCATTCGGGCGACAGCGCCTGCGCACTGCCGCCGCATTCCCTGGGTGCGGACTGCCTCGCCGCGATCGAGGAGCAGACGAGGGCGCTCGGGCTTGCCCTTGGCGTGGTCGGCCTGATGAACGTCCAGTTCGCGGTCCAGGACGGCCGGATCTTCGTGCTGGAAACGAATCCCCGTGCAAGCCGCACGGTACCATTCGTCGCCAAGGCGACCGGAGTGCCGATCGCGCGGATCGCCGCCCGCCTGATGGCAGGCGAGCGGCTGGCGACGTTTCCCGAGCACCGGCCGCAGCCCGGCCTCTGCGCCGTCAAGGAGGCGGTGTTTCCGTTTGCCCGCTTCCCGGGAGTCGACCCGCTGCTGGGCCCCGAGATGCGATCGACCGGCGAGGTCATGGGGCTCGCCTCCAGTTTCGCGCTGGCATTCGCAAAGAGCCAGGTTGGCGCAGGCGGCGCACTCCCGGCCCGCGGCACCGCCTTCGTATCGGTGAAGGACGCCGACAAGGTACGGATCCTGCCCGCGGTCCGGCTCCTCGCGGACTGCGGTTTCCGGATCCTCGCCACCGGCGGCACCCAGCGGTTCCTTGCTGCCAATGGCGTGATCTGCACCCGGATCAACAAGGTGCTCGAGGGTCGCCCCCACGTCGTCGATGCGATGAAGAACCGAGAGGTCGATCTCGTCTTCAACACCATCGAGGGCGCGCAGGCGGCGAATGACAGCAGATCATTGCGGCGCACAGCCTTGGAGCATAGAATTCCGTACTGTACGACGATCGCGGGCGCGGTCGCGGTGGCTGAGGCGATAGCTGCCTGCGGGGCGGAATGTCTTGAAGTTGCCCCGCTGCAGGACTACCTTGGCCCCTGCAAGGTGGCTCGAGCCCACCGCTCGTAGAGGGATTCTGCCTCGATTGCGCTGGTGCTGGAGACCCGTAGATCCTCGTTGACATGATGGTGAGACCCACGCGCCGGGCGGCAAGGGTGCCGCGCCGGGGCCGTAAGAATTGACGGACGGTTCAGAGATGGACAAGATTCCCATGACGCCCGAGGGCCACGCCGCCTTGATGTCGGAGATCAGGCACCTCAAGACCGTCGAACGGCCGCGCATCATTCGGGCAATCGAAGAGGCGCGTTCCCATGGCGACCTGTCTGAGAACGCCGAGTATCATGCCGCCAAGGAACAGCAGGGCATGACCGAGGCGCGGGTTGCCGAACTCGAGGACCGGCTGAGCCGGGCCGAGATCATCGACGTCTCGAAGCTGTCCGGAGATACCGTAAAGTTCGGGGCGCTGGTGACGCTGGTCGACGAGGACACCGAGCAGGAATCGGTCTACCGCATCGTCGGCGAGTTCGAGGCGGACGTGAAGGAAGGCAAGCTGTCCATCAACTCGCCGATCGCCCGCGCCCTGATCGGCAAGCGGGTCGGCGACGTGGTGGAGGTGTCGACCCCGGGCGGCGGAAAGTCCTACGAAATCACCGGCATCCGCTACGGCGACGGCAAGACCTGACGCGCCTGGCCGTAGCATCGCACACCGGGTGCAGCGCCACCGTTGCACCCGTGCCGTCTACCTCCTCCCGCCATCGCGAACTCCCGCTCCAGAACAAGAGTCCGTGATCAGCGGAACTCTTGTCGGCAAGTTCCCGGGAAAACCGCCTGCAACACCGAACATTCCCCGGTTGAATCGAGACAGGGCCGCCAGCCGTCCTTGTCCGGTACAATCGTGCCGTAGGCGATGATTCGCCTTGGGAGGGAGGAACGCGATGCAGTCACTGTCGACCGAGTTGCGCTACCTGCTCTACGTCGGGCTTCTCCAGCTGGTGATCTGGGTGCCCTACATTCTCGCCCACCTCAACCGTGTCGGTGTGTCCACCGCGCTCGGGTACCGGGTATCGCAGGACATGCCCGACTGGGCGCACCGGCTGAAGGCCGCCCACTACAATCTGGTGGAGAACCTGGTTCCGTTCGCTGCGGTGGTGGTTGCCGGGGAATTCGTCGGCGTGCACACCGCCGTGACCCATGCCTGCGCAGTGATCTTCTTCCTTGCACGGATCGCCCATCCGATTGCCGCTGTCGCCCAGGTATGGGGTACACGCACGGTGGCGTTTGCCGTCGGCTGGGCAGCGACAATCGTCTATCTGTTCGTGGTGCTGACCACCGGCGCGTGAGACCGGGGCACGCGGCGCGCCCCGGCCCGACCGCTCGGATCACTGGCAGAAGCGCTTCCTGCCGGAATAGGTGGTGTAGAGTCCGGTATCGGGCTCGAACGAACGGTACCTGCTCTCGCAGTAGGCGAACCATTCGTCGGTCCACGGTTCCGGCGCCCGGCTGGCGCGCACCGGTGCCGCGGCCGGGGCACCGCGCTGCATGCAGTCGTAGTAGGCATCGTCATAGGCTGCCTGCCAGCGGGCCGAATGACCCGCGGCGCCGGCTGTCGCCCCGACGCCGCTGCCGACGGCGGCGCCGATACCGGCCCCGCGGCCGCCGCCGACGATACCGCCAACGATGGCGCCACCGATCGCCCCGCTCATCGCACCTCCGAGCACATCGCCCGCAGGCGGGGCATGGCGGTCGGCATAGCGCACGGCGTGGCGGTGGCAGCGCTCATCCTGGGCCGAGGCGGTGACGCTGCTGCCGACCACCGCCGCGCAGGCCAGCAAAACCGCCGCCGCACATCGTGGCAAGATCCTCTCGACCATGTGAATCAGTCCTCCTCGCTTGGCTTGCTGCCCCACCCTCTCGTGCCGTGAACTTACCAGTTTGCGGCCGCCGTCGCCACCCGCGCATCCGTTCCGGAACTGTCCACCGCAAGACGCGGCTTCCACCTCACGGCATCATCGATCGGATCATTGAACCGTGATGACACCGTGGCGCGCGAGCGCCTCCTTGAGCGGCCCCAAATGCTTCTCGAACAGCCGCCAGCGGCCGACCGAGGTGTCGTCGATCGGTTGCCGGACCCGGTAGTACGCGGGGGTCGTCACCGGGTTCCGCACCTCGTGGAATCCGAGGCAGGCATCGTCCCACGGCAGGTCGAGGAACGAGATGATGGCGCGGATTTCCTCTTCCGACGATGCCACCAGAGCCTCGTAGTCGACCTCCATGAGCGCGATCGGCAGCACCTTGCGCCAGTGCGCCATGAGCCGATCGTGATAGGCGTACAGCGCCGCGAGGTCGTCGACATCGTATGCATACGGTGCCGTGGCATCGACGTTCTCGAACAGGATCGAGGTTGCCGTCGCCAGCGGCTGGCGCCGGCAGGCGATCACCCGCGCATTGGGGAACAGGAGCGCGATCAGGCCGAGACGGGCGAAGTTGGCGGCCAGCTTGTCGGTGAACCGTTGCGCCTCGCGGGCAGCCGCGGGCAGCGCGTCGAGGTACCGCCGGGCAAGCTCGGCGATACGCTCGTCGCTGAGCGAGCCGACGACATCGGTAAAGGGTCCGCCCTTGGCGTCGACCAACGAGATCTCGCGCTCGATGCCGCCCATCGTCGAAATGTCGCCGCCGCCCGCGACCGCCGGATGGGCAGCACAGATCTGTTCGACCAGCGTGGTGCCGGAGCCCAGCATCCCGACGATGAACACCGGCTGCGCAGTCGCGTCGCCGCGCGCCGGCCGCCCTTCGTAGAGCTCGGGCGAAAAGGCTTCGGTCAGCCGGTCGCCCCAAAGGCGGAGCTCCTCGTGGTCGAATGTCAGGCTCGCCTTCCTGATCCGGTTGCCCTCCGCGTAGTGCCGGTATGCCGAGCTGTAGTCGCGGAGCCGCTCGTACAGCTTGCCCGCCGCGAAATGAAGATACGCCTGCGCATCGGGATCGGCGCCGTATTCGAACGCCGTCTGGATGCGTTCGATCGCGATCCATTCCCCTTCGCCGGACGAAGGCATGCCGGCGAGCAGGAAGTTCGCGCGCGGATCGCGCGGCGCGATGGCAATGGCCTGGTCCAGCACCTCGACGGCGCGGTCGAGGTCACCGACGATCTGCAGCGTGCGGCCGAGGCGCACGCGCGGCAGCGGCCAGTCGGGCTTCAACTCGATGGCCCTGGCATAACTGTCGATTGCCTCGTCGAACCGCCGCGCCTGCTCCAGCGCACCGCCGAGGCTGAGCCAGTACTCCGCGATGTCGGACTTGCGGGTGACCAGCCGGCGGAATTGCGCCACCGCATCCTCGAACAGCCCGGCGTCGAACAACGTTCGTGCCAGGTTGTAGAGGAGCTGATCGGATGCGGGCTCGACCTCGTGCGCCTTGCGCAGGGCAACCACGGCCGCCGCGAAGTTGCCCTGCTCCCTGTGCAGCAGGCCGAGGTTGGTCAGGGCCCCGACATGCCGGGGCGCAATCTCGAGCGCCCTGGCATACGACCGGACGGCTCCCGCCGGGTCCCTGCGGCGCGCCAGCACGTCGCCCAGCAGCATGTGCGCATCGGGATTGCCACGATCCATCGCGACGGCGCGTTCGCACAACCGCCGGGCCTTGGTAAGGCGTCCCTGCGCGATGTTGCGTGCGGCCTCGCTCAACAGCGAGGGCACGATTCTGGCGGCATCTGCCATCGACCATCCTGCCGGTGATGATGTTACGGGGCCCGCATCATAGGAACCCGCGGCACGGATGCAAGGCCGACCGCCCTGTTCCGGCCCACCCGCGCGTTAGCGGGTCGGGCAGTCGCCGGCCCACGGCAGCCGGCAGCATGTTCCCGGCGGTCATGGCGCCCCGGGGAAGCCGCTTACGGTTCCAGTTCGGTATCCCAGTAGAGGTAGTCCTGCCAGCTTTCGTGCAGGTAGTTCGGCGGGAAATGCCTGCCGTTCTGGTGCAGTTCGTACACCGTCGGGCACACCGGATGCTGGGCGGGGAACATGTTCGCCTCCTCCGGCAGCTTGCCGCCCTTCTTGAGATTGCAGGACGAGCAGGCGGTAACGACGTTGGTCCACGTGGTGCGGCCGCCCCGCGAACGCGGCACGAGATGATCGAACGTGAGATCGCCGCGTCTGCCGCAGTACTGGCAGGCGAACCTGTCGCGCAGGAAGACGTTGAAGCGGGTGAACGCCGGGTAGCGCGCCGGCTTGACGTAGCTCTTCAGCGACACGACGCTCGGCAGCCTGAAGTCGATCGACGGGCTGTGCACGATGGTGTCGTAATGCGACAGGATGTTGACCCGGTCGAGGAACACCGCCTTGACCGCTTCCTGCCACGACCACAGCGAAAGCGGATAGTAGCTGAGCGGCCGGTAGTCGGCATTGAGTACCAGCGCCGGACAACTCTCAGGTGAAGTCGGACTCGTCAGCACGCGCCATGTTCCTGGACCGGCCCGGCGCAGGAGCGCCGGCCAATGATACTGTCAGGATACTATATAGTGTGTGGCGGCAATGTGAAACAACGCGCCCTGCGCGACGTCACATCACGCCGGATTCTGGTATTCATCGCGGGTTCGTGCGCAGCGCCCGGTAGTACGACCACAACACCCGCGCCGCCACCGCCCGCCACGGCCGCCACGGTTCGCCGATCTCGCGCATCCGCTTCGCGTCGGGACGCGCCTCGAGTTCGAACGTGCGTTCGACCGCGACCTGCAGGGCGAGATCGCCAGCCGGCCACACGTCGCGCCGCCCGAGGCAGCTCAGCATGTAGATCTCCGCCGTCCACGGCCCGATCCCGCGGATCGTGGTGAGCCGCTCCATGACTTCCTCGTCGCCCGCACGATCGAGCAGGTCGAAATCCAGCGTCCCGTCCGCCGCCGCCGCGCACAGCGCGCGGAGGGTGGCGATCTTCGGCCGCGACAGGCCGGCGGCCCGCAGCGCCTCGTCTCCGCGGCGGCCGAGCGACTCGGGCGTGAGCGGTGCCAGCGACTCCTGCATGCGCCGCCATATCGCCGCCGCGCTGGCGGTGGAAAGCTGCTGCTCGACCATGATCCGCAGCAGGCCGGTGAAGCCGCCCTCCGCCCGCCGCAGCGGCGGCAGCCCGGTCACCGCGACGCATTCGGCGAACCGCGGCTCGATGGCGGAGAGCGCCCTGATCCCCTCCTCGACATCGCGCATCGACCGTATGACCATGGCCACGATTCTCCCATTGCAAAGCCGTGCCGCGCACACCTATTCCATACGGCGTCAGGCGCCACGGCGAAACCGGAACGATACAGGGGAGCTATGGCCGAAATCCCAGTACTGCGCTTCGCCCCGAGCCCCAACGGCCCGCTGCACCTGGGGCATGCCTATTCGGCGGTCTTCACGTGGTCGCTTGCGAAACGGTTGGGCGGGAGGTTCCTGCTCCGGATAGAGGACATCGACACCCTACGCAGCCGCGAGGCGCACGTCGAGCAGATCTTCGACGATCTCGGCTGGCTTGGCCTGACCTGGGAACGCCCGGTGCGCCGCCAGTCGCGCCACTTCGACGACTACTTCGCCGCACTGGACCGTCTGCGGTCGCTCGATGTCCTCTATCCCTGCTTCGCGACCCGCCAGGAAATCGCCGCCGCCGTCGCCTCGCATGGGAGCCATTCCGTGGATCCGGAGGGCGTGCCCGTTTATCCCAGCCTTTCCACTCTGCTGACGACCGAGGAGCGCCGACGGCTGATGGAAGAGGGTCGACCGTATGCGCTGCGTCTCGACTGCCGGCGCGCCTGGGAGATGGCGAGGGACAGGGCTGGCGGACGTTTGACATTCGTCGAACACGGCCGCGGCCCGGCCGGCGAACACGGCGAGATACCGGTCGATCCGACCGTATGGGGGGACGTCGTGATTGCGCGCAAGGACATCGGGACCAGCTATCACCTGAGCGTGGTCGTCGACGACGCGCTGCAGGGTGTCTCGCTGGTGACGCGCGGCCAGGACCTGTTCCACGCCACTCACATTCATCGCGTGCTCCAGGTTCTGCTCGACCTGCCCGAGCCGGCCTACCACCACCATGACCTGATCCGCGACGAGACCGGCCGCAGGCTTGCCAAGAGTGCCGGCGACACGAGCCTCGCCGTCTTGCGAAAGGCTGGATGGACGCGGCAGCGCGTTCTCGAGGCGGTCGGATTGGCGGCTGACCACGCAATTCCGCCGGCTGGCTAAAAATACAACTGCGCGTTTAGCGGAACTTTAAGGAGGCTTGTGGTGAATTGCCCCCGGGCCGGCTGAAAGGGGGCAGCAATGCCGATCCGGACAGTAGCTCTGCACCTCGACAGCAGAGACCGAACACGAGGATCGACCATCTCACATGATTTCGGATGACGCCGGGATGGGGAGCAATCCCCCGCTGAACACGGCCGCGGATCTGCACCCGCAGGTTGCACGGCTGCAAGCGGCGTGCGAGCAGGCCGAGCGGCGTGCGCGGGCGCAATCCGATCTGCTCGCCAACGTCTGCCACGAAATCCGCACCTCGCTCGGCGCGATCACCAGCCTCGCGGCGTTGCTGGCCGAACGCGATCT
This sequence comes from uncultured Hyphomicrobiales bacterium, assembly GCA_964608275.1. GTDB lineage: Bacteria > Pseudomonadota > Alphaproteobacteria > Rhizobiales > CAZSNL01 > CAZSNL01. The sequence continues at coordinate 9,956 of CAZSNL010000056.1, read as the reverse complement.
TGATCCCGAACCGCGGGTCTACGCCGAAACGATCGGCGAAACGGCCGACATGCTGCTGGACATCCTGAACGACGTGCTCGATCACGCCCGACTCGAGCATGGCCGCCTGCGCATCGCGATGCAGGATGTCTCGCTCGACGACTTTCTTGCCCCCATCCGCACCTGCCTCGAGGCACGTGCGGTCGACAAGGGGATCGATTGCAGCGTGGATGTCGATCCGGCCGTGCCGGAGCGTTTCCGCGCCGACCCGCTGCGCCTCAGGCAGGTATTGACGAACTTCATCGACAACGCCGTCAAATTCACCGATGCCGGGCGGGTGACGGTACGCGTGACCGCCGCCGGCGAAGGCGACGACGCGAGGCTGCGCTTCAGCGTCACCGATACCGGCATCGGGCTGTCCGAGGCAGACCGCAAGCGCCTGTTCTCGCCCTACGAGCAGGCAGACGAACAGCGGCGCGGGCATCGTCGCGGAACCGGCCTCGGGCTCGCGATATCGGCGAAGCTTGTCGAACTCATGCAGGGAACCATCGGCTGCGACAGCACGGAGGAAGCCGGCAGCACCTTCTGGTTCGAAGTGCCGCTGGTCACCGTTGCCGCCACCGAGTCGCCCCGGGACGCAGCCTCTTGCCGATCCGCCCCGTCGCCCGTCGCCGACACCGGCGCCGCCGCGAACGCGGCCACGCCCGGCGTCACTCCGCTCGTGACGTCGCGCGGGCATATCCTGGTCGTCGAGGACAACAGGGTGAACCAGTTGCTGGTCGGCACGTATCTGCGGCAGCTCGGCTACACCTACGAGTTCGCGGCGAGCGGCAGCGAGGCAATCGAGGCTATCCGCGAAAGCGCCTTCGACCTGGTACTGATGGACATCCACATGCCGGACATGGACGGGCTGGAGACGACGCGAGCCCTGCGGGCGATGGGCGGAGCGTCGGCATGCCTGCCGATTGTTGCCCTGACCGCCAATGCCGTCCTCGACAGGCAGAAGGTTTGCGGCGAGGGCGCGATGGACGACCTGCTGACCAAGCCGATCGATGCCGCGAGGCTGCAGTCGGTCATCAGCCGGCACCTGGCGCCGCGCACTGCGTCGCCGTCGCCGGCTTCCGGCGCAAGGCCTCAGGCTACCGCACGCAGCGCATGAACTGGACGTCCTGAACCCCAAGGCAGGCGCCGACGATGCGAAGCAGCTGGCGCGCCGACGTCTCGGAACCTTCCACGACAATCTCCGCCAGCAGGGACTTGCCGTCCCAGGTGCGGCCGGCGCGAACGCTCACCGGCTCGAGTCCCAGCTTCTGCAGCGGATCGAGCATGCGAAGCAGGGTATCGGCACCGGCTATCGCGCGTACCTCGAGGGCGAAGCTCTGCGGCTTGTTCGACAGCGAGGGCGCCGTCTTCGATGAACGACGGGATGGATCAGGTTGCGGTCGGGGTTTTGGCTGTACGGACATGGACACACACTCCTCCTGGGATGCCGTGGACGACGAAGGCTTCCCGGCCGATCGCGTCGGCCGGGCGGCTAATTCGTCCAGCGGCACCGGCGTGCGCGCCGATGCGAGGAGCAATGTGTGTCATACGATCCATGGCGTTACTTAAGCGGGGATCGCGATGCCCGTCAAAGAGATTCCGGCGTTGGCCGCTTTCGTTGCTCAGGCTGCCCGCGCGACGAGGCCCCGGTTGATCAGTGCCTCGGCGATCTGCACCGTGTTGAGCGCCGCGCCCTTGCGCAGGTTGTCCGAGACCACCCACATCGACAGCCCGTTGTCCACCGTCGAGTCCTCGCGGATACGGCTGATGAAGGTGGCGTAGTCACCGACGCACTCGACCGGCGTCACGTAACCGCCGTCCTCGCGCTTGTCGACGACCATGCAGCCCGGCGCTTCGCGCAGCAGTTCGCGCGCCTCCTCGGCGGTAACAGGCTTCTCGAACTCGATGTTGACGGCCTCCGAATGGCCTACGAAGACCGGGACGCGGACACAGGTGGCCACAAGCTTGATCTTCGGATCGAGGATCGTCTTGGTCTCGGCCACCATCTTCCATTCCTCCCGCGTCGAGCCGTCCTCCATGAACGAGTCGATGTGCGGGATGACATTGAATGCGATCTGCTTGGTGAACGACTTTGGCTCCGGCGGATCGGTGACGAAGATGCCGCGTGTCTGGCTCCACAGCTCGTCCATCGCCTCCTTGCCGGCGCCTGACACCGACTGGTAGGTGGCGACGACGACCCGCTTGATCCGGAACCGGTCGTGCAGCGGCTTCAAGGCGACCACGAGCTGCGCCGTCGAGCAGTTGGGATTGGCGATGATGTTGTGCCGCTTCGGATTGGCGAGGAAACGGTCGAGCGCCTCGGCATTTACCTCGGGCACGATCAACGGCACGTCCTGGTCGTAGCGCCAGCACGACGAGTTGTCGATCACGATGGCGCCGGCCCGGGCGATCTTCGGCGACCACTCCCTGGAAACCGTGGACCCTGCCGACATCAGGCAGAAGTCGGTGCCGGTAAAGTCATGATGCTCCAGCGCCTTGCAGACAAGGGTCTTGTTGCCATAGGAAACCTCGACACCCTTGCTGCGCCGCGACGCCAGCGGCGTCACCTCGGTCGCCGGGAACTCGCGTTCCGAAAGGATATTCAGGATCTCTCGGCCGACATTGCCTGTCGCGCCAACGACTGCCACCTTGTAGGACATCATGCACCACCCTTGAGCCGACCGTGGCCCCAGCACATGCCACAGTGGATGACCGTCACTTACGCCCGCGATCCGGCCATTTCAAGCGCCCGAGCTCATCCTCGTCATCGAGCGTCTACCCAGATCACAGTACAAGGTATCCGGCTGATGCAGCCGCGACCACCACCGCCCACGCCGGGACCTTCCAGGCGGCCAGCGCGACGAAGGCAGCGGCCGCGATGGCCATCGCGGCCGGCGAGGTGATGCCGGCGGTGAACACCGGGTCGTAGAGCGCCGCCGCCAGCAGACCGACCACCGCGGCGTTGACGCCGGCAAGTGCGCGTCGTGCGGCCGGCGCGTTGCGCAGACTGCCCCAGAACGGCAGCGTGCCGGCGACCAGGAACATGGACGGGGCGAAGATGGCAACCAGCGCGACCGCCGCTCCGGTAAGGCCTCCGGCGGGCGACTGCATCACCGCCCCGAGATAGGCGGCGAAGGTGAACAGCGGACCCGGAACCGCCTGTGCTGCGCCGTAGCCGGCGAGGAACGCATCATGGTCGACCAGCCCGCCGCCGACCACCTCGGCCTCCAGCAACGGCAGGACGACATGGCCGCCGCCGAACACGAGCGAACCGGCACGGTAGAAGCTGTCGGCAAGCTGCAGCGTCGGGTCGGTCGTTGCCGCGGCGAGCACCGGCAGGGCAAGCAGGAGCACGAGGAAGACCGCCAGCAGCGTGGCCGCCGCGGTCCGGCTGACGGGGACCGCCAGCCCTTCCGGTCCGCCGGCCCGCACCGGTGGCGGACGCAGCCACGCCAGCCCGATGAGCCCGCCTGCAACGATGACCACGGCCTGCCCCGCTGACACCGGGATGAGCAATGCCCCGATCATGCCGACCGCCGCGATTGTCGCGCGCTCCCTGTCGGGGGCAAGTGTGGTCGCCATCCCGACGACCGCGTTGGCCACCACCGCAACAGCGGCCGCCTTCAGGCCGGCTATCCAGCCGGTCCCGGCCGCTTCGGTCAGTGCCCCTGCCCCGCCAGCAAAGGCGACCATGGCAATCGCCGACGGCAGGGTGAAGCCGAGCCACGCGGCAAGCGCGCCCCAAGCCCCGGCACGCATCAGGCCGATCGCCATGCCGACCTGGCTCGATGCCGGCCCGGGCAGGAACTGGCACAGCGCGACCAGATCGGCATAGGCGCGTTCGTCGAGCCATCTGCGGCGCACGACGAACGCATCGCGGAAATAACCGAGGTGGGCGACCGGGCCACCGAATGATGTCAGCCCGAGTACGAGGAACACGCGGAACACCTCGAATGCCGACCCTGCGCGGGTCTCCGTCGCAGTGGCGGACTCATCCATTTCCATGGGCCGACATGTTCACCAGCGCACGACGAGCCGCGCGGCCACGGCTCCGACGATCGCCAGCACGGCAATCGCGAGCGTGTACCAGACAGCGACAAAAAGCGGAGAATCGTCGGTGCAATGGGTGGCATAGAAGGTGGCCGCGATCCCGCCTGCCAACAGTCCGGCCGCAGCGCCGGCCCAAGTCCGTCTCGTCGGCGCCCCGTGCCGCGACACAGCGATGGCAATCGCCAGCGGCCCGAGGCCCATGACCGGAATATATGCGAGACACACCAAGCTGTTGCTGCCGACGAGGCGCTCTGGCCAGGCACCCGCCGGAACCGCGAGAAGCTCCAGGACGACGGCGATGGCGACACACGCGGGAGCAATTGAAAGCCAGACCGCTGAGGCACTGGAGGCTTCGGGGCGCAGAAGGTCGCGCCAGAGCACGAACGCTGCCACCGCGAGCGAGATCGTCTGTACGAACTTCACAGGGAACCGCAGCGTCGACACCGCAGCTGAAAAGTCCGGCCGGACGTCCAGCAGCACCGTGAACAGCCCTCCCGCCGCGAGCACGGCGAGTACCAGCCCGGCCAGGGTCACGGTTTCGAGCGGCATGGGAGGACGCCGGATATCGGCCTTGAGTGATTCGATGAGCCGATCGGTGTCCATGTCAGTCGCGCCCGAAATTGGCGGCGATCGCGGTCAGGCCGCGATGCAGCGCCACTCGCACCGCGCCCTGGCTGATTCCGAGGCTGTTTGCCACATCGGCGATCGAATGTCCCTCGACGGCGATCGCCGCCACGACGGCACGCTGGCGTGCCGCCAGACTATCGAGCGCGCGCGTCAGTTCCCGGGCACTCAGGGACTCGTTTGCTGGCGCAGCAAGCGAATGCGCCATGTCTTCGATGTCCACCTCGGCGCGGCGACCATGCCGGCGGCACGCATCGATGAACTTGTACCGCGCGATTGCAAATATCCACGGAAGGATCGGCTCCGAAGGCCGCCACGTGTGACGCTTCAGGTGAATGGCGAGCAGCGTCTCCTGCACGATGTCCTCCGCGTCGATCCCGGTTCCGGTGCGCGCCAGCTTGCGACGGGCAGAGCCGCGAACGATCGCGGCCACGCGATGCAGGAAGTCGCTGTACGCTGCCTCGTCGCCACCGAGCGCGGCACGCATGCGTGCGGCGAGCGCGGCCTCCTGGTCACCGCTCACCCGTCTCCTCCCCTGGTTCGCTGCAGGCCCGGGGTTTGTTACCCGCGCGATCGTTCTGCATGGACGACCTCGTCGCGTACCGGGATCACAACTCCGTGTACACGCAAACACGAGCGTAACACCGCACGGGCGCGGTTCGAAAGACGCAAGCACCGGCCGACGCGGCCGGGGCCAACCGACCAAGGGAGTGATGCACCATGAACCGTCAACTTCTCAATCTCGCCCTCGCCAGCTCGCTGGCTGCGGCCTTTGTCGGGCTGCAGGCGCCCGCCAAGGCGCAGGAGACGGAGAAATGCTATGGCGTCGCGCTCAAGGGCCAGAACGACTGCGCCGCCGGACCCGGCACCACCTGCGCCGGAACGTCGACCGTCGACTATCAGGGAAACGCCTGGAAGGCGGTGCCGAAGGGAACCTGCACGTCGATGGAGCTTCCGGGGAACCGGATGGGCGCTCTCGAGCCGCTTGATCGCGACCTTCCGAAGACCTGACGCGCGACATGGGAGGGAGTCCCGTCGGTCGGGACTCCCACCACTCCTGACCTTTCAAGTTCGTGCAGCGGAGCATCGAATGCGTGTCATGACACCCGACATCGCCCTGGAAGGCTTGCCGCCGCGGGCCGGCATTGGGCTGAAGCCCCGGCATTACCACGACCTGCTGTCCGACATTCCGGACCTTGGCTTCGTCGAGGTTCACGCCGAAAACTACATGGGGGCGGGCGGACCGCCGCATCGCTACCTCGCAGCCGTCCGGGAGCATTACCCACTGTCCCTCCACGGCGTCGGTCTGTCGATCGGCGGGGCGCTGCCGCTCGACACGGCTCATCTCGTGCGCCTGCGCCGACTTGTCGACCGATACCGACCGCAGTCGTTTTCGGAGCACCTTGCCTGGTCGACCCACGAAACCGGCTTCCTCAATGACCTCCTTCCCGTGCCGTTGACGAAAGAGACGCTCGATCGGGTCTGCCGGCACGTCGACGAGGTCCAGGAGTTTCTCGGTGTCCGGATGTTGCTGGAGAACCCGGCCACCTATGTGGTGTTCGCGGAGAGCACGATCGACGAGGCCGACTTCCTCGCCGCCGTTTCGGAACTAACCGATTGCGGCCTCCTGCTCGACGTCAACAACGTCATGGTTTCCGCCGTCAACCACGGCTTCAGCCCGCACGCCTACATCGACAGGTTTCCGGTCGAGCGCGTCGGCGAAATCCATCTCGCCGGTTACGACGAGACATGCGACGGCAGCGGCCGGCGGCTGTTGATCGATGCCCATGCAAAGGCGGTCCCGCCCGATGTCATGGCGCTTTACCGCTACACGCTGCGCCGCACCGGCCCCATGCCCACCCTGATCGAGTGGGACAATGATGTCCCGGACCTTCCGGTTCTCCTGGCCGAGGTGAAACAGATCGAGGCGACGCTTTCTGCCGAGGCAGCCCGCCACAATGCGAGGCAGGTGGCCTGATGGCCATGGACGAAACACAGGCGGCGTTCGCCGCGGCGCTTACCGACCCGACGCTATCGCCCCCGCCCGGAGTGACCACGGTCTGGGGCGTGGCTGACCAGGCGCGGTTCGCCGTCTATCGCAACAACGTGACGGTCAGCCTCGTCGCGGCGCTGAAGGCCCGTTTTCCGGTGACGGCGAGGCTGGTCGGCGACGCATTCTTCCGGATGATGGCCAGGGACTACGTCGCCGCCCGCAAGCCGGCAAGCCCCCTCTTGTTCGAGTATGGCGACGATTTCCCCGAATGCATTGCCGCCTGCGCAGCAGCGGCGCCGGTGCCCTATCTGCCGGACATCGCCAGTGTCGAGGTTGCCTGGTCACGTGCCTATCATGCCGCGGAAGCCACGCCGCTCGATCTTCGGGAACTTGTCGCCCTGTCACCCGAGACGGTTTTGTCGGCCCGGTTGGCGCGGCATCCGGCCACAGCCATCGTGCGGTCCATCCATCCTGTCGGGTCGATCTGGGCAGTCCATCAGGGCGATGCGATCAAGCCGGTGACAGACTGGCGCGGCGAAGACGTGCTGGTCGTCCGCCCGGGCGCCGAGATCGGCGTTCACATCCTGCCGCCGGAGGACGCCGACTTTGTCGCCGCTGTGATGACCGGGTCAACGATCGGAGCAGCCGGAGAGGCCGCGGCGATCGCCAACCCGTCCTTCGATATCGGCCGCGCCCTCTCCGGGCTGGTGCGCCTGGGTGCCGTCACCGGTATTCGGCTCGGCGGGCAGGAGCGCGCACAGTGAGCACCACACGTTCCCGCCGCGGATGGCACATCTCCAAGGCTGTTCAACTGATGCGGCACGCCGATGCCGTGCTGGCCATCCTTCCGCCGGCCTTGCCGCTGCTGGTGCTGCGGTGCGCCCTTGCCATCCCGTTCTTCCGCTCCGGCCTGACAAAGTGGGACGGGTTCGTGTTGTCGCCGGGTGCGCGATATCTTTTTGCCGAAGAGTTCAGGTTGCACCTGTTCGGCAACACCTACCCGTTTCCGGCGCCGATCCTGTTCGCTTGGGTTTCGGCCATCGCCGAAATTGCGATGCCGCTCCTGCTGATCGCCGGTCTCGGAACGAGGTTTGCAGCTCTCGGAATTCTCCTGATGACGGCCGTCATCCAGCTCACCATCCCTGACGGCTGGGCAAATTTCCACCTGCCCTGGGCGGCAATGGCCCTGACGCTCGTCGTCTTCGGCGGCGGACCGCTTTCTGTCGACAGGCTTGGCGTTTCTGCGAGCCGCGACTGAGCTCGCTTGGATGGGCAGCCGCCGGCCGCCTATGGATTTTGGCGGGCGCGCGCCATATAACGTGGCGGCGAGGCAGGCCCGGTCGCCATCCAGCACACTCAGGTATCGACGGACACGGCACGTGGAGGAGCCATGGCTGGTCATTCCCAGTTCAAGAACATCATGCATCGCAAGGGCCGCCAGGATGCAGCCCGGTCCAAGCTGTTCTCGAAGCTCTCGCGCGAGATCACCGTCGCGGTCAAGGAGGGCGGCCCCGACCCAGCGGCCAATCCGCGGCTCCGGCTCGCCATCCAGCAGGCGCGCGGCGAGAACATGCCAAAGGACAACATCGACCGGGCCATCAACCGTGCCGCTGGCGACGACAGCGCGATCTATGAGGAAATCCGCTACGAAGGTTACGGTCCTGGCGGTGTCGCAATAATCGTCGAGGCCCTGACCGACAATCGCAACCGTACGGCAAGCGCCGTACGCGCCGTGTTCTCACGGCACGGCGGCAATCTCGGCGAGACGGGTTCGGTGGCGTTCAACTTCGAGCGGGTGGGCGAAATCGTGTATCCGCCGGAGGCGGCCGATGCCGAGGCCGTGCTCGATGCCGCAGTCACCGCGGGCGCCGATGACGTGGTCTCCGACGACAGCGGTCACGTGATCACCTGCGGTTTCGAGGATCTCGGCGACGTCTCCGCCGCCCTTCAGGAGGTGCTGGGAGAGCCCCAGTCCGTGAAGGCGGTGTGGCGCACCAGGATGACGACGCCGATCGGCGAGGACCACGCGGCAACGGTGATGAAGCTGATCGCCGCACTCGAGGACGATGACGACGTCCAGCACGTCTACGCCAACTTCGAGGTTTCCGATGCGGTGATGGAGAAGCTCACCGCCGCCTGAATGACGGCCGCACCGGCTAGCGGAAAATCGGGTCGAGTGCCGGCACGCTGATCAGCGCCGACAAGGCGATGATCGCGTAGGCGAGCCGTCGATAGGTAACCGGCGAAGCCAGCGGAAACAGCCGCGAGCCCACGTAGATTCCAAGCGCATAGGCCGGCGCCATCAACAGCGCCAGCCACATCACCTCGGCGGTGAACAGGCCGTTCCATGCATAGGCGAGGATCGACGAGACGCTGATGATCGAGAAGTAGACGATGAAGTTGGCACGCAGCACCTGCGGCGGGTGCGGGCCGTTCATCCAGAAGACGATGATCGGCGGGCCGGCGATCTGGCCGATGCCGTTGAGCACGCCCGATAGGCCGCCGACCGCGAGCGAGGCGGCAACCGGCGGCTCGCCCCGGTAGCGAAGCGGCGAGACGAGCAGCGCCAGCAGCGCCAGCACCAGGACGCACAGCCCCCAGCGGACCGCGACGGGATCGCCGGTCGCAAGCACCCATGCCCCGGCCGGGGTGCTCACGGTCGCCGTCGCCGCCGCCGGCAGGATCGCCTTCCACCGGCAAAGCGGCAGCGAGCGCACGACCAGCGGCAGCATCAACGTGCTGCCGACGACGAGGAACACCGCGGCCGCGACTGTGGGCCCGAGGATCGCGCTGGTCGGGGGAATGATGACGAGGCCGGCGCCGAAGCCGGAGAACCCGCCTACGGTGGCGGCGATGAAGGCCGCCGCCAGCACGGCCAGAATGGAAGGATCGGCAATCATCACTGTGGTCTCGGGGTGGGGCGGATGAGCAGTAGCGGAAGTTTCCGCCGCCGGCCAGAGGCTCGTCCCGCCCGCGCCGGCGGCAGTGGACTGGCTCTATGGCGTCACTGCCGGAGCATCCGCATTGCCGCCGCAGATGACGATGCCGACCCGTTCGTCCGTTGCCGGCCTGTAGGCGCCACTGACAAGCGCCGCAAGTGCTGCGGCACCGCCGGGCTCGGCGGCGATGCGCAGGCGGTCCCACAGGAGCCGCCGGGCCTCGGTGATCGCCTCGTCGTCGACCAGCACGACATCCGCGACATGCCGCTCGGCGATGGGATACATCAGGCTGCCGACACGCCGGGCGCCAAGCGAATCGGCGGCGATCC
>CAZSNL010000055.1:0-18817 GCA_964608275.1 uncultured Hyphomicrobiales bacterium | reverse complement strand
ACTGCTCGCGGGTGTCGTAGAGACGCAGGCAGTGGCGGTCGCTCCACAGGTGCCGCACCCCTGCCGCGGTGAACAGCGTCTCGCAGTCCTGCTCGACCCGGTGGCAGAGGAGGGCCGCGGCGGCGGCGGTGCGGACGACGGCGCTGCGGCGTCCGGCGGCGAGGAACGCGGCGAGCCATGGCAGGAGCGCCGGCAGGTGGCGCCAGCGGACGGCGAGCGGCCCCAGCGGGTCCATCAGCCACCTCGGTATCTGCCATACCACGCCCGGCAACGCCTGGGGCACGACCTCGGTAAGCGCGATGCCGCCGGCGTTGCCGCACGAGCAGCCTTCGCCCGGTCCCGACCTGTCGACGACCGTTACGCGGAAGCCCTCGCGTTGCAGGAAGCAGGCGACCGACATGCCGACGATGCCGGCGCCGATGACGGTGGCGTGCCGGTCGGCGACGGTCACGGCAGCCGGCCGAGCAGGAACTCGCCGACCTGGGCGAGAAACGCCTCCGGCCGCGTCAGCGGGTAGAAGTGGCCGCCGTCGGGCAGGATCGACAGCCGCGCGCCGGGAATGAGACCGGCCAGTTCCTCCGACATGTAGGCCGGCGTCACGATGTCGTCGGCAACGCCGGCGACGAGCGTCGGCACCGTGATCCGGTGGACCTCGGAGCGGCGGTCGAAGGCGACGATCGCGTCGATGCGGTCGAGCTGGCAGCGCACGTCCGGCAGCCGTGCCGCGACCTCGTCGTCGTCAAGGTCGGCGATCTCCTCCGGGTGGGCGGCGATCCATGACGGCGGCTTCGCCACCAGCAGGCTCCAGCGCAGGTAGGCGCGGGCGCCGAACGTCTCGAGGATCGCCCGCCGCTGTTCGAACAGCAGCTTGAAATAGGGATCGGGGCCCGCCCAGGTGGCGCTGAGGACCATGCGGTCGAGGCGGTCCGGCCGCTCGATGCCGATCACCTGGCCGATGGCGCCGCCGGTCGAATGGCCGACGAGATGGGCCCGCCGGATGCCGAGCCCGTCCATCAGCGCCAGTACGTCTGCCGCCATCTGCTCGACCGAGAACGCCTTGCAGGCGACGCTGCTGCGGCCGGTACCGCGATGATCGTGGGTGACGACGGTGAAGTGTTCCGACAGCCGCTCGAGATGCGGCGCCCAGAACGAGGCGAGGCCGGAGAGCCCGGTGACCAGCATCAGCGGCGGCCCGCTGCCGCAGGTCTCGTAGTGGAGCCGTTCGCCGTCCTGAAGCGTCTGGTAGGGCATTGCGGAGCGGTCCTCGTGCTCCGCGGGCTGATGACCCGCGTCTCTGGCTTGCCGTCAAGCCATCGTACGGTCAAGGGCGATGTCGGTCACCCTTTCCTTCGACCGCGCATGCGTTGAAAAAAAATGTTTACGCCACTTGTTTTTGACATTCATAGTGTCATATATTTAGGCCATGAACGATCAGACATCACGATTCTCGCTCGATGAACTGTGCGCGCTGACGGACACGCCGCGGCGGACGGTGCGCTACTACATCCAGGTGGGGCTCGTGGATCGTCCGCACGGAGCGAAGCGGGGGGCCTACTACACCCGCAAGCATCTCGAGCAGCTGCTCGAGATCAGGAAGTGGCAGCGCGCCGGCCTCAGTCTCGACCGGATCAGGGAACTGGTTGCCGAACCCGTCGACGCGTCGGCGGTACCGCCCGAGCGCCCCAGGCAGCCCGGAGACGTTGCGGTCTGGAGTCGCGTCCTGCTCGCTCCCGGCGTCGAACTGCACATAGAGCCCGCGGAAGCACGCCTCTCGCCGGAGCAGGTGAGGGCGCTCGCCCGCGAGACGATGGAACTCATTCAGCGCATCACTGGAGGAAACAGCCCATGACCAGGCCGATGGCAGCCATGGCCACTCACGACAACGAGGTCGCGCCGGTACTCGACGACGTTCGGGCGGAGGTTTCGATCAGGGACCTTCTGGCCGAGGTGCAGCTCACCCAAGTCTATCGCAATCCCGCGGCGACCAACATCGAGGCGGTGTTCACCTTCCCGCTTCCGGTCGAAGCGGTTCTCCTCGATCTGGCGGTGGAGGTGGGCGGCCGCCGGCTGAAGGGCACCGTGGTCGAACGCTCGCGCGCCGAGATCGAGTACGAGGACGCCATCGTCGACGGCGACACCCCGGTCATGCTCGAACAGGTCGAACCCGGTCTCTACACGATGAACGTGGGCAACCTGCTTGCCGGCGAAACGGCGACCGTGCGGCTCGCCTACGCGACCTTCCTGCGCTGGAACGGAGATCAGGTCCGGTTCACCCTGCCGACCACCGTGGCGCCCCGCTACGGCGCCGCGGCAGCCGCCGGCATTGCGCCGCATCAGGAGCCGGAATACGGGCTGGAGGACCGGAGATTCAGCCTGCAGATGGCGATCCGCGGCGTCCTGCACGGCAGCCGGATCGTGTCCCCCACCCACAAGGTCTCGGTGGCGGACAGCCAAGACGTGACCGTCGTGACGCTGGCCGGCAGGCCGGCCATGGACCGGGACCTGGTGATCGAGGCCACGGCGAGGCGACCCGGGCTGCCGTCCGCGACGTTCGATCGCGATGCCGGCGGCTGGGTGGCGATGGCGAGCTTCCGGCCGGAGATCGTCGACCGGGGTGACGACAGCCGCCGCTGCGTGGCGCTGGTCGTCGACTGTTCGGGGTCGATGGCCGGCGACTCGATCGCCCAGGCCCGGTTGGCGCTGGAGCGGATCCTCGACGGCCTGCGTACCGGCGACCTGTTCGAGATCGTGGCCTTCGGATCCACCCACCGGGCCCTGTTCGGACGGGCGGAGCCCGTCTCGCCGGCAAGCCTTGGCCGCGCGCGGCAGTTCGTGCGCGAACTCGACGCCAACCTCGGCGGTACCGAGATCGGTTCCGCGCTTCGCGCGGCGTACGCGGTGAAGGCGGAGCCTGGCCTGTCGCGCGACCTGCTGCTCATCACCGACGGCCAGGTCCATGACGTCGAGCCGGTGATTGCCGCAGCGCGCCGGTCGGGGCACCGGCTGTTCACGGTCGGCGTCGGCAGCGCGCCCGCGGAGGGGATCGTCCGCGGGCTTGCGGCAGCCACCGGCGGTGCCAGCGAGTTCGTGGTGCCGCGCGAGGACATGGCGGCCCGCATCCACCGTCACTTCGAGCGCATGTACGGGCCGGCCGCCCGGCGGGCGGCGGTGCGGTGGCCGGCGAGGCCGCTGGGAACGCTGCCCGACCGCATCAGGACGGTCCATGGCGGCGATACCCTGAACGTCTTCGCCTGGTTCGCCCACGAGCCTTCGGCGGGTGAGCCGGTGGTGCTGGAGGTCTCGCTCGCCGACGGCACCCGGCTGCGCCAGGAAGCCACGCTGCAGCCGTTCGATCACCACGCCGCCGGCAGCGGTGCCAGCGGACAGGCGGAGTTCGGGACGCTCGCCCGGATGGCGGCCGCGGCACGGCTGTCGATGATCGACGACGACGAGGACGAGGCGGCCGCGGCCATCGCCGTCCAGTACCAGCTCGTCAGCCGCTGGACCAGCTGCCTCGTCGTCCACGCCCGCGCCGAAGGGGAGAAGCCGGCCGACCTTCCCGACCTGATCAAGGTCCGCCAGACGGTGGCGGCGGGCTGGCACGGGATGGGTAGTGTCCACGATCGCATGGCGGACATGGCACCTCGCCGAGACGTTACTCATGAGTCGATGGCGAATAGCAGCCTCTACTCGCGAGCTTTCGAGGAAAGCGATTTGGCAGACGCTACGAGTAGAGAATTCTCAAAACAGTCCTACGCGATGCGGATCGCGCTACCGGCCGGCCCCACGATACCAGCCGATCTGGTCGCCTGGCTCAACGGTCGCGGCATCGATCCGCTGCCAAGCCTCGAGGAGCTGGCCGATGCCGGCTTTACCGACATTGCCGCGCGCGTGCGCAGGCTCGTCGATGCAGGCGAGGACGAGGTCCAGGTCGTCCTCGCGTTCCTGCAGGTCGTCGCCGGAGCGGACGCCGCGGGGCTCGGCCGCTGGATCCGGCGGGGCATCCGGCATGGCTGCAAGGCACATGCGGTGCCAGAAGCCCTGATCGACTGCGTCAGGGCGATGCTAGCCTAGCGCCGGCATGGACACCGACCAGGCGGCCGCGACGTAGTGGGTGGCGTCCGCCGCAGGCGCCCATAAGGCGCATGCGGCAGTCGCCTGGCCACTCGGGGGCACCCGCCGCATGGGGCTGAGGCGGCGGGTGCCTACCCCGACTTCAGGTCGGCCACCAGCCGCGACAGGAACCGTTCGGCGCGCTCGATCTGGCCGATCTCGATGAACTCGTCCGGCTGGTGGCCCTGGGCCATCGAGCCGGGGCCGATCACCACGCTGTCGATCCCGCGTTCGGCGAATATGCCGGCCTCGGTGCCGTAGTCGACCTTGGCCGTCGCGTTGACGCCGCTCAGCCGCGCCGCCAGCGCGACCGCCTGCGAGCCGTCCCGCGCCTCGAACGCCGGATAGTCAATCAGCACCGACCACGCCATGCCGGTGGCCGGGTTGCGCGCCCGCATCGCCGGGACGATCCGTGCCTCGGCGAACCGCTTGATCTCCTCCATCAGCCCGGTGCCGTCGAACCCAGGCCTGAACCGCACCTCGAAGTCGAAGGCGCAAGCTTCCGGGATCATGTTCAGCGCCTCGCCGCCGCGGATCGGGCCGACGTGCAGCGACGAGTTGGGAGCCGCGTACGCGGGATCGGGTGCCTCGCGGTCGGGGATCCGCTCCGCCGTGTCGGCGATGTGGACGATGAGCCGGGCCGCCTCGATGACGGCGTTGACCTTGCCGGCGGCATAGGACGAATGCCCGGCCTCGCCGCTGACCCGGCAGGTGAGGGCGATCTTGCCCTTGTGCTCGACGACCGGCCGCATCCCGGTCGGCTCGCCGATGAACGCAACCTCCGGCAGCCGGTTTTCCGCCGCCATGAAGTCGAGCAGCGGGCGGATTCCCTTGCAGCCGACTTCCTCGTCATGCGACAGCACGAGATGCAGCGGCCGCGACAGGCTTTCGCCTGCGGCGTCGACCAGCGTCTTCAGCGCCGCCGCGACGAACCCCTTCATGTCGGTGGTGCCGCGGCCGTACAGCCGCCCGTCCTCCCGCGTCAGTCGGAACGGCGGCCGCGTCCACGGCTGCCCGTCGACCGGCACGACGTCCGAGTGACCCGACAGCGCGACGCCGCCCGCAAGCCGCCCGTCGCGGTCCGGCACGGTGGCGACGAGGCCCTGCTTGACGCCGGTCGGATCGCTCACCGTCTCGCAGGCGATGCCGGCGCCGGCGAGCACGCTGCGGACGTAGTCGACGAGCGGCAGGTTGGAATTGCGGCTGGTGGTGTCGAAGGCGACGAGGCGGTCGAGAAGTTCGATGGTGGACGGCATGCTGTTCCCGGCAGGCGGCAGGGATCCAGGGGTGTGATCCCTCGCTGCCCGTTATTGCGCATACCGGATGCGGCGGCAACACGCGCCTGAGGTGTGGCGCGGGTGATGGGGCTCGACTTTCAGGGCTCGTGATTGAGGACGATACGGCGGTTGTCGGGCACCTCGCCGGCGTCCGGTTCGGTGTCGGCCTGGTCGGGCAGCGCCGAGACCGGCGCCATCGTCGGCAGCACCGCCACCGCGAGCCCCTGCGGCGGCGCCGCCGAGGCATGGGTCTCGTCGTCGATGGCTTCCACCAGCAGCACCGCGTGGCCGATGAAATCGGCCGGCGGAATGAGCGACAGCGCGATGGTGTCGTCTTCGCTCAGCACCCATTCGCCGTTGCCCAGTTCGGTGCCGGCCGAAAGCCTCGCCCCTTCCGGCACCCCGCTGATGCGGATCCGCATCCGCCGGCCCTCGGCGCCCTGCACCGCGATACCGAGCGGAATGGCCGCCGCCGGCGGGCCATGGGTATCGGCGACCGCAAGCCGGACGGTCGATACGTCGTCGCCGCCCGTCGCCGCCGCGTCGCCGTCCGTCGCCGCCGCGTCGCCGTCCGTCGCCGCCGCGTCGCCGGTGCGCTGCAGGCCGTCGCCGCCGGTGTTGCCGGCTTCCTCGTGCTCTGCGGCAGTGCCGGCAGGCGGCGCGTCAGCGATGTCCGCGCCGCCCGGCGCCAGCCCGTCGCCGGCCCGGCCGGCCTGGAGGATGGCGCCGCTGACCGGGTCGAGCAGCGGTTCGATCACAGGCAGGCGTACGGATTGATCCATCCACGTCTGGATGTCGGCGCGCGAGATGTCCGGGCGCAGCTGCAGGAGGGTGATCAGGCCGACAGCCAGGACCGCCGGCACGGCCACGGCGGTGATGAGCGTCCGGACGAGGCGTGAACGGGGTTGCCTGCGGGTCGGGCTCTCCGGCGGCCGGCCCGCGGCATCGCGCTGCACCGGCAGCAGCCAGTCGCGGTCGCTCAGCTCCACCTGCGCCTCCTCGACCGCCAGCCGCCAGCGGGTCGGGCGGTCGCGGACGTCGGACGGTCGCTGCGGTGCGAACTTGCTGATCGTGCGGTCGGCCTTGTACGGCCGCAACTCCCACGCGTTGGTTCCGACCGGCACGTAGATGCCGCCGCCGTCGTCGGGCGCGTTGGACCGGCCGTCGGTCCACGGCAATGCGGTGTCCTCCGCCGCTTCCGACCCCATGTCGGTCCAGGATCCGGTTTGCTGCTCGTTCATCTGGTTGTCTCCGCACCCGTCGGAGGTCTGGTTGCGGGAGCCCGCTTCCCCCGACGTGGCAATCTCCCGTAAGGGCAGAACGTGGAACGCTGCCGTCCGTTCCGGCGCGATCGGATTTCCGCGGCCGGCACGGCGGACGACCGTTGCCGGCGGGGGACCGGGTGATCTATCTGTCGGTCGCAACGGCGTGCCGGTTTGGCCGCGACAGACGGGAGGACCGCACTTGGACATTTGCGCACGGCTCGATGAACGCGGCTGGCTGCTCGCCGATGGCGCCACCGGGACCAACTACTTCGCCGAAGGCCTCGGCGCCGGCGATCCTCCGGAGCTGTGGAACGTGGATCACCCCGACCGGGTGCGCCGGCTGCATCGCGCCTTCATCGAGGCCGGCGCCGACATCGTGCTGTCCAACTCGTTCGGCGGCAATTGCCATCGCCTCAAGCTCCACCGGGCGCAAGATCGCGTCGGTGAGCTCAACGCGCTCGCAGCCAGGCATGCCCGTGCCGAGGCCGATGCCGCCGGACGACCGGTGTTCGTCGCCGGGTCGATGGGACCGACCGGCGAACTGCTCGCACCCGTGGGCCCGCTCGCCCACGGGGATGCGGTGGCCGCCTTCTCCGAACAGGCGGCGGCACTGGCCGAGGGCGGTGCCGACCTGATCTGGATCGAGACCATCTCCTCGCAGGAAGAGGCGAAGGCGGCGGTCGAGGGCGCCGCCACCACCGGATTGCCGGTCGTGCTCACCATGAGCTTCGATACCAACGGCCGGACCATGATGGGCGTCACGCCGAAGGGCTTTGCCGACTTCGCCCGCACCCTGGACCCGGAGCCGTTCGCCATCGGTGCCAACTGCGGTACCGGTGCAGCCGAACTCGTCGCCGTCGTCCTCGGCATTTCGGAGGCGGCGCCGGACGCCGTCGTCGTTGCCAAGTCGAACTGCGGCGTTCCCGAGTTCCGGGGCGGCGACATCACCTACACCGGCACCCCCGAACTCATGGCCGACTACGCCCGGCTCGTCCGCGACGCCGGAGCGCGCATCATTGGCGGCTGCTGCGGCACCACGCCCGCCCACCTTGCGGCGATGCGGGCGGCGCTGGAAGGCCACGAACCCGGGCCGCGGCCCTCGATCGACGAGGTCGTGGCGCGGCTCGGCGCCGTGTCTCCTCTCGCCCGTGGCGAGCCGACGGCCGCCAGTGACCGGCCACGCCGCCGTCGAAACTGATGCGACGCGGCAGGGCCCGGCAGGACGTCCCGGCTGCCTAATCCGTGGGGCTGCGAACGCGGGTTTTTCACCTCGCCCCGACACCCGGACGGAGGTGTAGAGGCCGCCAACATGACTGCCGGAAGGACGGCCGTGCGGTGCCGCCGGCGGGCCGTTGCCGCGTCCCGCGGACGGCGTGGCCGACGGGGGCTCGCCGTGGCAGATGTGCAAGGCCTGGCAACGGCTTGGCGGTTTGTCGATTTTGCGCCTGTAAGGGTCGCTGTTGGACTGAGAATTCCTGCCGCCATCCACCATATGGAGTCTGCAGGCTGGCATGGGGCCTTACCTGGCAGATGTTGTTACGGCGTTGGTCCGGCGAACGGAGAATGGCGCGATGAGTTCTGACGACGATCTCGATCTCAGGTCACTGGACGACACGGAGCTCGTCCAGCAGATGCACGACGACCTCTACGACGGGTTGAAGGAAGAGGTCGAGGAGGGTGTCCACATTCTGCTCGAGCGTGGCTGGGAGCCCTACAAGGTGCTCACCGACGCCCTGGTGGAAGGCATGCGCATTGTCGGCATCGACTTCCGCGACGGCATCCTGTTCGTGCCGGAGGTGCTTCTGGCCGCCAACGCGATGAAGGGCGGCATGGCGATCCTGCGCCCGCTGCTGGCCGAAACCAACGCGCCGCGCATGGGCAAGATGGTGATCGGCACGGTCAAGGGCGACATCCACGACATCGGCAAGAACCTGGTGTCGATGATGATGGAAGGGGCCGGCTTCGACGTCATCGACCTCGGGATCAACAACCCGGTCGAGAACTACCTCGCCGCGCTCGAGGAGCATCAGCCCGACATTCTCGGCATGTCGGCGTTGCTCACCACGACCATGCCCTACATGAAGGTCGTGATCGACACGCTTGAGGAGAAGGGGCTGCGCGACCGCTACATCGTGATGGTCGGCGGCGCGCCGCTGAACGAGGAGTTCGCCGAAGCGATCGGCGCCGATGCCTACTGCCGCGATGCGGCCGTGGCGGTGGAGACCGCCAAGGAGCTGATCAAGCGCAGGCACAACCAGATGGCGGGATCCGGAGCCACGGTCACGGCGTGACCGGTGGGCGGGCAGGAGAGGACATGGCGACGCCACATGTCGGGAACATGGAGCTTGCGCCGAACGACAGCTACGATTTCCGGCGCGGCGCGGGCGATGTGCTCCTCATCGCCTGCGGCGCGCTCGGACGCGAGATCGTGGCGCTGATCGAAGCCAATCGCTGGAGCGGCTTCGACGTTACCTGCCTGCCGGCCAAATGGCACAACACGCCGCAGTTCATTCCCGAGGCGGTGCGCGAGAAAATTCGCGCGGCCAAGGGACGTTATCGGAAAATCTTCGTCCTCTATGGCGACTGCGGCACCGGCGGCCTGCTCGACAAGGTCATCGAGGAGGAAGGCGTCGAGCGGATCGGCGGGCCGCACTGCTATTCGTTCTACTCCGGCAACGAGGCTTTCGCCGCCCGTGCAGAGGACGAGGTCACCGCGTTCTATCTCACCGACTACCTGGTACGGCACTTCGACCGGCTGATCTGGCAGGGGCTCGGCCTCGACCGCCATCCCGATCTGCGCGACGCGTATTTCGGCAACTACGAGAAGATCATCTATCTCGCCCAGACCGAGGATCCGGATCTCGAGACGAAGGCACGCGCCGCCGCCGAACGCCTCGGCCTTGCCTACGAGTACCGCTTCACCGGCTTTGGCGACCTCGCCCGCTTCATGCGCGACCGCCAGCCCTCCAGGGCCTGACCGCTAGCACCAGCCCGGCGGGCACGGCGGCCTAGCGCCCCACCGCGTAGGCCTGCATGAGACGGGGCGTTGCCGCGGCCCGCATCAGGTCGCCCGTCATCCGGACCGCGCACAGCCGGCCCAGCTCCCACTCCCCCTTGAGCTCGATCTCGTGCCCGCGCCGGCGCAGTTCCTCCAGCGTTGCCTCCGGGAACCGCGCCTCGATGGCCAGGTGGCCGGGCTTCATCGCCCGCGGGTAGAATGAGGCGGGGAAGTGGGCCGAGCTGAACATCGGCGCGTCGATCGCCGCCTGCAGGTTCATGCCATGGTGCACGTGGCGCAGGAAGAGTTGCAGCTGCCACTGGTCCTGCTGGTCGCCGCCGGGAGTGCCGAACGCCATCGCCGGACGCCCGTCGCGCGTCACCAGCGTCGGCGTCAGCGTGGTCCGCGGCCGCTTGCCGGGAACCAGCGCCGACGGCATGTCCGGTTCGAGCCAGAACATCTGCCCGCGGGTGGTGATGCAGAAGCCGAGTTCCGGAATTGCCGGCGACGCCTGCAGCCAGCCCCCGGACGGTGTCGCGGAGACCATGTTGCCCCATCGGTCGACGACATCGAGGTGCACCGTGTCGCCCTCGACTTCCGGGACGTCGGCGAACGTCGGCTCGCCCGAACCGACCATTCCCTCCACCCCGCGTCCGGCGTTTTCCAGAAGGAGCTTCAGTCTCCGGTCGCTTGACGGCAGGTCGCCGGGCACGAGGTCGAGCGACGCCCGCGCCGGATCGATCAGCCGGCGGCGGCGGTCGTTGTAGTCGTCGCTCAGCAGGGTCTCGAGCGGCACGTCCACGAAGTCGGGGTCGCCGTAGAAGACCTCCCGGTCGGCGAAGGCAAGCTTCGAGCACTCGACCACCGTGTGGACGAAGTCGGGCCCCAGCGGGTCCATGTCCGCGACGTCGAAACCCTTGAGCAGGGCGAGCTGCTGCAGGAACACCGGCCCCTGGCCCCACGGGCCGGTCTTGTGGACCCGGTATCCCGCATAGTCGTAAGACACCGGCTCCTCGTAGCCGGGTTCCCACGCTGCCATGTCGTCGGCCGTCAGCACCCCGTGATGCCGGCTTCCGGAGGTGTCCATCACCGGCGCGGCGCGCATGAAGCGGTCGATCGCCTCGGCGACGAAACCGCGGTAGAAGCAGTCCTTCGCGCGCTCGATCTGGCGCTGGCGGTCGCTGCCGGCGGCCTCTGCCTCGGCGAGGATCCGGCGATAGGTTTCCGCAATGCCGGGTGTGGCGAACCGCCTGGCCGGGCGCGGCGGGCGGCCGTCGGGCAGCCAGATCGCCGCCGACGTCGGCCATTCCGTCTTGAACAGGTCGGCGGCAGCAAGGATCGAACCGCACATCCGGCCGAGCGCGGGGAAGCCGTCCTGCGCGTAACCGATCGCGTAGCCGAGGATGTCGGCGAGATCGAGCCGGCCATAGTCCCGCAGCATCAGCATCCATGCGCCGAATGCCCCCGGCACCACCGCAGGCAGGAGGCCGGTTCCCGGCATCGCCTCCAGACCCAGCCCGCGGATGTGGTCGATGCTCAGTTGCCGCGGCGTGACGCCCTGGCCGCAGATCACCCGCACCCGGTCTTCCCCGGCGCTGTAGAAGATGATCGGAACCTCGCCACCCGGCCCGTTGAGGTGCGGTTCGACGATCTGCAGGACGAAGCCTGCCGCCGCCGCGGCATCGAAGGCGTTGCCGCCCTTCTCCAGCACGGCCATTCCCGCGGCGCTGGCCAGCCAGTGGGTGGAGGTGACCATGCCGAAGGTGCCGATCAGTTCCGGACGCGTGGTTATCTGCATGAGGATCCCGAGCTCTGTGAGGTGTGTGATGCAGTCCTGACGGGTCGCCCGTTCTGGCAGTGCATTGGACCAGGATGGAAATGGTACGCCATTTCCCACAGGGGGCGCCAGAACGTTCGCGCCACGACGACTGCGTGTTATAGTGAAGCAGTGCCCCGATTCAAACGGAACCAATTCCAGAATGGTTCAGTCATCGGAGAGTACCGACCCGGTGCGTCGGTTTCTCGACTCCGCGGGCCTCAGGGACGGGGACCGGATCCCGGCCGAGCGCGAACTGGCTGACAGGATCGGCATCAGCCGTCGGCGGCTGCGTCGCTCGCTGGCGCGCATGGAGGCAGAGGGGCTGATATGGCGAGCCGTGGGAAAGGGCACCTGGCTCGGTGCCGGACCGCTGCCCAATCCGTCTATCGCCACCTGGCGGGGTGTCGGGCCGTCGCAGATCATGCAGGCGCGGCTGGTGCTTGAGCCGGCGATTGCCGCGGATGCGGCGCTGCATGCGTCCGCGCTGGACCTCGCCCGGATCGAGAAGTGCGTCCACAAGAACCTCGCGGTCCAGAGCGATCCCGAGTGGGAACTGTGGGACGCGGCCTTCCATCGTGCCATCGCGGAAGCGACGGGCAATCCGATAGTGATCGCCGTGATGAACGGCCTCGGCGAAGCCAGGGCCGGGATCGAGTGGGGCAATCTGCGCCGTGCCGTCGTCGATGCCGATGCGCGCAGGCGGTATGCCGTCGAGCATCGAACGATCTTTGATGCCGTTGCCTCTCGCGACGGAGCCGGAGCGGCGGATGCGATGCGTGAACACCTGCGGTCGGTGCAGGCTGCGCTGTTCGGGGCGAGAGCATGACGGCCACGGCCCACGGTGGCACCGGGCCGGCAGCCGTCGCATCGGCGATCCCGGTCGAGGTTCTGCTGGCCGCCGCCGCCGCCGGGGCCCGGCCGGAACAGCCGCAGGCACTGTTCGATGCCGTGTCAGCACTGGTGCGCGAGGTCGTCGGCTACCGGCTCTTTTCAATTTCCGCGTTCGTCCCGGCGACCCGGGAGCTGGTGCGGTTGTATTCGAGCGACGAGGCCGCCTATCCGGTCGGCGGCCGCAAGATCAAGCGCGGCACGCCGTGGGCCGCGTCGGTACTCGATGCAGGGGAGGCTTTCCTCGGCAGTACCCGCGACCGCATCCGCGACGCGTTCGATGATCACGATCTGATCTTCGCGCTGGGACTCGGAAGCGTGATCAACGTGCCGGTGCGGTGGGCCGGGACGACGCTGGGCACGATGAACCTGCTCGACCGGGAAGGTCGATACGGCAACGACCATCTGCGGGCCGCGGTGGCGGCCGGCCAGCTGCTGGTGCCTGGCTTCCTGGCACGCACCCGCGCGACGGAATGATGTCGGCTTCAACAGGGAGGACGAAGAGATGCGAAGGATGTTCAGTGCAGGCCTTCTCGCCGCAGCGCTGGTTGCGGGCACTGCCGCGACCGTGGAGGCACAGACGTTTCCCGAGCGTCCGGTGACCATAGTCGTCGGCTATGCTGCCGGCGGTTCGGTCGATGCCGTGACGCGGGTGCTCGCCCATGAAATGAGCGATATCCTCGGTCAGTCGGTCATTGTCGAGAACCGGCCGGGGGCCGGCGGCTCGGTGGCGGCGACCCAGATCATGAGCGAGAAGCCCGATGGCTATACCCTCATGAGTACCACGTCGACCACGCTAACGTTCGACCCGCATGCCGGCGATCTCGCGTTCGATGTCTCCGACTTCGATCCCATCGGCGTCATTTCCGTCTTTCAGGAAGCCTACGTCACCCGCACCGGAAGCGAGTGGCAGACCATGCAGGACGTGATCGAGCGGGCGAAGACGACGCCGATGACGTACGGGTCGTCGACCCAGATCGATCGCGTCATCACCGCGATCATCGCGGCCGAGACCGGCGCCCAGCTGATACCAGTGCCGACGGGCGGCGGCGCCGACGTGATGACCGCGGTCCTCGGCGGGCACGTGGACTTCGGCTACAGCGCGGGCATTCACGCCGGCCACGTGGCCGCAGGCGACATGATCGTCCTGGCGTCGCTGGGCGAGGACCGCCTGGTGGCGAGCCCGGATGCCCCGACCCTGAAGGAACTCGGTATCGATGCAGCCAGCATCAACTACAACGTCCTGCTGGCACCCGCCGGCCTTCCCGACGATGTCCGTGACATCCTCGTCCGCGCGTTCGAGGAAGCCTGGGCGAGGGACGCAGTACAGAGCGTGATAGACGCCCGCAAGCTGGGCAAGGTCGAGCTGACCGGCAGTGCATTGGGCGAGGCGCTGCGGTCGCACAGCGAGTCCTATCGGCGGATGATCGAGGCGGCCAAATGAAGTTCGCGCCGGCGGTCCGCACGGACACGATCATTGGCCTGGTCGTGGCGGCTGCATGCGTCGTCATTCTCGCCTGGGTGATTCCCGCCGAGACGAGCCGGGCCACCGCCTTCGGCATGCCGCCGGCGCTGATGCCGACCGTGACCATTTCGGCGGCGCTCGGTCTTGCCGTGCTGCTGGCCGTGGCCGGTACCTTGCGCGACTCCACGGAAGCGCCGACGGAAGACACGCTGGAACTGCCGAATGCGCCCGGGCTTGCGTGCGCCGGCATGATCCTCGCCTGCATCCTGATCATGCAGTTCGCGGGTCTCCTGGCAGGTGGAATCCTGACGGTCGCCGGCTTCATGCTGGTGATGGGTGAGCGGCGGCCGGTCCGCATACTCGTCATCGCCCTAGCCGTGCCCGGTGCCATCCAGCTTCTGCTTGGTTCGGCACTGAGGTTCGGTTAGCCCGGGTCGAACGACGGCCGGAGCCATCGACGTGAGCGAGATCCAGCTCGGCTTCTCCGATGCCTTCGCCCTGTCCACGCTGGTGGCGGTCGTCGCGGGGGTGCTGCTCGGCTACCTGATAGGCGTCATACCCGGCATCAGCCGCCCGACGGCGCTCGCCGTCGCCATCCCGGTCACGTTCTACCTGTCGCCGATTTCCGCCATTGCCTTCCTGGTGGCGATCTCCAAGGCAAGCGGCGCCGGCGGCGCGATTACCGCCATCCTCATCAACACCCCGGGCGAACCCAGTTCGGCGGCCACCTGCCTCGACGGCTATCCGCTGACCCGGCAGGGCAAGGGGGAGAAGGCGCTCAAGATCGCGCTCTACGCCTCGGTCCTCGGAGACGTCTTCGCAACGATCGTGCTGATCGTCATCGCCGAGCCGATGGCGCGCATCGCCCTCAAGATCGGTCCGATCGAGCTGGTGGCGGTGCTGATGTTCGCACTCACCTCGATCGCCGCGTTGTCCGGGCCGTCGCTGACCAAGGGGTTGATATCCGGGATCCTCGGCCTGTTCGCGGCCACCGTCGGCCTCGACATCGAGACCGCGACGCCGCGGCTGACCTTCGGCTTCATCGAGCTGTACGACGGCCTTCCGGTGATCGCGGTGGTGATCGGCATGCTCGGAATGTCCGAGATGCTGGTCCAGTTCGGCCGCCACTTCCGGTCGGCGGACGAAGACGCGGCTGCCGCAGCCGATGCCGGATCGACGCCGGAGAATCGCAGGGTCACCTGGGCCGAGTTGCGGCAGACGACGCCGATCATGCTGCTGGGAAGCGCCATCGGCACCATCGCCGGCATCCTGCCGGGACTGGGCGCTACCGTCGCCTCGTTCCTGTCCTATGCCGCGGCGCGGCGGGTCTCTGCCAACCGGGAGCAGTTCGGCCACGGGGCGCTGGAAGGCGTCGCGGCGGCGGAATCGGCCGACAACGCGACGGTACCGGCGAGCCTGATACCGCTGTTCGCGCTCGGCATCCCGGCAAGCGTCGGTGCCGCGCTGCTGATCGGCGCCTTCACCATCCACGGCATCACGCCGGGGCCGCGGCTGTTCGTCGAGAACGGCAGGCTGGTCTACGGCGTGTTTGCGTCCATGATGCTCACGTCGGCGGTGATGCTGGTCCTCGGCCGCATCGGACTGGTCGGTCTCGCACGCCTCGCCGCGGTGCCGCAGACCATCATCGTGCCGTCCGTGATCTTCCTCTGCATTGCCGGCGCTTACATCGAAAGCAACAGCATGTTCGGCGTCTACGTGATGTTCGGATTCGCTTTGCTGGCGTACGTCTTTCGCGCCTACGGCTTTTCGGTGGTCACCTTCCTGATCGGCTATCTCGTCGGCCCGATGTTCGAACTCGCGCTGCGGCAGTCGATCATCATTTCGCGCGGCGACATCGGCCGCCTCCTCGACCACCCGGTTGCCCTCGTCATGCTCGCCGCCACGGTCGTTGCGGTGTGGCAGCTGGGGCGGATCCAGCTGTCGCGCTGAACCGGCGGGTCAAGGGCACGGCGCCCGGTCATCGCTCCGGCCGGCGGTTGAGCCGGCGCCAGCCGCCGCGGCGCCACAGCGTCGGCCGGCCGGTGGCGCGTTCGCGATAGAGCACGAACAGGCCGGCGCCGACGATGATCGAGACGCCGACCCAGGTCCACGGTCCCGGCAGGTCCGAGAAGAACAGGTAGCCCCACAGGACGCCCCATCCGAGCGAGGTGTACTCGAACGGCGCCACCACCGCTGCCGGCGCCACGCGGTAGGCCTGGCTGAGGAAGCTCAGGCCACCCGCTGCCAGCACGCCGCAGAAGATCATCAGCGCGAGGTCCGTTGCCGTCGGCATCACCCAGCCGCGGGTCAGGAAGGCGAGGCTGTCGTGCACCTCCATAGCGTGCCGGCCGTCGCCGAACACCGCCGCCAGCGCCAGCCCGGCGATGAGGTAGATCGCGTTGCCGTAGAACGACATCACGCCGGCGCTCTCGGTCGCGCCGAGGTGGCGGGCGAGCATGGTCGAGACGGCGTAGGCGCAGGCGGCCGCCACCGGCAGCAGCGCCGCCCAGTCGAACACCTCGCTGCCGGGGCGGACCATCACCAGGACGCCGGCGAAGCCGATCGCCACCGCTGCCCACCGCCGCGGCCCGACCCGTTCGCCGAGCACGACCGTCGACAGCGCGGTTATGAACAGCGGCGCGGTGAAGTAGAGCGAGACGCAGTAGGCGAGCGGCAGCGCCGCGAGGCCGAGATAGTAGCTGAGGTAGGCGGCGAACATGACGCAGCCGCGCACCAGCAGCAGTCCCGCCCGCGGCGAGGCGAGCGACCTGAGGCCGCCGTCGACCGCCACCAGCGCCAGCAGGATCGGCGCCGTGGTCGCCGCCCGGACGGCGAGCGCCTGGTGGACCGGATACTCGCTCGACAACAGCTTGATGATCAGGTCCTGGAGCGAGAACAACGCGATCCCGGCCACAAGGCACAGGATGCCCTTGAGCCGCTCGTCGCGCCGGACGATGCCCGCGCCTGCCCGGCCGGGATGCTGCGAAAGCTCGGACATGCGCGCCCTTGCGTGCGGGTGGAAGCCAGCCGGCGGGGTGCCGGCAGGCGCCCGTCTTTAGGCCAATTCGCGGGCCGTGTCATCTCGCGTCGATGCCGGTGCAAAAGGCGTCGCTCCGGCACACGCCGGCGCCCGGCCGAACGGCTATCGCGGGCGCGGAACCCTGGGCGCAGCGGGCACCGGCCGGTCCCCGTCGAAGCCCTCGTCTCGCGACCGAGCAGCAGAGGCCATCATGTATGCCGTCCGCCGGTTTGCCGTCCGCCATGCCCGCGTCTTCGAGGCGGTCTACGAACGCTTCGAGGCCGTCATCGTATGGCTCGACCCGCTGTTCCGCCGCATCGGCTACAACCGCCTCGAGCGGCCGGTGGCGGTGGTCGAACGCGGCGTCAAGGGGTTCCTGTTCGACTGCCGGATGTGCGGCCAGTGCGTGCTGTCGTCGACCGGCATGTCGTGCCCGATGAACTGCCCCAAGACCCTGCGCAACGGCCCCTGCGGCGGCGTCCGCGAGAATGGCAACTGCGAGGTCAGGCCGTGGATGCGCTGCGTCTGGGTCGATGCCTGGGAGGGGGCGGCGCGGATGCGCCACGGCGATCGCATCGCCACCGTGCAGCCGCCTGTCGACCGGAGCCTCGAGGGCTCGTCGAGCTGGCTCAGGGTGGCGCGCGAGAAGGCCGAGGAGCGCCGCCGGACGCGCAGCGCGGCCAGGCTGGCGCTCGCCCGCGCGTTCCCCGAGGCGCGGCAGGCGGAGCCGGCGACGGCGCCGCTGACGCAGGAACCGCCGGCGGCGCGGCCTGACGGCGGCAGGCTGCACACCGGCCGGCAGGATGCCCCGGGCACCGGCACCGGCAGCTGACCATGCGCGACGCCCCGCCCGATCCGTTCGTCGCCGCGCCCGAGCCGCCGCCCGGCCACAGCTCGGCGAGCCGGCTCGAGCGGGTGCTGCGCCAGGGCAGGTTCGCGGTGACCGCCGAACTCAACCCGCCCGATTCCGCCGACCCGCAGGACGTCTACGAGGCGGCGCGGCCGCTGTCGGAGGTCGCCGACGCGATCAACGCCACCGATGCCTCGGGCGCCAACTGCCACATGTCCTCGCTCGGCATCTGCGCGCTGCTGACCCGGGTCGGCTACAGCCCGGTCCTGCAGATCTCCTGCCGCGACCGCAACCGCATCGCCATCCAGGGCGACGTGCTGGGGGCGGCGGCGATGGGGGTGGCAAACGTCCTCTGCCTCACCGGCGACGGGGTCCAGGTCGGCGACCAGCCGGGCGCGCGGCCGGTGTTCGATTTTGATTCGGTGTCGCTGCTGCGGACCCTGAAGACCATGCGCGACGACGGCGTGTTCCTGTCCGGCCGCCGCATCGCGACGCCGCCGCGCATCTTCCTCGGCGCCGTCGAGAACCCGTGCATTCCCCCCTATGAGGTCCGCGCCGGGCGCCTCGCCAAGAAGGTCGAGGCCGGCGCCCAGTTCATCCAGACCAACTACGTCTTCGACATAGGCCTGTTTTCCCGCTTCATGGCGCGGGTGCGCGACATGGGGCTCGACGAGCGCTGCTACATCCTCGCCGGCGTCGGCCCGCTGGCGAGCGCCCGCGCCGCCCGCTGGATGCGCGCCAACGTGCCGGGAATCCACATCCCCGACGCGATCATCGACCGCCTCGACCGGGCCGAGCGGCCGGGCCTCGAGGGCAAGCGGATCTGCATCGAGATGATCCGCCAGATCCGCGAGACGCCGGGCGTCGCCGGCGTCCACGTCATGGCCTACCGGCGCGAGGAACTGGTCTCCGAGATCATCCTCGAGTTCGGGGTGCTGGCCGGCCGCCGCGCCGGCGCCAGGATCCGCCGCGGCGAACGCGGCGACGGCTGACCGTTGCGGCGCCGCCCCGGCGGCGATCGAGGACGCCACCGCCGCGCCCCGCGCCGCCGCCGCCGCCGCTCCTGGTGCCCGCCCCGCTCGCCGCCGCGCGTCCCCGGCGCCGGCAGTGTTATGGCACGGGC
>CAZSNL010000054.1:0-18966 GCA_964608275.1 uncultured Hyphomicrobiales bacterium | reverse complement strand
CGTCGACGCGGCGGCGCTCATCGGCCTTGATCGGGCCCTTGCCGTCGATCGGGTTGCCGAGCGGGTCGACCACGCGGCCAAGCAGCTCCTCGCCGACCGGCACCTCGACGATGGCGCCCGTGCGCTTGACGGTATCGCCTTCCTTGATGTGGGTGTCGTCGCCGAAGATCACGATGCCGACGTTGTCGACCTCGAGGTTGAGTGCCATGCCCCGGATGCCGCCGGGGAACTCGACCATCTCGCCGGCCTGGACGTTATCCAGGCCGTAGACGCGGGCAATGCCGTCGCCGACGGAGAGAACCTGACCGACCTCGGAGACCTCGGCTTCCTTGCCGAAGTTCTTGATCTGGTCCTTGAGGATTGCGGAGATTTCCGCCGCACGGATTTCCATCAGCCAACCTCTTTCATGGCAACTCTGAGATTCTCGAGCTTGGTACGCAGCGAATTGTCGATCATCCGGCTGCCGACCTTCACCACCAGTCCGCCAAGGATGGAGGGATCGACCCGGGTATCCAGCCGGATGTCGTGGCCGACCTTCTGCTTGAGCACGGCGGCCAGGCTGTCGACCTGCTCCTCGCTCAGGCGGTGCGCCGACACGACTTCGGCGGTGACTTCTCCGCGATGTCGGGCAAGCAGCTTCCGGTAGGCGGTGATCATCTCGCGAACGGCGAACAGCCGCCGGTTCCTCGCCACCAGGCCGAGGAAGTTGGCCGTCAGGCCGCCGATCCCGGCCCGCTCCAGTACCGCATTCAGGGCGCGCATCTGCTCGGCGGCGGAAAACACCGGGCTGCGCACCAGTCGCAACAGTTCCGGGCTTTCATCGAGCATTCGGGAAAACTGCTCGAGTTCCCCGCCAATCCGGTCAAGCGCACCTTCCTCGCGCGCAAGCTCGAACAGCGCCGCCGCATAACGCCCCGGCACACCTTCCAGTGTGGTCTCTCCGCCCGCCACTCTCGGTCCTCTCCGGCGCAATCCACGGGAATTGGCGACCGATCGTCCCCCGATTGCGCCAACCCCTTGATTTATAGGGATTTTTTGACACCCGAAATGGGTGTGGCCAGCCGCTTCCCGCCAACCGCGCATCCCTCTATCACATGGTGAATACCCGTGCAACCCGGCGGCCATGCTGCGCTTTGGCGCATCATCGACCGGCTGCCACGTCAGCCCTTGCGTGCCTCCTCGATATAGATTTCCCGCAGCCTGCGGGTGAGCGGACCCGGTTGGCCGTCGCCGATCCGCCTGCCGTCGATCTCCACCACCGGCATGACGAAGGTCGAGGCGCTGGTCAGGAATGCCTCGTCGGCGGCGTAGGCCTCGTCGATGGTGAACGGCCGCTCGTCGAGCCGGATGCCGCGCTCCGCCATCAGGCGCAGCACCGTCCTTCGGGTGACGCCGGCGAGGACGGCATGGCTCAGCGGCCGGGTGATGACGGTTTCGTCCCTGACGATGTAGGAGGTTGACGACGTGCCTTCGGTGACGTGGCCGTCCTCGACCATCCACGCTTCGAACGCTCCGCGCTCGCGAGCGGCCTGCTTGCCCATCGCCTGGGGCAGCAGCGCGATGGTCTTTATGTCACGCCGCTTCCAGCGGATGTCCGGGATGCTGACGACCTTGACGCCGGTGCGCGCGTTGGGATTGTCGACGAGTTCCCTGGCCTGGGTGAAGGCGACGAGGCTGGTCGGCGTCGACGAAGGTGGGTAGGTGAACTCGCGCTCGGCGACGCCGCGCGTCACCTGCATGTAGACCATGCCCTGGTCGACGCCGTTGCGGCGGACGAGTTCCTCGTGGACCTCGCGGAGCGCCTCCCTGCTCACCGGCCATGCCATCTTCAGTTCGCCGAGCGAGCGATCGAGCCGGTCGGCGTGCGGCGCGAAGTCGACGAGCCGGCCGTCGATCACCGACGTCACCTCATAGACGCCGTCGGCAAACAGGAAACCGCGGTCGAAGATCGAGACCTTCGCCTCCTCGGCCGGAACGTAGTTGCCGTTCACGTAGACGATGCGGGTCATGGGAAAGCCTTTCGGAAAGACGGCGCCGGTTAATCGCTAATCCGGCTCCGGGTCAAGGCCTCACATCGGCGCGGCCGTCGCGGCACTGGACGGAACGCGCCGGTTTCGCCATGCTCCGGCGCGACGCGGTCTGTGCTTGGAGGGTTGCATGATCCGGAATCCGGTGCCGTGGCCGAACGGTGCCCGCTGTGCCTGCGCCATCACGTTCGATATGGATGCCGACAGCCTGATCCATATCGCAAGCCCCAGGGACAGCATCAATCGCCTGTACCCGATCACCATGGGCCGCTACGGCCCGACAGTCGGCGTGCCGCGGATTCTGGAGACCTACCGCAGGCTGGGCATCAAGCAGACCTTCTTCATCCCCGGCTGGTGCATCGAACAGTATCCCGACACGGTCGAGGCCATCCTCGCCAACGGACACGAGATCGGCCACCACGGGTGGCTGCACGAGGACCCGTGCTCGGCCTCGCCCGCCGAGCAGGCCCACTGGCTCGACCGGGCGCTCGAAGCCCACGACAAGGTGTGCGGGATGCGGCCGCGCGGCTATCGTGCGCCGCTCTACAACGTTTCCGCCGACAGCCCGGATCTCCTGATCGAGCGCGGGTTCGTCTACGACAGCTCGCTGATGGCCGACGACATCCCCTACCTGATGAAGACGGAGCGCGGAGAGCTGTGGGAGATGCCGGGCCACTGGGGGACGGACGACTGGCCTCCGTACGCCCACTACGCGGAGATCGGCTACATGATGCCGGTGCGGGCGCCGTCGGTCGGCCTGCAGGCATTCATCGAGGAGTTCGAGGCGCAGTACGAGGCCGGCGGCTTCTGGATGGCGATCTGGCATCCGTTCCTGACCGGCAGGCTCGCCCGGTGGCGGGCGGTCGAACGATGGCTCGAGGATGTCCTCGCCAGCAAGGCGGTCTGGTTCGCGAGGCTCGAGGACATCGCCGCTCACGTGAAGGCGGTCACCGCGGCCGGTGACTACACGCCCCGCGTCGAGCGGCTGCCGTACTACGACCGGCCGGTCGGACTGGAGCGGAGGCCGTGATGCTGACCGAGGCCGACCGCCGGTTTCTGCGGCTCGCCTACGAGGAGGCGAAGCAGGGCTACGACGAAGGCGGGCTGCCGATCGGCAGCGTGCTGGCGGAAGGCGACCGGCTGGTCGCCAGCGGGCACAACCGGCGGGTCCAGGAGGGTGATCCCATCGCCCACGGAGAGATGGACTGCATCCGGCGCGCCGGCCGCCAGCGCTCGTACCGCGGCATGACCATCTACACCACCTTGAGCCCGTGCATGATGTGCGCCGGCACCATCGTCCAGTTCGGCATTCCCCGTTGCGTCATTGCCGAAGCCACCAACTTCCCGGGCAACCCGGACTTCCTGCGCCAACACGGCGTCGAGGTGGTGATTGCCGACGATCCCGACTGCATCGCCCTGATGCGCCGGTTCATCGCCGAAAAGCCCGATCTCTGGGCCGAGGACATCGGCGAGGACTGACCGCAGCGGCAAAGCGTCGGCTGGACCCAGGGCCCTCGGAACACCTATATTGAAAGTTTTTCCGAACGGCATCAGTCCATGAGTGAACATCGTCACATCGTTCTCACCTCGCACCCGCCGAAGGGCGGGCACCGCCCGCCGCCGGTCAACTGGGGTGCGCCGACGGCGGCCGAGCGGGGGCCGGTCATCGGCAGCCTGAACAACCCGCACCAGCGAAACGTCATCGGCGTGCATTCCGGCGCCTACGGCCTGTACCGGGCGCTGGCGATCGCCGCCGGCAGCCTCGACCCGGTTCACCGGCCTGACCTCACCGACACCGCACCCACCGCGACCATCGGCCCGCATCCGCAGTGGGGCGACCCGGACCGCATCGTCTCCCTCGACCCGTGGGGACACCTGGTGGCAGAGGCGTTCGCCGACCACCTGAAGCAGGGGATGGACATCCGCCCGACGATCGCCGTCACCCGGGCACGCATCGGGCTGCCGGAGCTGCGCGAGGCGATGGCGGCGGGCCGCCTGGTGCCCGACGGGCGGGTGCTGCACGAGACCGGCGAGGCGACGGTGACCAAGGCGGCGATCGAACCGGTGTGGTACCTGCCGGGAATCGCCAGACGGCTCGGCCTCAAGGAACCGGACCTGCGGCGGGCGCTGTTCTCGCATACCGGCGGCATGTTCCCGGAACTCGTCACCCGGTTCGACCTCAAGGTGTTCCTGCCACCGATCGGCAACATCACGCTCTACATCTTCGGCGACGCCGACACGATCGCCGATCCGAGCATTCCGCTCGCCTGCCGCGTGCACGACGAGTGCAACGGCTCGGACGTGTTCGGCTCCGACATCTGCACCTGCCGGCCGTACCTGATCCACGGCATCGAGGAGTGCGTGCGGATGGCCCAGAAGGGCGGTGCCGGGCTGATCGTCTACAACCGCAAGGAAGGCCGCGCGCTCGGGGAAGTGACCAAGTTCCTCGTCTACAATGCGCGCAAGCGGAACCCCCAGGGGGACACCGCGGCCGCCTACTTCGAGCGCACCGAGTGCGTGGCCGGCGTCCAGGACATGCGGTTCCAGGATCTCATGCCGGACGTGTTCCACTGGCTCGGCATCCGCCGCATCGACCGGTTCGTGTCGATGAGCAACATGAAGTACGACGCGCTGCGGGCGGAGGGGATCGAGATCGTCGAGCGGATTCCGATTCCAGACGAGCTTGTTCCCCCCGATGCGCGGGTCGAGATGGACGCCAAGAAGGCCGCCGGCTACTTCGCCGGCGAGGCGGCATCCGCGGTCAATCCCGCCAGCACGCTGGGTCGCAGGATTGACGACTATTGAACCGGACACGCGCCTCGAGGCGCGCGAGGCCGCCCGGATGCTGATGACGCCGGAGGCCGTCTACGAGCGGTCGGCGATGGTGCTGGCAGCGGGACGGGCCGGGGCGCTCGGGCATTTCTCGGTGAACGACGATGCCCTGGAGCCAACAGCGGCATATGTCGCCGGCGTCATCCGCGACAACTACCCCACCCTCACGGTCCCGTATCATGCGCGATGGCGGCATTTCGTCGTCGACGGCGAGGACCGGTGGCAGGCGATCGCCGACCGCCTCGACGTCGAACCTTCCGAACGGGCCCGCATCCGCTTCGACCTTGCAGCGGTGAGCGTGCTGCTGGATGCCGGGGCGGGGCCGAGGTGGGGCTACCGCGATGCGCGCACCGGAAGGCGGTTTGCGCGCTCCGAGGGGCTCGCGCTGGCAAGCCTGGATGCATTCGTGGCGGGCCTGTTCTCGAGCGACCCGAGGAGGCCGATGCAGGCCGACGCCGAGGCGTTGCGCTCCTTGACGGCGGATGCGCTCGCCGCCGCGTTCCAGGCCGACAGCGACAATCCGCTCGACGGGCTCGACGGACGAGTGGAGGTGCTGCGCCGGCTGGGCGAGCAGCTTGCGCGCGCGCCGCACTACTTCGGCAGCGCGCCTGGCCGGTTCGGCAACCTGTTCGACCGGATGGCGTCGGAGGCGGCTTGCGGGCCGCTGCCGGCGCGCCATATCCTCGTCGCCGTTCTCGATGCGCTGGCGCCAATCTGGCCGGGCCGCATCACGCTGGGAGGGATCAACCTGGGCGACACCTGGCGCCATTCCGCGGTCAGGACCGGCGACGCGACCGACGGCCTGATACCGTTCCACAAGCTGTCGCAGTGGCTGGCGTATTCGCTGGTCGAGCCGCTGGAGGAGGCCGGGGTCGCGGTGGTCGGCCTCGACGGCCTGACCCCGCTCGCCGAGTACCGCAACGGGGGGCTCCTGGTGGACTGCGGCGTGATCGTGCCGAAGCATGACGGCGTCCGCGAGCGGACCCATGCACCGGGCGACGAGGTGGTGGTCGAATGGCGGGCACTCACCGTCGGCCTGATCGCCGAACTCGCGCACCATGTGCGCCGGGCCCTCGGCAGGACGGCGGACGAGATGCCGCTGGCGTCGGTCCTCGAAGGCGGGACGTGGGCAGCCGGGCGCCGCATCGCCGCCGACAGGCGGGCGGACGGCGGACCGCCGATCCGCGTGGTCAGCGACGGTTCGGTATTCTAGGGGCGAAGAGCGGAGGGGACTGATGAACAAGCCGGCCGGCACCAACGTCACCGTCGTCGACCACCCGCTGGTGCTGCACAAGCTCACCCTGATGCGCGACCGGCACACGCCGTCGGCGGTGTTCCGCCAGCTGCTGCGCGAGATATCGCTGCTGCTCGCCTACGAAGTCCTGCGCGACCTGCCGATCACAACGCGGACCATCGAGACCCCGCTGGCGGAGATGGAAGCGCCGATCCTGAAGGGAAAGAAGCTGGTGTTCGTGTCCATCCTGCGGGCCGGCAGCGGCCTGCTCGACGGGATGCTCGACCTAGTGCCGTCCGCCCGCGTCGGCCACATCGGGCTCTATCGCGATCCCGAGACGCTCACCGCGATCGAATACTACCTCAAGCTTCCCGACGACATCGACGCCCGGCGCACCATCGTCGTCGACCCGATGCTGGCGACCGCGAATTCCGCCATTGCGGCCGTAAACCGGATCAAGGACGCCGGCGCCCTGGACATCAAGTTCGTCTGCCTGCTGGCGGCTCCGGAAGGCATTGCCGCGTTCACCGCCTCCCACCCCGATGTCCAGATCTATACGGCCGCGATCGACGACCATCTCGACGAGCACGGCTATATCATTCCGGGGCTCGGCGATGCGGGCGACCGGATGTTCGGCACCAAGTAGGGTAATCGAGGCAATCACCGCGACGCGAGGGAGGATGCAGGATGGCGCTGTCGCCCGTCGACGTACCCCGGATGTGGGGTGACGTACCGCCGTTCATGGCGGTCGAGCATGTACCGGATCTCACCGGATGCGAGGCAGACGCGGTGGTGCTGGGGATGCCGTACGACGGCATCGCCACCTTTCGCGGCGGCGCCACCCGGCGGGCGCCGCAGGAGATCCGCAAGTTCTCGCTGCTGTTCGGCAGCTACAACTTCGACTGGGATCTCAATGCGCTGGATCTCGTCACCGTGGTCGACGCCGGCGACGTCGACGTGGCGCCAGGCAATGCCGCCGAAAGCTATCGCCGGCTCGAGGAACGGGTCCGCGAAATCGTCGACATCGGCGCCGTGCCGCTGATGATGGGCGGCGACCACGGCGTGACCTATCCGGCGGTGAAGGCGGTCGCCGAGCATCACGGCGGACCGATGGGCCTGCTGCTGTTCGATACCCATCTCGACCTGAGCGAATCGTTCAACGACGACCGCCTGACACGGGCGTCGCCGGTCAAGCGGATCTGCGAGCTGGACCAGATCGATTGCGACCGCGTCGTCATCATCGGCGCCAAGGGGCCGCGCAACGTGCCGGAATGGACGCCGCTGTACCGGGAGCTCGGGCTTACCGTGTACTCGCAGCGCGACGTCGAACGGCGCGGGATCGAGGAGATCACGCTGGAGGCCCTGGACATCGTGAGCCCGGACGGCGAACCCCACTATGTCAGTGTCGACATCGACTGCGTGGACCCGGCATATGCCCCGGGCACCAACTCGATCGAGCCGGGCGGGCTGACGAGCCGCGAGATCATCAACGGCGTGCGGCTGGCGACGGAACGGGGGTTCGCGGGCTTCGACGTGGTGGAAGTCTCGCCGGACTTCGACAATCCGAGCGGCATCACCAGCACGCTGGCGGCACGGCTGATGGTCGAGGCGGTGTGCGCGATGGCAGCGCGCGCGGCGGGCCGTGTCCGTGCCTGGGACCGCACCGCCTGAGGCATGATCATCCTCAGGCTCAGGCCGATCATCCGGAGGCTCAACCGCGAGGGGAGCTGTTCACGTTACTTGCAATCTGTTTGACACAATTGTGGTAGTGGTGAAAGCTGTCCCAACAACATAGATGCCCTCACGGGTCGGCGTAGAACATCTGCACCATGACATCCGGATCGGAGCGTCGGTGCCAGGGGGGAACATGGACAGCGTCACCAGACGCACGCTGAACTGGCGGTCACAGTCGCCAACCACAGATACCGGCCTCACACTGGCTGCAATCGGAGCGCGCATCCGGGAGCTGCGGCTCGGCAAGGGTCTTACGCTCCAGCAACTGGGCACGTTGGCCGATCTCAGCCCGTCGATGCTGAGCCTCGTCGAGAGAGGGAAGGCCAGCCCGTCCATCGCGACGCTCATCATGGTATGCAGCGCGCTCGACATTCACATGGGCGAGTTGCTGACCGATGCGGATCCGTCGCGACACAATCTCGTTTCGCGCGCGAGCGAGCAGTCGGTGGTCGAGCTGGGACAGGGGGTCCTGCGGCGGATCCTGCGCGAGGACCGGGCGCGCGGCGTGCACATCGCGCTGGACGAATTCGAGCCCGATACCGGCAGCGGCGACGTCCCGGTCAGACATCCGGGATACGAGTTCGCGGTGGTGCTCGAGGGCCGGCTCACCATACAGGTCGACGACACCGAGCACCTGCTGACCGCGGGCGACCTCATCTCCTACGAATCTACCCGCGATCACCGGACGTGGAACCACGGGCCGGGACGCGCCCGCGCCCTGTGGATCAACCTCTACCGGCAGTGATTGCCGGGCCGCTCCGGGACCGTCTACACGGGGCGGCGCAGGTGATACGCGTCGGGTGCCGTCCGATGGCGGCGGTCCGCAAGGGGGCGACACGGTGCCCGTGAGCCGCTAGTCTCTCCGCGACATGGCAAGTTCCCGGGGCGGCCTTCTCCGGCGTGCCCGGGTGCTGGAGACGAGGGGATGACGGCGGCGACGATCGGGCTCGAAATCGACGGGGCGGTCGCAGTGGTGACATTGAACCGCCCCGACAAGCTGAACAGCTTCACCTGGGACATGCACCAGGAACTGAAGCACGCGCTCGACCAGGTCGAGCAGGCGAAGGTCCGGGCGCTGGTGCTGACCGGCGCCGGCCGTGGCTTCTGCGCCGGTCAGGATCTCGGTGATCCGCGGTTTGCCGGGGCGGAACGGATCGACGTCGGCGAAACGCTGGAGCAGAACTTCAACCCCCTTATCATGCGGCTGCGCAACATGCCGTTTCCGGTGATCTGTGCGGTCAACGGGGTGGCTGCCGGCGCCGGCACCAACCTGGCGCTTGCCTGCGATATCGTGCTCGCCGCCCGGTCGGCCCGGTTCATCCAGGCGTTTGCGCGGATCGGCCTGCTGCCGGATGCCGGCGGCACCTGGCTGCTTGTCCACCTGGTGGGCGAGGCACGGGCGAAGGCGCTGGCCATGCTTGCCGATCCGCTGCCGGCCGAACAGGCCGAGGCCTGGGGGCTCATATGGCGGGCGATCGATGACGACCGGCTGATGGACGAGGCGCTGTCGCTTGGCCGGCGCCTCGCCGAAGGCCCGACCCGTGCCCTGGCGTTTGCCAAGCAGGCGATCCACGCCGCCGCGGCGAACGACCTGACAACCCAACTCGACCTGGAGCGCGACCTGCAGCGCGAACTTGCCGCGACCGACGACTTCCGCGAGGGCGTGGACGCATTCCTCGCCAAGCGCAAACCCGTCTTCCGCGGGACCTGACCGAACACCCCCGCTTGCCCTCGCCCCGACCACGCCTTAGTCATGTCAACCATGTCCATCGTCCCAGGCACCAAACCGCAGCTGTCGCCGCCAGGCGGCGTGTGGCGGATGGTGAGCGATCACCCGCGGGCGGTGGTGTGGGCGGCGCTGGGCGTCGCCGTGGCCTGCGGATGGGCGGCAGCCGCGGCGATGGTCGCGGCGGAACTCGCGCGCGGCACGGTCGCCGGCCTCGGCCCCGGCATGGGACTGCTCGATCTGCTCGGAGACCGGTTTGCGCCGGGACCGCTTGCGCAGGCAATCCTCGACACGCTGTGCGCGCCTGCAGCCGGTGGCGGCTGGGCCGCCGCCGACATCGGCTACTGCCTCGCGATGTGGGCGGCGATGGTGCTGGCGATGATGCTGCCGACGGCGGGGCCGATGCTGTCGACATATCTCGATATCGCCGAAGCGGCGGAGGCGAGGCGCATGGCGGTCGTGCCGGCGTCCGCACTGGCTCTCGGCTACATCGCAGCCTGGCTCGCGTTCGCGATCTGTGCCGTCGCCGTCCAGTGGGCGATTGCCCAACTCGTCGGCGGCCTATCGGCAGCGGCGGCACCGCCGCCGTGGGTCGCAGGCATCATCCTCGTCGCTGCCGGCGGTTACCAGTTCAGCTCCGCCAAGCATGCCTGCCTGGTCCGGTGCCGGGCGCCGATGCCGTACTTTCTCGCCAACTGGAGCGACCGGTTTGCGGGCGTGTTCGCGATGGGCCTGCACCAGGGCGTGCTGTGTATCGGCTGCTGCTGGGCATTGATGGCTGTCATGCTGGGGGTCGGCGTGATGAACATCCTGTGGATGGCGCC
This sequence comes from uncultured Hyphomicrobiales bacterium, assembly GCA_964608275.1. Classification (GTDB taxonomy): domain Bacteria; phylum Pseudomonadota; class Alphaproteobacteria; order Rhizobiales; family CAZSNL01; genus CAZSNL01. The sequence continues at coordinate 8,589 of CAZSNL010000054.1, read as the reverse complement.
GCTGGCGATACTGATGATGCTGGAGAAGGTGGCGCCGTGGCCGCGGGCCGTGTCGGCGGCCGGCGGGTCGGTGCTGATACTGGGTGGCACCTTGATGCTCGCCCGCGCAATGTTGCAGATCATGGCATAGGAAGGAGTGGCATGGCGGCGATCGATCCGTGGAAGATCAAGGGTGAACTGGCGCTGAGCTGCAGCTGCCAGGTATTCTGTCCGTGCGTCATCTCGCTGGGCCGGCATCCGCCGACGGAAAGCGTGTGCCAGACCTGGGCCGGTGTGAGGATCGACGACGGGCACTACGGAGACACCGCCCTGTCGGGGCTCAATGTCGGCCTGTTCATCGAGATCCCGGGGCTGATGAGCCGCGGCAACTGGACCGCCGGCCTCTACGTGGACGAAAAGGCGGATACCTACCAGCTCAAGGCGCTGACACGCATCTTTACCGGCCGGGCGCGCGGCTCGACCCACCTGCTGTCGATCCTCGTCAGCCGGTTCCTCGGCGTCGACCAGGCTCCGGTCAGCTATGAAATCGACGGCGACATCCGCCGCATAAAGGTGCCGAAGATCATCGACGGAGAACTGCAGCCGATCAGCGGCAAGGAGCCGGGCAAGCCGGTCGTGATCCACAACAGCCAGTACTGGATCTCCCCCGACATTACCGTGGCACAGGCCAACCGGAGCCGGTTCCGGGCCTTCGGCCGGAACTGGAACTTCGAGGGACGGAGCGCGGAAATCTGTGCCCTCGACTGGTCCGGGCCTTGATTTTCAGGACAGTGTATCGCAAATCGAACGATTGTAGGGTAGCGTACGTTTTAACGAACAGTGATGGAAGAAGGGGAACGGAGGTTACGATGGCTGATTACGCACATCCCGAAACGCTGGTCAGCACCGACTGGGTGGCCCAGCACGTCAACGACGACAACGTGCGGGTGGTTGAGGTCGACGTCGATACCAAGGCGTACGACGAGGGCCACATTCCCGGTGCCATCGGCTGGAACTGGACGACCCAGCTCTGCGATACGGTTCGCCGCGACATCATCCCGAAAGACAAGTTCGAGGAACTGATGTCTCAATCGGGCATCGCGAACGACACCACGGTGGTGCTGTACGGCGACAACAACAACTGGTTTGCCGCCTGGGCGCTGTGGCAGATGAAGTTGTACGGGCACAAGGATGTCCGGCTGATGAACGGCGGCCGCAAGAAGTGGCTGGCCGAAGGCCGCGAGCTGAGCACCGACGTGCCCAAGCCGCAGCCACGCAGCTACACGGCATCCGGTCCCGACAATTCGCTGCGCGCATTCATGCCGGAGGTGCACAAGGCGATGGAGGCGGCGAGCCACGGCATGGTGGACGTCCGCAGCCCGGACGAGTTCACCGGCAAGATCGTGTCGCCTCCGGGATTGCCGGAAACCGCCCAGCGCGCCGGTCATATTCCCGGCGCCCAGAACATTCCCTGGGGGCAGGCGTGCAACGAGGACGGCACCTTCAAGTCGCGCGAGGAACTCGAGCAGCTGTACGGCTCCAAGGGCATCACGCCGGACCGGCCGGTAATCACCTATTGCCGGATCGGCGAGCGTTCCAGCCACAGCTGGTTCGTGCTCAAGTATCTGCTCGGCTACGAGGACGTGAAGAACTACGATGGCTCGTGGACCGAGTGGGGTAACATGGTCGGGGCGCCGGTCGAGGTCGGCGAGGCCCGGTAACACAGGCTGCGGACGACAGTGGCGGGGGAGACGATGAACCAGCGTGTCGAAAACTATCAGTACGAGGTCCTGGACCTCGACGGCTGGAAGGTGGGAGTGACCTCCTATCGTCTCGGAGACGAGTACGTGTGCGTGATCGACAACGTCGATCCCGGCGCACGGCTCACCCGCCGCGTCGGCGCAACCCGCGAGGCGGCCGTCAGCGAAGCGCTGGTGCGGGCGCGCGAAATGCTGTCGCGCACACGCACGTTCTCGGTGGGGTGACGGGCATCGCGAAACCCCGGACGGGCTACCTGCGTTAAGGTAGCCATGGGCAAGGTATTCGATTTCATCCGCGATTCCGGCAAGGCGCTGGGCTTCGGCAGCGACTGGCAGCCACCCGACACCCGTGTCCTCGAACGCGAGCTCGACGACCTCGAGCTCGCCAGCGACAGGGTCGAGGTGGAGGTTATCGGCGATACCGCGATCATCCGCGGGGAGGTGCCGAGCCAGGATCTGCTGGAGCGGCTGATCGTGGCTGCCGGCAACATCAAGGGCATCGCGCGAGTGGAAGCCGACGTCGACGTTCCCGTGGAGCGCGAAACCCGGTTCTACACGGTCAAGGAAGGCGACACGCTGTGGCGTATCGCAGAAATTCACTACGGCCACGGCCAGGGCGGCAGCTTCGAGATCATCCTCGAGGCGAACCGGCCGGTTCTTGCCGGTCCGGAAGACATCTATCCGGGCCAGGTGCTGCGTATCCCCTGACGCGACAGGCGCGCCCTCTAACGTGCGCAAATGCCACTATGGACGCCGGCATCCGCCGGGGTGACGGAGTTCGGGGCGACCGCCACGAATCCGCATTTGCCGGAGGTCCGTCTCGTGCCTTCCGGCCTATCGCGGCTTGTCTCGCGATGATCGTCCCGTAGTGTTCTGCGAAGTTGCAAGAAGCGATTCCGTTGTGGATGCGATGTTCGTTATATAGTACGATCCGTTCGATGGAGCGTCTGACATGTACAAGGGCAACGTGACTCCGCAGGAGGCTTTCGAACGGATTTCGCAGTCGCCGAACGCCGTGCTGATCGACGTGCGCACGCAGGCCGAATGGTCGTTCGTCGGCATCCCCGCCGTCGAACGGTTGCTCAAAGTGGAGTGGCAATCGTTCCCCGACGGACAGCGAAATCCCGAGTTCGTGCGCCAGGTGGAAGAGGCCGGGGTGCCGAAGGACGCCGAGGTGTTCCTGATTTGCCGCTCCGGCGCCCGATCGGCGTCCGCGGCGGCGGCACTGACGGAAGCGGGTTTCGCCAATTGCTACAACGTCAGCGAAGGCTTCGAGGGCGACAAGGATGCCCAGGGGCACCGTGGCACGATCGGAGGATGGAAGCATGCGGGCCTTCCCTGGATCCAGAGCTGAAACGGCGGGACCGGTGTCGGGCGACGCCCGTGACCTGACCGACCCGGCAAGCTGGGGCGAGGCGACGCGGCTGGTGCGCGGCGGTACCCAGCGCAGCCGGTTCGGCGAGACCTCGGAGGCCCTCTATCTCAATTCCGGGTTCGTCTATCCCGACGGCGAGACCGCGGCCGCCCGCTTTGCCGGCGAGGACGACGGTTACGTCTACTCGCGGTACGGCAACCCGACGGTCACCATGCTGGAGGAGCGCCTGCGGCTGCTGGAAGGCGCCGAGGCGTGCTTTGCCACCGCCAGCGGCATGGCCGCCGTGTTCGCCTCGCTCGCCTGTCAGCTGAAGGCGGGCGACCGGCTGGTGGCGTCGCGGGCCCTGTTCGGGTCGTGCTTCCAGATCGTCGCCAACATCCTGCCGAAGTTCGGGGTGGAGAGCGAACTGGTCGACGGCAAGGACCTCGACGCCTGGCGCGACGCGCTTACCGAAGGCACGAAGTGCGTGTTCGTCGAGACTCCGTCGAACCCGACCCTTGAAGTCGTCGACATCGCCTCGGTCTGCGACATGGCCCACGCGGTGGGAGCGCGGGTGGTGGTCGACAACGTGTTCGCGACCCCGATCCTGCAGCGGGCGCTCGAACTCGGCGCCGACATCGTCGTCTACTCAGGCACCAAGCATATCGACGGCCAGGGCCGCACCCTTGGCGGAGCCGTTCTGTCGAGCGCGGCGTTCAAGGAGGAGGAACTGATCCCGTTCGTGCGGCACACCGGGCCGGCGCTGAGCCCGTTCAATGCCTGGGTGCTGCTGAAGGGCCTCGAGACGCTGAAGCTCCGCGTCGAACATCAGTCGCGCGCCGCGCAGGTGATCGCCGAGACGCTGCAGGAGCTGCCGGGCGTTACCCGTGTCCTCTATCCGCACCTCGCCAGCCATCCACAGGCCGACCTCTGCCGCGCCCAGATGGCGCTCGGCGGGTCGGTCGTCACCTTCGAGCTGGAGGGCGGGCGCGAGCGGGCGTTCGCGGCGATGCGGCGGCTGAGGCTCGTCGACATCTCGAACAACCTGGGCGATGCCAAGTCGCTCATCACCCATCCCGCCAGCACCACGCATCGCAACATCGGCGAGGAGGAGCGCGCCCGCGTCGGCATCACCGAGGGGATGCTCCGGCTGTCGGTGGGTCTCGAGGAGCCGGCCGACCTGATCCTCGACCTCACCGAGGCAGTCCGCGACAGCGCCTGACCGGCGCGCCAGCGCGACATCCTCGCGCCTCAAGCAGACCGCCTCCCGGCGCGCGTCAGCTAAGGTGCGGCCCGGGACCACCGCCGCGGCCGTCGATCGCCTCCAGCACCGCCTCGCGCCACTCGCGCTTGATCGGCAGGATCGGCGGTACCGGCGCGAGATCCGGCTCCGGTGTCGGCGCCGCAATCGCATCCTTGCGATCGGTCGCCGAGCCCTTCTTCATGAACAGGTTGTAGATCGTCCACTGCAGCCGGTCGCGCTTGCCGCGAAGCGGGAAGCGACGGGCGATGGAACCCGGGGCGTAGAAGGTCTCGTAGGCGGAGATGTGGCCGAGCCGCAGTTCCTCGCCGGTCATCCTGGCCGGCCGATAGACGACGTTCGCCTGGTCGTACATCGTCCAGTCGAACGAGACGATGCGGTTGGCCTTCTTCATCTCGTACCAGGTGAGGGTGCCGGGGTAGGGGGTCAGCACCGAGAAGGCGCAGGCGTCGAACCCGGCATCGATGTTGAAGCGTGCGGTGTCCTGGAAGGTGTCGGTGTCGTCGCCGTCGAAGCCGAACATGAACAACCCGAACACCATGATGCCATAGGAATGCACCTTCTCGACCAGGGCGGCGAACTGCTCCGGCCGGTTGACGTGCTTGTGGACGCTCCGCAGGGTCTCGCGCGAGATCGACTCGAAGCCGATCGACAGCATGGTGCAGCCGCTCTCGGCGGCGAGTTCCAGCATCCGGTCGTCCTGGGCAAGCTTGGACGTGACGCCGGCCTGCCACTTGATGCCGCGGCCGCGCAATGCGCGCATGACCTCCTTCGGCCGCTCCGGGGTGCCGAAGAAGTCCGCGTCGTTGATCGAGATCATCCGCGAACCGCATTCCTCGACCTCGCGCACCACCTCGTCGACGGGGCGATAACGGAACTTGAGCCCGTTCATCAGCGGTTCGGCGCAGAAGGTGCAGCCCTGATGGCAGCCCCGCGAGGTCTGGACGAAGGTCGTGTTGACGTACCGGTTCTTCTTCAGGAGGTCGTAGCGCGGCATAGGCATGCCCACCATCGGGTGCAGCCGGTCGGCGCGGTAGGTACCGCGCATGGTGCCGGACTCGAGATCGTCGAGCAGTTTCGGCAGCACCAGCTCGGCCTCGCCGATGACCACCGCGTCGGCATGCTGAAGCGCTTCCTGCGCCATGAAGCTCGGGTGCACGCCCCCCATCACCACCGGCACGCCCTTTTCGCGGAACCGGTCGGCGATCTCGTAGCCCCGGTTGACGTAGGCGGTCATCGCCGAGATGCCGACCAGATCGCACTCGAGGTCGAAGTCGATCTCCTCGATGTTCTCGTCGGTGAGGACCACTTCGTAGCGGTCGCGAGGAATCGATGCGGCCACCGCGAGGAGGCCGGCAAGCGGCGAGTAGAGTGCGCGGTTCAGATACAGGGGGCGAGTGGTCAGCGAATCGGTCTTCGGATTGATGAGGTGGATGACACGGTGGCGCATGAACAATCGCTCCTGACAGCTACCCCCCGAACCCCGGCCGCGCGGGCATCTAAACACAGCCCGCCCGATAACGATAGCCCCCGACGGCAGACGGTGCCGGCGCGGCTGTCAATTCGATCAAGGATTCACGACCTGCCGCCGCCGCGGCGCTCCGCATGATCAGACCGGCCAAACCGGCCCGTGACAGGCCGATAACCCTGTTCGAAGTGGCCACTGGCGCCGGAGCGTGAAGACGGCTATGTTGCCGGTGCGGAGAGGGGGGCACTGCACAACGGGAACCTCGACAATGCGTATCCGAGCATTATCCCTCGCAGCCTCTCTGGCAGCAGCGGTTCCGGTCGTGGCGCTGGCCGCGCTCGTTCCGACCGAGGCCGATGCGGCGATCGTCGCCACCGGGATCGACCAGACGGCGCGAGCGGGACAGGCCGCGGCCGACACGGCCGGCAACATCCTGCTGGTCGCCGAACGCGGCAATCGCCGCGCCGGCAACAACCGCGGCAACGCGCGCCGGGCGACGCGGTCGCAGAGGCGGGCGACGCGTACCGAACGGCGGGCGACGCGTTCAACGCGACGCGCCCAGCGGGCCACCAACCGGGCGGACCGCTCCACGCGGCGCGCAAACCGGGCCACACGACGCGCAGACCGGACCACCCGGCGGGCGACGCGCCAGACCCGCCAGGCGCGGCGGGATGCCAACCGCCGCTCGGCGCGACGGGCCACGCGCCACGTTACCCGCCGACACGTCGTCACCCGCCGGCATGTCGTCAGCCACCGCAACAGGTGGATCAGGCGGGCCCGGCTGGTCGATCTCCGCCGACGCTTCCACACGCGTCCGTGGTGGCGGCACTACCATGGCCGGTATGACTGGTGGCTGCGCCGGCATCGCGTTCACTTCTATCCGTGGCCGTTCTTTGCCGGGATCTACTCCTACGACCTGGCGTGGTGGGACAACCGGTGCACGTATTGGTTCACTCACAACCGGGTGCGGTTCGACTACTACTGCACGGCGCGCCCCGGCGTGTCGTTCACGGTGCTGGTCGACTGAGCGGGGCAGTTCGGGGGCGGGTTCCGATACCGGAGTCCGCCTCTGGCCGGCCTGCCCGGTGAACGGCGCATCGCCTCCGACAACACCTGATGCTCCGGATTCCGGGCGGTCGACGGCCGGCCCGGCAAACCTCTGCCATGCGGCGGGCGCTCAACCGCCCCAGTCGAGCGCGCGGCCCGGATAGCGGCGACGGATCTCGGCGATCGTCGCGGCATAGCGGGTGGCCAGCGCGCGCCGGAGGGCTTCTGGCATGTCCACTGATGGCCCACGGTAGACGACTTCGCCGGCGGCCGGGAACCAGGCGGGATCGAAGTCGAGGCCGGCGAACGTGCACACCTGCTCGATCAGCCACAGCGGCCGGGCGGCAACGTCGTCGTAGAACAGGATCAGGACGCGGTCGGGCGGAAACGCATCCAGCCAGCGATCGATGATCGACGGATAGTCGCCGTGGGCGAGGCTGCTCCGGTGCAGCGCCAGCCGGGTCAGCGTCTCCTCGTCGAAGCCAAGGCCGCGGCGCACCGCGAGCATCCGCGCGTGCGAGAAGGCACGGCGCACCGGATCGCGCAGGATGTACACGATGCGTGCATCGGGACTCAGGCTCCGGAGATGGGCAATGCCGCGGGCGGGCAGCAGGGCATAGGTCGGGGTGAAGTCGCAGCACACGGCACCCGGTGCGGCGCCGGCAAACTGGCGAGCATACCATTCATCGTCGAGGTCGACGCGCCCTGCAGTGTCCGAGAACCAGTCGTAGCGCCGGACACGGCGCGCCAGCGGCGACGGCAGCAGGCGCTCCGGCACGAGGCGCGCGATGCGGCCCGGCAGGCTGGCCCGCCAGACGGCGCCGCGTTCGGCCATCCGCCGACGCTTCGCCTCGCCGCCGGGGCGATGGAGGTTATCGAAGTAGTGGACCTCCTTGACCGGCGGCATGAAGACGCCGGGGTGGGTCTCGAGGCAGCGGTGGAGCCAGCTGGTCGCGGCCTTCTGGGCGCCGATGCAGTAGAGGTCGGGATAGCGCGCCATGCTCAGCTCGCGCGCTCGCCAGCCGGGCTGCCGTCGCGGCTCCAGGCATAGAGGGCGACGGCGACCGCGGCAGACACGTTCAGGCTGTCGATAGGCCCAGCCAGCGGGATGCGGACGAGGCGATCGCAGGACTCGCGGGTGAGCCGGCGCAGTCCCTTGCCCTCGGCGCCGAACACGAGGGCGGCGGGATGCAGGGGAGCCGCATCGTCTAGAGAGAGTTCGGCGGCGCCGTCGAAGCCGATGACGAAGTAGCCGCGCGCCTTCATGTCGGCGAGGGCGCGGGCGAGGTTGGCGACCCTGATCAGCGCGACGTGCTCCACGGCGCCGGATGCCGCCTTGGCCAGCACGGCGCCGGCATGGGCGCTGTGGCGCTCCGTGGTGACGACGGCAGCCGCACCGAAGGCAGCCGCGGTGCGCAGGACGGCGCCGAGATTGTGCGGGTCGGTGACCTGGTCGAGGACAACGACCGGGCTCGCGCCATCGAGGCTGTCAAGTCCCGCCGGAGGCAGCGGTTCGGCTTCGAGGAGCAGGCCCTGGTGCACCGCCTCGACCCCGAGCCGGCGCGACAGGGCGGCCGGATCGACCGTCTCGACGGCAACGCCCGAACGGGCGATGACGTCGGCGAGACGGGCAGCGGCATTGGCCGTGGCGCGGAGACGCACCAGACGCCGCGCCGGGTTGGCGAGCGCGGCGGCCACCGCATGCACCCCGTAGATGAGG
>CAZSNL010000053.1:17883-19006 GCA_964608275.1 uncultured Hyphomicrobiales bacterium | reverse complement strand
CCGCAAGAAGCAGAAGACCATCGACATCAAGGAAGTGAAGATGCGTCCGAACATCGACACGCACGACTACGAGGTGAAGTTGCGGTCGATGCGCCGGTTCTTCGAGGAAGGCGACAAGGTCAAGGTCACGCTGCGCTTCCGCGGCCGCGAGATGGCCCACCCGGAAATCGGCATGCAGCTGCTGCAGCGCGTACGCGAGGAAACCGACGAGATCGCCAAGGTCGAGGCGGAGCCCAGGCTGGAGGGCCGGCAGATGGTGATGGTGCTGGCGCCCAGATAGTCGCCGAGCACGCGCCCCGGCACCGCCCGCAGCGTTCACGACACGATGATCATCGTCACACGCGGTCGACCGCACCGGTCGCCGCGTGATTGCCCATTCCTGCCATGATCTTTCCGGAGGCTGCCGCGCCCGGGCGATTCGCAAAGGGTATGCACTTTCGGGTGATGATGCGATCTGGACAATCCGCGGCGATCCGTCTTTATCTCCGGCGCTTCGCCAGCCCAAGGGTTCGATTCGACAACAGCAGCACGGTCGCGCCAGATGACCACAAGCACCCCTGACGGGGCGGGTGTCGCCGCCGGAGCGGACCTGCGCGAGCGGGTCCGCCGGTTCGTCGAATCGGAACGGTTCCGCCGTGCGATCATCGCCGTGATCGTGGTCAACGCGGCCGTGCTCGGCCTCGAGACGTCGCCGACGGCGATGGCCGCGGCGGGTCCGGTCCTGACCGGGCTCGACGCGGCGGCGCTGGTCGTGTTCATCGTCGAGATCGCGCTCAAGCTGTTCGCCTACCGCCTGCGGTTCTTCCGCGATCCGTGGCGGGTGTTCGATCTCGCCGTGGTCGCGGTGTCGCTGGTCCCCGCCGGCGAGGGCATGTCCGTGCTGCGGGCGCTGCGCGTGCTGCGGGCGTTCCGGCTGATATCGGTCGCCCCGCGGATGCGGCTGGTGGCCCAGGCCCTGCTCGGCGCCATACCCGGCATGGGTTCGGTCGTCGCCCTGCTGGTGCTGATCTTCTATGTCGCCGCGGTCATGGCGACGCGGCTGTTCGGCCCCAGCTTCGATGCCTATTTCGGAACGATCGGCCGCTCCGCCTACACGCTGTTCCAGATCATGACGCTGGAATCG
>CAZSNL010000053.1:2925-17873 GCA_964608275.1 uncultured Hyphomicrobiales bacterium | reverse complement strand
TCTACCCCTACGCGTGGGCGTTCTTCGTGCCGTTCATCCTCATCGTAACCTTCGCCGTCCTCAACCTGTTCATCGCGATCATCGTCAACTCGATGCAGGAGGCCGCCCACGAACAGGTGGCGCAGGAGGTCGAGGCGCACGACAGGCACATGGAGGCGATGATGCGCGAGATGGTGACCGAGGTGCGGGCGCTGCGCGCCGAGCTTGCGGCGATCCGCCACCGGCTGCCGGCCGAGGCCACGGAGTCGCAGGACCCCGCGGGTGCTTGAAGCCCCGGTGCTTTGGCCGTATAACCCGCCGCTCGGAACCGTCCGGCCACCAGGGCTGCCGTGGCGGTTCGCAATGCTTGACGAAGGAAAGAAGCAAAATGCCCAAGCTCAAGAACAAGGCGAGTGCCAAGAAGCGCTTCCGCTTCACCGCCACCGGCAAGGTGCGCGCCAATCAGTCGGGCAAGCGCCACGGCATGATCAAGCGCACCAACAAGCAGATCCGCAACTTGCGCGGCACCACCATCCTGTCGGCGCCCGACGCCAAGATCGTCAGGCAGTTCCTGCCGTACGCCAGATGATGGCCACTGCCAGAGACTGAAGGAAGCACACCATGGCACGCGTCAAACGGAGCGTGACGTCCCGCGCCCGCCACCGCAAGATCCTGAAGAAGGCGGAAGGCTTCTACGGCCGCCGCAAGAACACCATCCGCATCGCCAAGCAGGCCGTCGAGCGCGCCGCCCAGTACGCCTACCGCGACCGGCGCACCCGCAAGCGCAACTTCCGGGCGCTGTGGATCCAGCGCATCAATGCGGCCGCCCGCGAGCACGGGATCACCTACGGCCGATTTATCGACGGGCTCAACAAGGCCGGCGTCGAGGTCGACCGCAAGGTTCTCGCCGACCTTGCCGTGCGCGAACCCGACGCCTTCAAGGCCCTGGTCGACAAGGCCCAGGCGGCGCTGTAGACCCGTCCCGGGTCCGACCGCCATTTCCAGTGCGCCGGGCGGGCCTGCTCCGCAGGTTCGCGGCCACGTGAACGCGCCATGACAGACGTCGCAGAGATCAAGGACCAGCTACTGGCGGAAATCGCCGCCGCCGCCGACGAGCGGCAACTGGAGGCCGTCCGCGTCGCCGCGCTCGGCAAGAAGGGCCGGGTCACCCAGCTGATGAAGGGTCTCGGCGGCATGGACCCCGACCAGCGCAAGGCCGCCGGCCCCGCGCTCAACGCGCTCAAGGACGCGGTGGCCCGCGCCATCGAGGCGCGCCGGCAGGTGTTGCGGGATGCCGCGGTCGAGGAACGGCTCGCCCGCGAGCGGGTCGACGTGACGCTGCCGGTCAGGCCCGAGCCCAGGGGCACCGTGCACCCGGTGTCGCAGGTCTACGAGGAGGTCGTCCACATCTTCGCCGACATGGGGTTCCGGGTCGCCGAAGGCCCCCACATCGAGGACGACTTCCACAACTTCGGCGCCCTCAACATCCCGCCCGAGCACCCCGCGCGTCAGGAGCACGACACCTTCTATTTCAACGAGAAGGAGGACGGCACGCGGCTGCTCCTGCGCACCCACACCTCGCCGGTCCAGATCCGCACCATGCTGTCGGAAGCGCCGCCGATCCGCATCATCGCGCCCGGCCGCACCTTCCGCTGCGATTCCGACCAGACCCACACGCCGATGTTCCATCAGGTCGAGGGCCTGGTCATCGACGAGGAGACCCATCTCGGCCACCTCAAGTGGTGCCTCGCCGAGTTCTGCAAGACGTTCTTCGAGGTCGACGAGGTGAAGATGCGCTTCCGCGCCTCCCACTTCCCGTTCACCGAGCCGTCGATGGAGGTCGACATCGGCTGCTCGTTCGAGGGCGGCAGCCTGAAGATCGGCACCGGCGACGACTGGCTCGAGATCCTCGGCTCCGGCATCGTGCATCCGAACGTGATCCGCGCCGGCGGCCTCGACCCCGACCGCTACCAGGGCTTCGCCTTCGGGATGGGGCTCGACCGCATCGCCATGTTGAAATACGGCATTCCGGACCTGCGCGCCTTCTTCGAGGCGGACCTGCGGTGGCTGCGGCACTACGGCTTCTCCGCGCTCGACGTGCCGACGCTGGCAGGAGGGCTGTCGCGATGAAGTTCACCCTGTCGTGGCTGAAGGAGCACCTCGAGACGGACGCCCCGGTCGATACCATCGCCGACACGCTCACCCGCATCGGCCTCGAGGTGGAATCGGTCACCGACAAGGCCAAGGCGCTGGCCCCGTTCACGGTGGCCCGGGTCATCGAGGCGCGGCAGCATCCGAACGCCGACCGGCTCCGGGTGTGCGATGTCGAGACCGTCGACGGGACGGTCCAGGTGGTGTGCGGCGCCCCGAACGCGCGGACCGGGATGAAGGCGATCTTCGCCCCGTCGGGAACCTACATCCCCGGCACCGGCCTCGAGCTCAAGGCGGCCGAGATCCGGGGTGTCATGTCCAACGGCATGCTGTGCTCGGAGCGCGAGCTGATGATCTCCGACGAGCACGAGGGGATCATCGAGGTGTCGTGCGAGTTTGCCGTCGGCATGCCGGCCGCCGCCGCGCTCGGCCTCGACGACCCGGTCATCGACATCGCGGTGACGCCGAACCGGCCCGACGCGCTCGGCGTGTACGGCATCGCCCGCGATCTCGCCGCCGCGGGCCTCGGCACCCTGAAGCCGCTCGATGCGACCCCGGTGCCGGGCAGCTTCGACAGCCCGGTCGCGGTCGAACTCGCGTTCGACGATCCCGACAACACGCCGCTGCCACTGTTCGTCGGCCGCTATTTCCGCGGCCTCAGGAACGGCCCGTCGCCGGACTGGCTGCAGCGGCGGCTGCGGGCGGTCGGGCTGCGGCCGATCTCGGCACTGGTCGACATCACCAACTTCATCACGCTTGCCTACGCCCGGCCGCTGCACGTGTTCGACGCCGCGAAACTCGAGGGCAACATCCGGCCCCGGCTCTCGCGGCCGGGCGAGACCCTGCTCGCCCTCGACGGCAGGACCTACACGCTCGACGACGCGATGACGGTCATCGCCGATGAACGCAAGGCGCTCGCCCTTGGCGGCATCATGGGTGGCGAGGACTCCGGCTGCACCGAGGAGACGACGGAGGTCGTGCTCGAATCGGCGCTGTTCGATCCCGTCCGCACCGCGATCACCGGCCGCAAGCTCGGTATCCAGTCAGACGCCCGCTACCGCTTCGAGCGTGGCGTCGATCCCACCTTCGCCGAACCCGGCGCCGAGCTCGCCACGCGGATGATCCTGGAGATCTGCGGCGGCGAGGCGTCGCATCTGGTGATCGCCGGCAAGGTGCCCGAATGGCGGCGCAGCTACGTGCTGCGCCGTGACCGGGTGGCGACGCTCGGCGGCATCGAGGTGCCGATCGCCGAGCAGAAGCGCATCCTCGTCGCGCTCGGCTTCACGGTGAGCGATGCGCGCGACGGTTTCGAGTGTGCGGTGCCGCCGTGGCGGCCCGACGTGCACGGCGAGGCCGACCTCGTCGAGGAGGTGCGCCGGATCGTCGGTCTCGACGTGGTGCCGGCGGCGCCGCTGCCGCGCCTGTCGTCAGTGACGCGGCCGGTGCTCACCCGCCAGCAGCGCCGGGTGATCGATGCCCGCCGCACGCTAGCCGCGCGCGGCCTCAACGAGGCCGTCACATGGTCGTTCCTGCCGGCCGCCCACGCCAAGCTGTTCGGCGGCGGCGCGCGCGAACTGTCGCTGGCCAATCCGATTTCCTCGGAACTGACCGACATGCGGCCGTCGCTGCTGCCCAACCTCATCGCCGCGGTGGGCCGCAACATGGCCCGTGACCTCTCCGACGTCGGGTTGTTCGAGGTCGGGCAGACCTATGCCGGCGACCGGCCGGAAGACGAGGCGGTGCACGCGGCCGGGGTCCGCCGCGGTCTGACCGGGCCGCGCCACTGGGCGCAGACGCCGCGGCCGGTCGACGTGTTCGACGCCAAGGCCGACGCGCTTGCCGTCCTCGAGGCCGCCGGGGCGCCGGTCGACAGCCTCCAGATCGCGACCGACGCACCGCCGTGGTACCACCCGGGCCGCTCCGGCGTGTTCCAGCTCGGCCCGAAGAACAGGATCGCCAGATTCGGCGAGATCCACCCGCGCGTGCTCGATGCGTTCGACGTCAAGGGGCCCCTCGTCGGCTTCGAGGTGCTCCTCGACGCCATTCCCGAACCGCGGCGCCAGGAGGGCGCCACGCGGGCCGCCCTCGCCGCATCGGACCTGCAGGCGGTACGGCGCGACCTTGCGTTCGTGGTCGACGCCGACGTGACCGCCGACCGGATCGTGCGGGCGGCGAGGGGTGCCGAGCGCACGCTCATCACGCAGGTTTCCGTGTTCGATCAGTTCGACGGCGAAAAGGCGGAGGCGGCGTTCGGCCCGGGGCGGAAGTCGCTCGCCATAGAAGTCACGCTCCAGCCGCGCGAACAGACGTTCACCGACCGCGACATCGAGGCCATCGTGGCGAAGATCGTCGCCGCGGTCGAGAAGGCCACCGGCGCCGTCCTGCGCACCTGACGCTGCGGCTTACGAGGCTGACGCGGCCTGCCGGCGGCTGCCGCCGTCACGATGGTGGGACAGGTCGACGATGACCGGGCGTCTGCCATTGAGCGGGTTGTCGGGATCCCATGGAATCCTGAACGTCTGGAAGCGCGCGAACAGGGCGTCGTACAGCAGCAGCCTGGCCGTCAGCGGCTCGCCGATCCCGAGAATCTGCTTCAGAACCTCGATCGCCTGGATCGAGCCGATGATGCCGGGAAGGGGGCCGAGAATTCCGGCTTCCTCACACGTCGGAATGGCGCCGGCCGGCGGTGGCTCCGGATAGAGGCAGCGGTAGGTGGCGCCGGGGTTTCCATCCGGTCCAGGCTCGAACGACCGGAACACGGCGATCTGCCCCTCGAACTGGCCCATGGCGGCGGAAACGAGCGGCCGGCGGGCGAGGTGGCAGGCGTCGGCGGCGAGGTAGCGGGCGGCGAAATTGTCGGTGCCGTCGGCCACGACATCGTAGGCGCCGATGATGTCCAGCGCATTGTCGGCATCGAGCCGCTCGCGGTGCTCGATCACCGAGACATGCGGGTTTAGCGCGGCGATCTGCGCCCGCGCGCTTTCGGTCTTGGGCAACCCCACGCGATCGGTCGAATGCGCGATCTGGCGCTGCAGGTTGTCGACGCTCACGGTGTCGTCGTCGATCACCCCTATCGTGCCGACGCCGGCCGCGGCGAGGTACAGGAGAACGGGCGAACCGAGGCCGCCAGCGCCGATCACCAGGACCTTCGCCTGCCTCAGTCGCTGTTGGCCGGCACCGCCCACCTCCTTGAGCAGGATCTGCCGCTGGTAGCGCTCCAGTTCCTCGTCGCTGAGGGTCATCGTCCTAAATTCCGCCGGTCGAGCCGAAACCGCCCGCACCCCGGCTCGAGGTGGCAAGCGCGGCCACTTCCCGCCATTCGATGCGGTTCACGGGCGCGACGATGATCTGGGCGATGCGTTCACCGCGCCGGATCACGAACTCCCGTTCGCCCAGGTTGACCAGCAGGACCCTGATCTCGCCCCGGTAGTCGGCGTCGATGGTGCCGGGGCTGTTGAGGACCGTGATACCGTGCTTCAGGGCAAGGCCGGATCGCGGGCGGATCTGTGCCTCGTATTCCGGCGGCAGCTCGATCGCGATGCCGGTCGGGATCGCCGATCGCGCGCCGGGAGCCAGCACTACCGGATCGTCTTCGTTGACCGCGGCGACCAGGTCGGCGCCGGCTGCAAGTACGCTGGCGTATGCGGGCAGTGACAGCTCCCGCGCGTGATCCAGCCGCATCACCCTGACCGGGATCGCCGTCATCCTGCCGCCCTGACGGCTTGGCCAAGGTGCTGCGCGACGCACGTCATCAGGCGCTCGGCAACGGCCGCCTTGGACATTTGCGGCCACGATCTGACACCCGAACGGGTGACCAGATGCACGGTATTGGCATCGCCACCCATGACGCCGGTGTCCGGGGACACGTCGTTGGCGACGATCCAGTCGCAGCCCTTGTGCACGAGTTTCTCGCGCGCGTTCTCGATCACGTTCTCCGTTTCCGCGGCGAACCCGATCACCAGGCCGGGACGGCCATCCTTTAGCCCGGCGACCGTCTTCAGGATGTCGGGATTGGGGATCAGCTCAAGCCTCGGCCCCGCCTCCTCGGACTGCTTCTTGAGCTTCTGGCCCGCCGGCCGTGCCGCCCGCCAGTCGGCGACGGCCGCGGCGAACACGGCGACGTCCGCGGGAAGGGCGTCGCGGCACGCCGCCAGCATCTGTTCGGCGGTCTCCACGCGAATGACCCGCACACCGGGCGGTTCCGGCTGGTCGACCGGGCCGCTCACGAGCACGGTCTCCGCCCCCAGTGCGGCAGCCGCGCGGGCGATCGCATATCCCTGCTTTCCAGACGACCGGTTGGCCATGTAGCGGACCGGATCGATCGGTTCGTGGGTGGGCCCGGCGGTGACCAGCACCCTTCGCCCCGCTAGTGGCGCGTCGCCTGCCGCGGCGACGAGAAGGGCCTCAATCGCCTCGACGATCTCCAGCGGCTCCGCCATGCGGCCCATTCCGTACTCGCCGCACGCCATGTCGCCCTCGCGCGGGCCGACGACGTGGATGCCGTCCGCGGCGAGCCGGTCGAGGTTGCGCCGGGTTGCCGCGTGCTCCCACATCCTCACGTTCATCGCCGGCGCGACGAGGACCGGCTTGTCGGTTGCGAGCAGCACAGTGGTGGCGAGGTCGTCGCACAGCCCCGCCGCCATGCGCGCCAGCAGATTGGCCGTCGCCGGCGCAACGACCAGCAGATCGGCCTCGCGTGACAGCCGGATATGGCCGATTTCCGCCTCGTCGGTCAGGTCGAACAGGTTGTCGTACACCTTGTCCTCGGACAGCGAGGAGAACGACAATGGCGTCACGAACCGGGCGCCGGCGACGGTCAGCACGACGCGCACGCTGCCGCCGCGCTCGCGTATGCGGCGGACGAGTTCGAGTGACTTGTAGGCGGCGATTCCACCGCCGACGATGAGAAGAATGCGCCTTCCGTCCAGCACGCCCAATGTCCCGTTCCCGTCAATCAGCGACAGTATGTCATGCCATGCGGTGCCGCGTGAACCATGACCTCGGTCAGGCCAGCGTACCGATCGCGATCAACACCAGTGCGGTGGCGCAGATCCACAATGCAAGCCGGGTGGTCCAGGCGCGCCTGGCCCGCGCCGCGGCGAGCGCTTCCACCGTATGGCTGTCGAGGCGGAGGCCGCCGTGCTCGGCCATGTGACTGAACATGTGCGCCGCGCGGCCGACGCCTTCAAGGAGTTCGGGCAGGTCGGCGACGAAGCGGCCAAGCGAGCTTGCGCTTTCTCCGGCCTCGGTAAGCCTGGCCTCCGGGCCGAGGCGCTGCTGCATCCATTCTTCGACCACCGGCGCCGAGGTCGACCACATGTTCAGGCGCGGGTTGAGCGTCCGCGCCACCCCCTCCACCACCACCATCGTCTTCTGCAAGAGCAGCAGCTGCGGCTGGGTGTGCATGTCGAACTGCTCCGTCACCTCGAACAGCTGCGCCAGCAGGCGACCCATCGAGATGTCCTCGGCATCGCGGTCCATGAGCGGTTCGCCGATGGCGCGCAGCGCCTGGGCAAAGACTTCCGGCGACTGGTGCGACGGGACGTAGCCGGCGTCGAAGTGAACCTTCGACACGCGCGAGTAGTCACGGGTGATGAAGCCGTGCAGGATTTCGGCCAGGAACCGGCGGTCCTTCGGGCTCAGCCTGCCCATGATGCCGAAGTCGACGGCGACGACGTTGCCGGCCGTATCGACGAACAGGTTGCCCTGATGCATGTCGGCGTGGAAGAAGCCGTCACGCATGGCGTGACGCAGGAACGACTGGATGATCGTTTCCGCCAGCCCGGCGAGGTCATGGCCGGCCGCCCGCAAGTCGTCGAGCCGGCCCAGCGGTATGCCGTCGATCCACTCGGTCGTGAGGACGCGGCGGGAGGTGCGCTGCCAGTCGACTTCGGGCACCCGGAAGCCGGGATCGTCGCGCGTGTTGTGGGCCATTTCCGCGATCGCCGAGGCTTCCATGCGGAGGTCCATTTCCAGTTGCACCGACCGGGCGAGGGTGGCGACCGCATCGACCGGCCGCAGCCGCCGCGATGGCTGATGGATGCGCTCGATCATGCGGGCGGCAAACTCGAAGCTTGCGAGATCGCGTGCAAAGCGCTGCTCGATCGCGGGGCGCAGGATCTTGATCGCCACGTCGCGTCCGGCACCGCCCGGTTCGCGGGTGCGTCCCCTGTGGACTTGGGCGATGGATGCGGCGGCAACCGGCGGGCCGATCTCCTCGAACAGCTCGTCGGGCTCGGCACCGAGGCCCCTGCGCACCTCCTCCAGCGCCAGTTCCCGCGAAAACGGCGGCAGGCGATCCTGCAGTTCGCTCAGGTCTGCGGCTGTCTGCGCACCGACCACGTCGGGGCGCGTGGCGAGAAACTGGCCGAGCTTCACGTAGCTCGGACCGAGGCTCACGAGGGCGGCGGAAAGCCGGGCACGATGATCGCCGGCCCGTGCGGCATCGTTGCGGGCAAACGGCAACCGAAGCCGGGCGAGCCGCAGCGCCAGCCGCGCCAGCGTCGGCAGGGCGATGCCGTTTCCCGCCACCACCACACCGTGGCGGGCGAGCACGCGACCGGCGAGGGCCAGTCGGACCACGTGCATCAGCGGCTCCAGCATCCGCGGCAACCGCCTCAGAGCCGCCAGCCCGAGTGGATCGCCACGATCCCGCCGGACAGGTTGCGGAACGTGACCCGCTCGAACCCCGCCGCTTCGATCATGCCGGCGAATCGCCGCTGCGAGGGAAACCGGCGGATGCTTTCGACCAGATACCGGTAGGCCGCCCCGTCGCCGGTGACCAGCTTGCCAAGCGCCGGGATGGCGGTGAACGAATAGGCGTCGTACAGGGCGTCCAGCCCCGGCATCTTCACGGTCGAGAACTCCAGGCACAGGAAGCGCCCGCCGGGCTTCAGCACGCGGAACGCCTCGCCCAGCGCCGCGTCGATCCTGGTCACGTTGCGCATGCCGAAGGCGATCGTGAAGGCGTCGAAGGCGCGGTCGTCGAACGGAAGCCGCTCGGCGTTGGCGACGGTGACCTCGGTCCGGTCGCCGTGGCCGGCGGCGGCGACACGCGCGCGGGCCTGCTCGACCATGGCCGGATTGATGTCGCACAGGGTGGCGTGACCGTATGGCCGAGAGCGGTCGAGAAAGCGCAAGGTGATGTCCCCGGTCCCGCCGGCGACGTCGATCAGCCGGAAACAACGCGTCGAGCGTCTCGGCAGCGACAGCATGTCGATCAAAGTCGCCTTCCAGAGCCGGTGCAGGCCGCCCGACATCAGGTCGTTCATCAGGTCGTAGCGGCCGGCGACCGAGTCGAACACCGCGTTGACGCGCGGCTGCTTGTCTTCCTCGGCGATCTCGGCAAAGCCGAACGAGGTCTTCCGTGCGCTGGGGGAATCCTTGCTCATGACGCGGACCATAGCGCACGGGCCACGCAGGCGCTATTCAGGCGTTGCACTCTCCGGCCGTGCCTGACGGCATGGCTGGAGCCACATACGGGATGCCCGGCATGCCTGAACTGCCTGAGGTGGAAACCGTCAGGCGCGGCCTCGCTCGCGCCATGACCGGTCGCACCATCGTCGACGTGGCCCAGAACCGGCCCGACCTGCGGTTTCCGCTGCCCGAGAACTTCGCCGGCCGCCTCGAGGGCCAGACGGTTCGCGGCCTCGACCGCCGCGCCAAGTACATCCTGGTCGAACTGTCGGGTGGAGAGGTGCTGATCCTCCATCTCGGCATGTCGGGACGGTTCCTGATCGAGGCCGGCGGCGACCGGACCCGGCCGGGCGTGTTCCACCACGAGTCCCGCACGAACGATCATCGTCACGTCATCCTCACGCTGTCCGACGGCACGCGCGTGATCTACGAGGACCCGCGCCGGTTCGGCATCATGGACCTGGCGCCGGCGCAGGAGCTTGCCGCCCACCGGCTGCTCGCGCATCTGGGCATCGAGCCCCTGAGCGAGGCGCTGACGCCGCAGTTCCTGGTCGCCGCGTTCGGCAGGCGGCGGACATCGCTCAAGGCGGCACTCCTCGACCAGACGCTGATCGCCGGGATCGGCAACATCTATGCCTGCGAGGCGCTGTTCCGCGCCCGCCTGTCACCGCGCCGGACGGCGGCGTCGCTCGGCAGTGCCGTCCCCGGCGCCCGTGCAGTACGCCTTGCGGCAGCGATTCGCGGGGTTCTGCAGGACGCGATTGCCGCCGGCGGATCGACCCTTCGCGACTATGTCCAGGCCGACGGCGAACTTGGCTATTTCCAGCATTCGTTTGCCGTCTACGATCGCGCCGGCGAACCGTGCCTGCGCGACGGCTGCAGCGGCCGCATCGTCCGCATCGTGCAGTCGGGCCGCTCGACGTTCTATTGTCCGGCGTGCCAGCACTGAGCGGACGGGAGCGCCACGTCATTCCGGACCGGCCCGCGGTCCGCAGGGGAAAAGGAGGAGAACAGATGGCCTACACATGCATCCTGACGGAAGTACGCGACAAGGTCGGCCTCATCACGCTGAACAGGCCAGAGGCGATGAACGCGCTCAACTCCGTTCTTGCCGGCGAGCTCGCCGCCGCCCTCGACGCGTTCGAGGCCGACGACGGCATCGGCGCGGTCGTGATCACCGGCAACGAAAAGGCCTTTGCCGCCGGCGCCGATATCAAGGAGATGCAGCCGAAGACCTACATGGACGCCTACCTCGACGACTTCCTGTCGGTCTGGGACCGGGTCGCCCGGTGCCGCAAGCCGGTCATTGCCGCCGTTGCCGGGTACGCGCTCGGCGGCGGTTGCGAGCTCGCGATGATGTGCGACTTCATAATTGCTGCCGATACCGCGAAGTTCGGCCAGCCCGAGATCCAGCTCGGCGTCATGCCGGGCGCCGGAGGAACCCAGCGGCTGACCCGCTTCGTCGGCAAGTCGAAGGCCATGGAAATGTGCCTCACCGGGCGGATGATGGACGCCGAAGAGGCGGAGCGGTCGGGCCTCGTCAGCCGGATCGTGCCGGCGGCGCAGCTGATCGACGAGGCGGTCGCCACCGCCGCCAGGATCGCGGGCTTTTCGCGGCCGGTGGTGATGATGACGAAGGAGTCGGTCAACCGTGCCTACGAGACCACCCTCGCCGAAGGGATCCGGTTCGAGCGCCGGGTGTTCCATTCCATGTTCGCACTCGACGATCAGAAGGAGGGCATGGCCGCGTTTGCCGAGAAGCGGCCGCCGAAGTTCAGCCACCGTTAGGCCTGTCGGCGGGTCCGATCGGTCGCAGGGGCGGCGTGTTGACGACCGAGAGGGGCATCGTTATAAGCGCGCGCCGGAGTCTGTCGGCGCGTTTGCCGCAGGAGCGCTGACGAGGGGCGGGGCCTGCGCCCCCGGACCCGGCGGCAGGACGGCGCCGCCGACGTACCCTACCGCCTATAGAGGAAGCATCGAGATGGCCAATACACCTTCTGCAAAGAAGGCAATACGCAAGATCGCACGGCGTACCGCGGTGAACCGGTCCCGCCGGAGCAGCATCAGGACCATGATCCGCAAGGTCGAGGAGGCGATCGCCACTGGTGATCGCGATGCTGCCATGCAGGCGCTGACCAAGGCGCAGCCGCACATCATGCGGGGCGCAAGCGTCGGTGTACTCCACCGCAATACCGCAAGCCGCAAGCTGTCGCGATTGTCGCGGCGCATCAAGGCGATGAGCGCATGAAAGAGGCCCGCTTCGGCGGGCCTTCTCCTTTGTCGGCGCCGACCGCCCCGGCACCTGTTTGCCGGGACGCCGGAAATGACCCTCGGATTCGCTGGCATAACAAGACGTTAGAGGCATCGCGCCGGCAGGACCGGCCGGAGCCCCCGCAAATGCCGCGCGACCGGTGCCGATTTCCGGATTTTCCCGCAGGAATTCCGTTTTTTTCCGCACCGCAGCACGCCGCGCGAATCCATTCGAGGAGTCAAATGTTTGGCCGCGGAGCTTGCCGCCCGGGATGCAGTTGCCGCAGCGGGCAAGGAAAGTTGGTACACGGATCAATTAGATTCTCCGCTTGCACCGCCCGAAGCTGCTGTGTATGGTCACTCTCATGCCGCGCAACAACACGGCCCGACATCAAAGACTTTTCACAGTTGTGCACAAGTTAACGTATCGTATTGCAACAACGTAGTTTCGGCGGAAGAACATAGTTCGAGTACCGTCCCGCCTGAACAACCAATGATAATCGAGTTCTTCTTAGGGCAGTAAAAAGAGTACTGCTCGGCAGGTGTCGTTTGCTTTGCAGACGGGGGGTGTGGCGCATTGCGCTTCACCGATTGCAACGCCACCGCGTCGAGGGGAGGAGCTGTCAACGCCGCCGGCAGATGCAAGGCGAGGAGGCGGGCTGTGCCGTGACACATGTGGGGGACATTGTTGTGACCAGACCCAATTCGAGACCATCGGAAGTCAACCTGGAAGCGTTCCCCGAGGGGATGGGGAGCGAGCCGCTGCGTTCGCGTGGAGGAACCTCGGGACCGGGACGATCCGCTTTCGGGCCGAACGGAGGGGGAACAGCCGTGATGGGGACGGAGCAGTTCAAGGCCGCCTGGGTGAAGATCGCGCAACGTCTGCGCGCCGAGCTGGGAGAGGATCTCTATTCCAGCTGGTTTGCGCGGATGGAACCGGAGCTGGCGACCGACGGCCAGGCGGTGGTGTCGGTCCCGACCCGGTTCCTGCGCAGCTGGATCCAGTCGCACTACATCGACGTGCTGGTCCGCACCTGTGCCATCGAGCTGCCCGAGATCGAGCAGGTCCAGATCAGGGTGCGCAGCCCCGGACGGCCGGCGCTGGCGACGGTGGCGGCCAGCGATGCCGGCGAGGCGGCTGACACGGAAGTCCGCCCGGCGGCAAACAACCGGCGGCCGCAGCAACAGGCCGCAGACGGCGGCCGCCTTGCGATCGCCGGCTCGCCACTCGACCGGAGCCTCACCTTCGAGACCTTCGTCGTCGGCAACTCGAACGCGCTGGCCCACGCGGCAGCGTCGATGGTCGCCAAGGCCGATCCGGCGACGCCGGGCCGGTTCAATCCGCTGTACGTCCACAGCGCGTCCGGCCTCGGCAAGACCCATCTCCTGAACGCCATCGCGTGGCGGGTGCGCGAGACGGCGCCGGAGCGCAAGGTCCTGTATCTGTCGGCCGAGCGCTTCATGTACCATTTCGCGGCCGCCCTCGGCGCCAAGGACATGCTGACGTTCAAGGACTTCTTCCGCAGCGTCGACCTTCTCCTGATTGACGATTTCCAGTTCCTTCAGGGCCGGTTCACGCAGCAGGAGTTCTGTCACACCTTCAATTCGCTGGTCGACAGCAAGCGCCAGGTCGTCATCGCCGCCGACCTGCCACCGGCGCAGCTCGATGGCATCGAGCCGCGGATGCGCTCGCGCCTCGCCGGCGGCCTGGTGGTCGACATCGCGCCGCCGGAACTCGAGTTGCGGCGCGAGATCCTGCGGTCGAGGCTGCGCGTCGCCTGTGAACGCGACCCCTCCGTGGCGGTCCCGGTGGAGGTCATCGAATTCATCGCCAACCGGGTCCAGGGCGGCGGCCGCGAGCTGGAAGGCGCGCTCACCCGGGTGCTGGCAAGCCAGAAGCTCACCCATGCCGAGCCGACCGTCGAAACGGCCGCGCTGGCGCTTCGCGACCTGGTCAACTCGGGGCCCGTCCAGCGGATCAAGATCGAGGACATCCTGCGTGTCATCGGCAAGCACTACAACGTGCCCAAGGCCGACCTCCTGTCGCCGCGGCGGGCCCGCAGCATCGTGCGGCCGCGCCAGGTCGGAATGTACCTTGCCAAGCGGCTCACCACGCGATCGCTGCCGGAAATCGGCCGGCGATTCGGCGGCCGCGATCATTCGACCGTCCTGCACGCGGTGCGCAAGATCGAGTCGCTCGCGGCCCAGGACGACAAGCTGAAACGCGAGATAGAGCTGCTGATCCGCCTGCTCGAACACCCGTGAACGGCTTCGCAATGACGACGCGGCAGCGGCCTGCTCCGACAGGCCGGTGTCGCGTGCAGCTACCGCCACCGCGAAACCTCGTCGAGGAACGAACGGCGGGGTTGCCACCGCTTCGGTTCCGGTCCAAATTCGCCGCCGGATCTCTCGGGATTTCCACCTCGCGGACACGGCCCCACGATTACACGTCGCCGAGACGTGCCGGGCTGCGGGCACCTCGCAGCCGGGAGAGGGCCGATCGCTGGGGGACCGGTCATTGATGCAGTGAGCCTGCCATGCGGTTTACGATCGAACGTACGTCCATCTTCAAGGCGCTCAACCACGTCCAGAGCGTCGTCGAGCGGCGCAACACGATTCCGATCCTGTCCAACGTCCTGATCCAGGCGGCGGAGGGCACGATCAGCCTCACCGCGACCGATCTCGACATCGAGGTGATCGAACGGGTCGCCGCCGACGTCGCCCAGGGCGGGTCGACGACGGCGCCCGCGCACACGCTCTACGACATCGTTCGCAAGTTTCCGGAAGGATCCCAGGTCGAGATCGAGCAGGGCCCCGACGAAAACCGGCTGACCGTCCGCTCGGGCCGGTCGCGGTTCACGCTGCAGGCGCTGCCGCCGGAGGATTTCCCCGATCTCTCCATCGGCGACATGACACACGAGTTCGTCGTTGCCGCAGGCGTCCTGAAACAGCTCATCGAGAAGACCCGATTTGCCATCTCGACCGAGGAAACCCGGTACTACCTGAACGGAATCTACCTCCACGAGGTGACCGCCGACGGCAGCCCGATGCTCCGCGCCGTGGCCACCGACGGCCACCGGCTGGCCCAGGTGCAGGTGCCGTCGCCCGAGGGTGCGCAGGGCATGCCCGGCGTGATCGTGCCGCGCAAGACG
>CAZSNL010000053.1:0-2915 GCA_964608275.1 uncultured Hyphomicrobiales bacterium | reverse complement strand
ACCTCCACGCTGATCGACGGCACCTTCCCCGACTACGAGCGGGTGATCCCGCGTGACAACGACCGGGTGCTGGAGGTCGACACGAAGCTGTTCGCGCAGGCGGTCGACCGGGTATCAACCGTCTCCAGCGACAAGGGCCGAGCGGTGAAGCTGAACATCGTGCCGGACAAGCTGACGCTTTCGGTCAACAACCCCGAAAGCGGCAGTGCCGTCGAGGAACTGGCCGCCTCCTACCAGTCCGAGCCCCTCGATATCGGCTTCAACGCCCGCTACCTCCTCGACATCACCGCCCAGCTCGAGAGCGACAGCGCCTGTTTCTATCTCGCCGATTCGGGCTCGCCGACGGTGGTGCGGGACAAGGACGACGACACCGCCCTCTACGTGCTCATGCCGATGCGCGTATGAACGCGCGCCAGGCCGTTGGGGGCCGTCGGCGACTGGCAATCGGCGCCGGCAATCACCATATGACCAGTGTCGAGTGAAGCCGGAAAAAGACACTCAGCAACACCTTCGTGCCGAGTCCCCTCCATATCAGCCGGCTGATGCTCCGCGACTTCCGCAACTACGGCGAGGCGCAGGTCGAGCCCGGGGCGACGCTCAACGTTTTCACCGGCCCGAACGGCGCGGGCAAGACCAACCTTCTCGAGGCGGCCTCCATGCTGTCACCCGGACGCGGGCTTCGCAATGCGGCTTTCGAATCGCTGGCCAGGGTCGGGGGATCGGGCCAGTGGACGGTGGCGGCCCGCATTGCCGGCCCCGGCGGCGAGATTTCCCTGGGTACCGACTGGGCGGCGGCCGAGGATGCCGACGGACGGACCGGTTCGCGCCGGGTCAGCATCGACGGGGTGATGCAGAAGAGTTCCGGCCCGCTGGGCGAGTACGTGGCGGTCCTGTGGCTGACGCCGGCAATGGACCGGCTGTTTGCCGGCCCCGCGGCCGAACGGCGCCGCTTCTTCGATCGCCTGGTGCTGGCGATCGATCCCTCGCACGGCACCCGGGTGAGCACCTACGAGCGGCTGATGCGCGAGCGCAACAGGTTGCTGCAGGATCCGCAGCCCGATCGTGCCTGGCTGGACAGCGTCGAGCTGCAGATGGTCGAGGCGGGAACCGCCATTGCCGCCGCCCGGCGCGATGCGGTGCTCCGCCTGAAGCCCTACCTGGACCAGGGAAGCACGCTGTCCGGCGATCCGTTCCCATGGGCGGAACTGGCACTGGAGGGCACCGTGGAGGGTCTGCTCGAGAGCAATTCCGCCGTGCAGGCGGAAGAGCATTATCGTAGAATGCTGGCCGATTCGCGCCGGCTGGATGCGACGACGGGACGAACCGCGACAGGCCCCCACCGCAGCGACCTCAAGGTGGTCCACGGCCCCAAGTCGGAGCCGGCCGAAACCTGCTCGACGGGTGAACAGAAGGCGCTTCTGGTGGCGCTGGTGGTGGCCCACGCAAGGCTGGTTCGCGGCTCCGGCGCCGGACACCCGCCGATCCTGCTGCTGGACGAGATCGCAGCCCACCTGGACCAGCGCCGCCGCGAGGGGCTGTTTGCCCTGCTGCACGGACTGGGCTGCCAGGTGTGGATGACGGGAACCGACGTCGGCCTGTTCGAGACGATCAGGAATCTGGCTTCGTTCTTCACGGTCGAAGTCGGGCGCGTCGAACGCGCCGCTTGAGATTGGAAATGGAACACGTGGAAGAGATCAGAGACGATACCAACGCCCATGCCGACACCTACGGCGCCGATTCGATCAAGGTCCTCAGGGGTCTTGATGCCGTGCGCAAGCGTCCGGGAATGTACATCGGCGATACCGACGACGGGTCCGGCCTGCACCACATGGTGTACGAGGCGGTCGACAACGCAATCGACGAGGCGCTTGCCGGCCACTGCGACAGGATCGAGGTGACGCTGCACGCCGACGGCTCGTGCACCGTGCGCGACAACGGGCGCGGCATCCCCACCGACCTCCATCGCGAGGAAGGCGTTTCGGCGGCCGAGGTGATCATGACCCAGCTGCACGCCGGCGGCAAGTTCGACCAGAACTCCTACAAGGTCTCCGGCGGCCTCCACGGCGTCGGCATCTCCGTCGTCAACGCGCTGTCGGAGCGGCTGACGCTCAGGATCTGGCGCGACGGCAAGGAATGGATGATGACCTTCCGCGACGGCGTCGCCGATGGCCGGCTGCAGCCGGTCGGCGAGGCCGACGGGCGCACCGGAACCGAGATCAACTTCCTGCCCAGCCGGCACACCTTCTCGATGACCGAGTTCGACTATCAGACGCTCGAACACCGGTTGCGCGAGCTGGCGTTCCTGAATTCCGGCGTCACCATCGTCCTCACCGACCTGCGCGGGGTCGAGCCGGTGGTGCAGGAGATGAAGTACGACGGTGGCCTCGAGGCGTTCGTGCGCTACGTCGACCGCACCAAGCATCCGCTGATCGACGATCCCATCAGGATCGTCGCCGAGCGCGACGGCATCACGGTGGAGATCGCGCTGTGGTGGAACGACAGCTACCACGAGAACGTGCTGTGCTTCACCAACAACATCCCGCAGCGCGATGGCGGCACCCATCTTGCCGGATTCCGCGCCGCCCTCACGCGCACGATAAACAACTACGCGAACGAATCCGGCATCGCCAGGCGGGAGAAGGTGGCGCTCACCGGTGACGACGCGCGCGAGGGTCTGACCTGCGTGCTGTCGGTCAAGGTGCCCGATCCCAAGTTTTCCAGCCAGACCAAGGACAAGCTCGTCTCCTCCGAGGTCCGGCCGGTGGTGGAAAGCGTGGTGGCGGACGGCCTCGGCCAGTGGTTCGAGGAGCACCCGACGGAAGCGAAGCTCATCATCGGCAAGGTCGTGGAAGCCGCCGTGGCGCGGGAAGCGGCGCGCAAGGCCCGCGAGCTCACCCGGCGCAAGGGCGCGCTCG
>CAZSNL010000052.1:0-19068 GCA_964608275.1 uncultured Hyphomicrobiales bacterium | reverse complement strand
CCACTTTTCGTAGTCGCTGACCGTCAAGGAGCAGAAATCCGGCTGGCCGGGCTCTAGGACTTCCCCATCGTCGCCGGCCTGTGTGCGACCGGCGTCCGACGCCTTGGGTGTCTCCGGGATCATCAGGCAACCGACGGCCAGGAGGCCGATCAAGCCAAGGAAAGCGCGGAGCCGGCCGGATGTCGCTGGCACCATGGGCATGCCGGAATTCATCGCGTCAGCCCCTTTGGATGGCGGGGGCATTGTGCTTCGGCGTACATGAGTCACCCGCTCCAGTAGAGGTCTGAAGACGAAGATGCGCCAGCGCACATGACTGTCATTGCCCCCGACGGCAGATACGGTTGGACAAGTCAAACACTACCCGCATGACAGCGCAAGCAGGAATTGTATGCGGTCGCGACGCACAATCTGTTGGATTCGCGTCCTCGCTCGCTAGACGGACTGTCCGGGTCGCTTCGCAAGGGGCCTGATCTTTCAGGGGCGCCGGGAAAGAATTCAGGGACGCCAGGAAAGAAGGCGCAGAGGCTCCCTCTCGCCTGCCAGCGCGGTGCGATACCTGCAAGCGGCCCGCTCCGCCGTCGGGAGCCACTTACACGCGCCACAGCCCCCCGGACGCGCGCCCTACCGCCGGTCCTCGATCACCGTGACCTTGAGCACGTCGACCATCGTCGCGTGCGCCTCGTCGGCGCCGACGTTGACGATCCGGTGGTGGCGGTCGCCGCGGTAGCGCAGCGTCTCGCCCGCCGACACCGTCCGCGTCTCGCCGTCCACGGTCACCTCCAGCGTGCCCGACAGCACGCTCAGGTGCTCCACGCACCCGGCCGCGTGCGGCTCCGATTCCAGCACGCCCCCCGGCTTCGCCCGGAAGTCGTACCACTGGATCAGGTCGACCAGCTCCAGCGCGCCGATGATGGTGAGCGTGCACAGACCGTCCTCGCTGGTCAGGATCGGGATCCCGGCCCGGGTCTGGTGGTCGAGGAAGTTCGAGGCGCTGTCGGTCTTCAGCACCTCCTCGATCGTGGTGTCGAGCGCCCGCGTCAGCCGCCACACGGTGCCGAGCGTCGGATTGGTCTCGTTGCGCTCGATCTGCGAGATGATCGACTTGGCCACCCCGGACTGCTCCGACAGGTCGCCCAGCGACATGTTGTAGGCCTTGCGCAGGCGCTGGATCGTCTTGCCGAGCGCCGGCGAGAACTCGCCCGCCTCCCGCGCCCCGCGCCGCGGGCCCCGCCGTGTCGTCATCGCCGTTCCCTATTCAGGCCGTTGCGTTCGTAATAAAGAACGTTTATCGTGGAACCAACAGTCGCACCACGAGGCAGGGCGTCACAGGCCCTTGCGCTGCAGGGAAACCGGTCGATGAACGGCATTGGTGGATATTCCGGTACGATGTTCTTCCTGACGAACGACCGCGCGCCCGGGGCGTGCGGCGGCGTCGCCGCCAAGCATGGCGTGCGGCGCGGCAAACTGCAAGCGGGTTGCGCCGCGGTCCGGCCCGCAATCGCGCCCGGCCGCGCGGCGCGCGGCGGTGGGTCATGAGCGGCCTTCCGGCAGCCGCCGCCGGCGCCCCCGGCACCGTGTCGCTGGTCGGCGCCGGCCCCGGCGACCCCGAGCTGCTCACGGTCAGGGCGCTCAGGCGCCTCGCCGCCGCCGACGTGGTGGTCCACGACCGGCTGGTCGGCGCCGCCATCCTCGCCCTCGCCCGTCCCGATGCCCGCCTCGTCGCCGTCGGCAAGGCCTCCGGCGGGCCGTCCGTCGCCCAGGACGAGATCAACCGCATCCTCGTTTCCGAGGCGCTCGGGGGCGCCTTCGTCGTCCGCCTCAAGGGCGGCGATCCCTACGTCTTCGGCCGCGGCGCCGAGGAACAGGCCGCCCTCGTCGCCGCCGGCGTTCCGGTCGAGGTCGTGCCGGGGATCACCGCGGCGGTCGGATGCGCCGCCGCCATCGGCCTGCCGCTCACCGCCCGCGGCCGCAACCGCGGCGTCGCCCTGGTCACCGGCATGACCGGACAGGGGCCGGCCCGCCACGAGTGGCAGGCGCTGGCCCGCGCCGGGCTGCCGTTCGCCCTCTACATGGGCGTCGCCACCGCCGCCCACACCCAGGCCTGCCTGGTCGCCGCCGGCATCGATCCCGACACGCCCGTCGTCATCGTCGAGAACGGCACCCTGCCCGGCCAGCGCAGCCTCGAGACCGTCGTCGGCAGCCTCGCCGGCGCCATCGCCGCGGCCGCCGTCAAGGGGCCGGCCGTCGTCTACGTCGGCATCCCGCCGGTCGCCGGGACCCGCACCGCGCGCGTCGATCTGCCGGCGCCGGGCGCCGAGGTGGTGCCGTTCCCCGGCCCCGCCCGGCCGGGCCCGGCGCGGAGGGCGCGGGCATGACGGTGAAGGCGCTCACCGCCAACCGGCTCGACGACGGCCGCGTCGTGTTCTTTACGCCGGACGGCGACTGGAGCCCGGCGATCGACCGCGCCGCCCTTGCCTCGGGTCCGGCGGCCGAGGAGCTGTTCGAGGCCGAGGCCGCCCGCGCGCTGGCCGCCAACCTCGTCGCCGACGCCTACCTGTTCGAGGTCGAGCGGATCGACGGCCACATCCGCCCGGTCCACATCCGCGAGCGCATCCGCACCCTCGGCCCCACCGTCCATCCCGACCACGGCAAGCAGGCCGAGGGCACCGGCGGCCGGTTCCCGGCCCTGGACTGAGGAGCCTTTTCGTGACGGTCGCGCCAGCCGCCTCGATGGCCCGCCGGGCGTATCCCGCCGGCGGCCTTGCCGTTGCCCGCGCCTATCGCAGGAGTCCCGCCCATGTATCGCTATGACGAGTTCGACGAACGCTTCGTGCGCGAGCGCGTCGCCCAGTTCCGCGACCAGGTCGAGCGCCGGCTCGCCGGCGAGCTGACCGAGGACGAGTTCAGGCCGCTACGGCTGATGAACGGCGTCTACCTCCAGCTCCATGCCTACATGCTGCGCGTCGCCATCCCCTACGGCACCCTGTCGTCGGCCCAGATGCGCAAGCTCGCCTTCATCGCCGAGACCTACGACCGCGGCTACGGCCACTTCACCACCCGGCAGAACATCCAGTACCACTGGCCGAGGCTCTGCGACGTCCCCGACATCCTCGACCACCTGGCCGACGTCGGCATGCACGCGATCCAGACCTCCGGCAACTGCATCCGCAACGTGACTACCGACCAGTGGGCCGGCGTCGCCGCCGACGAGATCGCCGACCCGCGCCCGGTGTGCGAGCTGCTGCGCCAGTGGTCGAGCCTGCACCCGGAATTCTCGTTCCTGCCGCGCAAGTTCAAGATCGCGGTCACCGGCTCGCCGCACGACCGCGCCGCCGTCGCCGTGCACGACATCGGCCTTCGCATGCACCTGAACGCGCGCGGCGAGCGCGGCTGGGAGGTGCTCGCCGGCGGCGGCCTCGGCCGCACGCCGATGCTCGCCATCACCGTGCGCGACTTCCTGCCCGAGGCGGAGCTCCTGCCCTACCTCGAGGCGATCATGCGCGTCTACAACCTCTACGGACGGCGCGACAACAAGTTCAAGGCGCGCATCAAGATCCTCGTCCACGAGCTCGGCGCCGATGAGTTCCGCCGCCGCGTCGAGGAGGATTATGCGTCGACGCCGGCCGGCGACGTCGCCATCGACCAGGCCGAGCTTGCCCGCATCGCCGCCTATTTCGCGCCGCCGCCGTGGGAGACGCTGGACGAGCCCGACCGCGCCTATGCGCTCGCCCGCAACGCCAGCCGCGCCTTCGACGAATGGGCGCGCGCCAACGTCGCCAGGCACCGCACGCCGGGCTACGCCATCGTCAACATCTCGCTCAAGCCGACCGGCGGCATCCCGGGCGACGCCACCGCCGGCCAGATGCGCGCGGTCGCCGATCTCGCCGAGCGCTACGCGTTCGCCGAGATCCGCGTCACCCATCGCCAGAACCTTGTGCTGCCCAACGTCCGCCAGGCCGACTTGTTCGAGGTCTGGCAGGGGCTGGTCGAAGCCGGTCTCGCCACCGCCAACCTCGGCCTCGTCAGCGACATCGTCTCCTGCCCCGGCCTCGACTACTGCTCGCTTGCCACAGCCCGCTCGATCCCGGTCGCCCAGGAGCTCTCGCAGCGGTTCGCGGATCTCAGGCGCCAGCACGACATCGGGCCGCTGACCATCAACATCTCCGGCTGCATCAACGCCTGCGGCCATCACCACGTCGGCCACATCGGCATCCTCGGCCTCGACAAGAAGGGCGAGGAATTCTACCAGCTCACCATCGGCGGCAGCTCCGACGAGAACGCCTCGATCGGCCGCATCGTCGGCCCCGGCTTCTCGCGCGACGGCATCGCCGACGCCGTCGAGACCGTGGTCGCCACCTACCTCGCCCACCGGCATGACGGCGAGACCTTCCTCGACTGCTGCCGGCGCATCGGCACCGAGCCGTTCAAGGAGGCGCTCTATGCCGCTGCTTAGGAGCGGGGACCTGGTCGAGGACCTGTGGCTGCGCATCGACGACGCCGACGTCGTGCCGCAGGGCGCCGACGTGATCGTCAGCGTCGACCGGCTGGCGGCCGACTACGAGCGGCTCGCCGGCCATTCCGGCCGCCTCGGCGTCGACTTCCCCAACGACCGCGACGTCGACGTGCTTGCCCCGTGGCTCGAGGCGCTGTCGCTGGTCGTGCTGCGGTTCCCGAAGTTCTCCGACGGCCGCGCCTACTCGCAGGCGCGCCGGCTGCGCCGCGGCCTCGGCTTCACCGGCGAGCTGCGCGCCGCCGGCGACGTCCTGCCCGACCAGCTCGCCTTCATGCGCGGCTGCGGCTTCGACGTGTTCGAGATCGACGGCCGCTTCGACATCAACCTGTGGCAGCGCGCCGCCACCGCGATGTCGCTCACCTACCAGCACCACTACCTGCCCGACCGCGGGTTCGCCCCGCGCGAGGTCTGGCTCGCCCGGCGGCGCGCGGCGGCGGCAACCGGCAACGCGGCGGCGACAGCCGGCGACGCGGCGGCGACGCATCCGGCGACGGCGGCAACAGACATTCCGAGGAGAAGGGTCCGCGCATGATTTCCTACGACATCATCCTGCGACGCTACGGCCATCTCGACGGCGCCGAGCTCCTCAAGCCGTTGATTCACGAGGTGTTTCCGGACCGCCTGGCGCTGGTGTCGTCGTTCGGCACCGAGTCGGCGGTCCTCCTGCACATGGTCTCCAGGATCCGGCCGGACCTGCCCGTCATCTTCCTCGATACGGGAAAACTGTTCGGCGAAACACAGGCTTACCGGCGCGCGCTCGTCTCCCGTCTCGGCCTTACCGATGTCCGCGCGGTGACGCCGTTGCCCGATGCGGTGGACACCCTCGATCCGAAGGGCGACCTGTGGCTGCGCGACAACGATGCCTGCTGCGCGCTGCGCAAGGTGGAGCCGCTGGAGCGGGCGCTGCGCGGCTTCCAGGCCTGGATCACCGGCCGCAAGCGATTCCACGGCGGCGAGCGGACGGGCCTGACGACGATGGAATCCGTCGACTGGCGGCTGAAGGTAAATCCCCTTGCCCGCTGGACTTTCGAGGACGTGCAGGCGTATTTCGAGGCCCACGGCCTGCCGCGGCATCCCTTGGTGGACCAGGGCTACCTGTCGGTCGGCTGCATGCCCTGCACCGCCCCCACCGATCCCGCCTCGGGCGTCCGCAGCGGCCGCTGGGCCAACGCCGGCGGCCGCCGCAAGACCGAGTGCGGCATCCATCTCCGCCCCGACGGCCGCACGGTCCGCACCATCCGGGTGGTGTAACCCCGGGGCTCGGGCCGGGATTGCCGCCGGAAACACGCGGATTGTTCAGCAAGGGCTTGCGGTTGGAGGCGGTTGCCCCCTTATGATAAGCCTGTGCACGCGCAGAAGGCCGCGCATCGTCCCGATGCATCGGCCCCGTAGCTCAGCTGGATAGAGCATCTGCCTTCTAAGCAGAGGGTCGCAGGTTCGAGTCCTGCCGGGGTCGCCATTCCCGAAAATGCCCGACACGGAGACACGGGTGACACCCGCGTCGAACCGGCCGCCGATGGTCCAGGCAGCCTCACGTCATTGCGGCGGCCGGCCCGGTCGCGGCCGGTAGCGCGGCAGCGACCAGTGCCAGCGCAGGGCACCGAGCCGGATGATCAGGGCGATGACGAACCCGGCGATGAGGCTGCCGCTCCGCTCGACGCCGATCCCGGCCAGCACCACGAACAGCGTCGCGCCCACCAGTGCGGCGGTGACATAGATCTCCTGGCGCAGGATCGCCGGGCTTTCGCCACCGAGGATGTCGCGGATGATGCCGCCGAACGTGGCGGTGATCACGCCCATGGTCACGGCGACGATCGGGTCGACGTGCGCATCGAGCGCGGTTTCGGCGCCGGTGACGGCGAAGATCGCAAGCCCCACCGCGTCGAAGCGGAGCAGCAGCGCATAGCGGGAATGCGGGATGTGGGCGAGAAAGAACGCGGCTCCGGACACGGCAACGCATGTGATCAGGTAGCGCGAATCGACCATCCAGAACACCGGCAGGTGCCCCAGCAGCGTGTCGCGGATCGTGCCGCCGCCGATCCCGGTCACCGTGCCCAGCAGGATGAAGCCGATGAGGTCCATCTGCTTGCGCGAGGCGACAAGCGCGCCGGTCGTTGCGAAAACGGCGACACCGAACCAGTCGAGCCAGAATGTGACGACGTCGATCATGTGTCTGCCCCGATGGACCGTGGCGGCAGGTCCCGGACGGAGCGGCGTCCGGCGAATCCCCCATCACGCCGTCATCAGGATGGACGACAATCGGCGGCAACAGTCAAACGGGTATCGGAGGGGGCGTGCGAACTGCCGGTCGTGCTGGGCCACAGGGCCCGTCGTCTCCTCGCAAGCGACGAGCATCCGGTCACTCGCCCGGCGCGCCGGTACGCACCGCCCCTTGGGGCGCGACATCCTTGTCCGCGGGGCGGAACGGATCCGGCGCGTGGTGCGTCGCGACCGCGAGCAGGAATTCGTCGGCGTCGATCCGGAACCGCTGGACGAGCCGACTGGCCGGATCGTCAGCAGCAATCTCCCGGGCGAGCCCGACACCGCGGCACTTGGCGACCGCCTCGCGGATCGTCCACAGGCGGAGGAACTCGAGCTGCCGGTCCCCGCCATGCCGCGCCAGCAGCCTCTGCCGTTCGCGCTCGTTCAGGAGCGCCCACGGAATCGGGCCGGATCGCACCGCCTCGATGTCGACGCCGATCGCCCTGCGATGTGCGATCGCAATTGCTATGGCATCGGCGGAATAGGCGAGACTCACGTCGTGATCGCGGCATCCTTCCGACCACAGCAGGGGCTTGCCCGCATCCGTGGTGGCGAACTGCCACGCGGCCGGGTGGCACGTTCGGCCAGTCGATTCCGACAGCAGGTGCCGGAGCAACCCGTGGCCGACGACATAAGCTTCAGCCCGAGCGCGGTTCGAGACTTGCGACAACCGCCGCCGCTCCACATCGCCGAGGACCGCGGCCAGACGATACAAATAAAGCCTTGCCGCAAACACGCTTGCGACCCAGACTCCCACCTGCCCTGCGGGATCGAGCACCAGCCGGCGGCATCCTGCGCGCGACGCGACGTGCCGCCAGTCAGTCATGCAGCGGTTGTGCAGGGTTCCCGCGCCATACGGTTCCTTCGGGAACCACCTCACCCTTCATCAGGAAGGAATCGGCTTCCACGCAGGCGCCGTCACCGATGACGGTGCCGTAATGAACGAACGCATTGCAGCCGATGGTGACCCTGTCGCCCAGCCGTATCCGGTCGCACTTGAACGTCCCGTCCTCCTGCGAATGCCCCTGCAGGATGCTGGTCCGGTTGAGCGTGCAATAGTGGCCGATCTCGACGAGCGAACGCTCGGGAATGGTGCAGCCGTCGTCGAACAGCATCCGGCCGACGTGCACACCGAGCCAGCGCCACATCCAGCCCTTCAGCGGCGTTCCGTCGAACATTGCGATGAACACCGATGCGTTGTGCTTCCAGTAGCGCTCGTGCCGCCAGTAGTATTCGTCGTACATCGAGCAGAACCGCGGCTGCAGCCGCTCGAACGACAGGGATGCGCGCTCGACGAACATGAACCAGGCGGCGGCCGCGGCCGGCAGTGTCACGGCGAAGCCGGGAATGATGAGATACTCGACGTACCGGAACCAGGTCAGCGCGGCGCCGATCGCAACGAGCATGAAATAGGCGAAGAGCCAGCGCGTGGTCACGAACAGCAGGATCCCGGCCGCATTGGAGATGGCCTTGCGGCGGAGCCGCCACTCGAACTCCGGCCCCGACTTCAGGTGATCGAACTGACGGTCCCTCAGCACCGTGCGCGGTATCTCGAAACAGGGCGATCCAAGCAGCCCGAGGTCATGACGAGGCTCGCCGTCCAGCGGCACCGCGACCTTGGTCGCCAGCAGCACGTTCTCGCCGGTGGCGCTCCCGGCAGGATAGAAGATGTTGTTGCCGAGATAATTCCTCGGTCCGATCGTCACCTTCGACACCCGGAACGCCGTGTTCGAGAACCGGGCATTGATCATCGAAAGGCCGTCGGAGACGATGGTGCCGGTCCCGATCTCGCAGAGATGGGGAAAGTCATGCTTCTGCTCGAGACCGAAGTTGGCCCCGGTCTGCACCAGGTCGGGCATCCGGTAGCCGACGAGCCTGAGGAAATGGACGATGTATGCGCTGTCGCCGAACACATGGTTCAGGGCGCGCGAATTGCTCCCCGCCGAGACGATCTGGTAGATGATGTAGCGCAGGCCGAACAGCCGATAGACCCGGTCTTCCCGTATCAGCCGGCCGAGGGTTCGCGGCAGGATGTAAATCACCACCAGGTTGAGCACGAGGAACGCGAGGTAGATCACCGCAGCGAACAACAGCAGGTCGAGGTGCAGGCCGGGCGGCCCGATGTGGAAGTCCTCGTACCCGTTGGCATAGATGTTGTTCTCGAAGAACAGCCACGTGACGATGAACTCGGCGAGCAGGATCGTGAGCGGCAGGCTTGCCCCGAACAGGGCGGCCAGCTGGAACGCGGTATAGCCGATCTTCCGCGCAATGCTCGGCGGCACGGCCGGCATGCCGAGGTAGTCGACCGACGTCTCCTGCGCCGGCGACCCCTGATACCGCTTCCCATCGGGAACCGTCTGTCCCTCGTACAGGGTCGACGAGTGACCCAGCTGGGCGCCGTCTCCGACGACCGTGCCGATGTCGAGCACGGTCGCCTCGCCAACGAAGGCGCCGCTGCCGACGGTCACGGAACCGATTTCGATGATCCCGCCCGAGGCCCTGTACCCCATGAGCAGGGAATCCTTGCGCACGACGCTGTTGTCGCCGATCGAGACGAGATCGGTGCACAGCGGTATGTGGCTGGTAAAGATCACGGCGTTGCGGCCGATCCTTGCCCCCATGATCCTCAGGTACAGGTTGAACAGCGGGGATCCGGCAAACAGCATCATCGGGCTCGAGCCGATCAACACCCGCACGATCCAGAACCTGAAGTAGCCCGGGCTCCAGATGGCTATCGTCCCCCGCCGCCAGCGGCCGATCAGCACCCACTTGAGCAGCACGGGCAGGATTGTGGCGAGCAGGAACAGGCCGCCGCCGAACAGAGCGGCGCGCGTGTACGCCTCGACCGGCCCGTCCGCGAAATGCACCCACACGAAGCCGTCGACGACGGTGACCCCGACGACAAAGGTCCCCACCAGGTAGAAGGCGAGCTGGGCAAGACCGGTGGCAACGAATGCCGGATAACCCGCCTGCCTAGCCGCGGCGGCCACCTTCGGCCGCGGCAAGTCCGCGGACCGCGTCTCCAGGACGGCAGCAAGCCTTCGTACCGTCGGGAAGGCGTAGATTTCCCGCATCGAAACGTCGGCGAACCCGGTGTCCCGCAAGGCCGCACAGAATCGGGCCATCGTCA
Source organism: uncultured Hyphomicrobiales bacterium (assembly GCA_964608275.1). Classification (GTDB taxonomy): domain Bacteria; phylum Pseudomonadota; class Alphaproteobacteria; order Rhizobiales; family CAZSNL01; genus CAZSNL01. Next base: position 9,163 of record CAZSNL010000052.1, on the reverse strand, counting down.
GCGAGTTGGAGCCGAGGTCGTCGAAAAAGTGATCCTCGACCGAAACGTGTTCGGTTCCGATGAGGCCGGAGAGCGTCTGTGCAAGCGCGTTTTCGACCGAGGACTCCGGTTGCACATAGGGCCGTGACCCGCCGCGTCTCCTCAACCCCGTCGGGGCCGGCAGGCTCTTGCGATCCACCTTGTCGCTCGGGAGCATCGGCAGCGCGTCGAGCCGTTCGAAGAAGCTCGGCATCATGAACGCCGGCAGCATGGATGCGAGCCGATCGGCGAGGGATTCGGACCCGACCTCCTGCCCGCCTGCCACGGTGTAGTACGCCACCAGCTCGAGCACCCCCGGAGCGCACTCCCACGTGCCGACCACCGCCGCGGCCACGCCGGGCACCTTCATCAGCACCGACTCGATTTCGGAGAGTTCGATGCGGTATCCGCGGATCTTGACCTGGGTGTCCAGGCGGCCGAGGTATTCGACTTCCCCGTCGTCGGTGATCCTCCCCCGGTCGCCTGTCCGGTACAGCCGACCCGACGGGTTGTTCGGAAGCCCCAGGAAGTCCTCGACGAAGGCCTTGCCCGTCAGGTCGGGCCGGTTGATGTATCCCTCGGCCAATCCCGGCCCGGCAATGGCGATCTCGCCCGCAACGCCCTGCGGCAACGCCATCCTGCCGGTTTCATCGAGGATCAGGACACGGTACGTCGGCAGGGGCTTGCCGATCGTGACCGGACGCTCCGGATCGAGCCTCGTCCAGGTCGCGGTGACGGTGGCTTCGGTAGGCCCGTAGACGTTGAGGAACGTACGCCCCGGCCGATGCCAGCGCTCCACCAGCTGGCGCGGGCACGCTTCACCAGAGACGAGCAGGAACCGAAGGCCCGGAAGGTCTTCCTCGATGGTGGCAAGAAGCGTCGGAACGCAGCAGAGCGCGGTTATTCCGTTCGCTTCGATGAACCGGGCGAGGTCGCGCCCGAGCAACGGCGCGCCGGGCGGCCGCGGCACGAGCGTCGCGCCGGAATGGAGCGGCACCCATATCTCCTCGACCGAGAAGTCGAAGGCGATGGTCATGCCCTGGTAGACGCGATCGGATGGCTGAAAGCCGTAGGCGTCGGCAGCAACCTTCACGAAGTTGCAGATGCTGGAATGGTTTACGGCGACGCCCTTGGGCCGGCCCGTCGAGCCGGACGTGTAGACGATGTAGCACAACGCATCGTCTGCCCTGCCCGGCTGGGGCTCGAGTCGCGCCGGGCTCTCGGCGTCGATCCGGTCGCGCGCGTGCCCGACGTCGATCACGACGCAGGGCACGTCCGCGAGGCACCCGATCAGCTCCGGGGCCACCAGAATGGCGACAATCCCGGCATCCTCGACGATGAAGCGGATCCGGTCGGCGGGAAACTCCGCGTCGAGAGGAACGAAGACCGCGCCCCGCCTAGAGACCGCCAACATGGCGGCGTAGGCGAGCCATGACCGCTCGAACAGCAGCCCGACCCTGTCACCGGAGCCGATGCCCTGTCGGGCGAGGAACCGCGCCGCCCGGTTTGCCCACGCATCGAGCTCGGCATACGTGACCTGACCGCCCTGCCACGCGACCGCCGGATGCCGGTCGCCGGTGACGCGAGCAAGATCGCGGGCGCGACCCTCGAACAGGTCGTGGAAGCGCTCGCCCGGTTCCCACCGGATCGCCCCTTCGTCGCCCAGCACACACGCAGGCACGGGAAATATCGAGATGTTTCCGGATCCGGTGAACTCGGGGCGCGCCGCTTGCGACACGTCGAGGCCGACTTCCAGCGCCCTTGCGTCCTGCTGCTGCATGTCTGTTCCCTGGCGGGCTGAACGGTGCCGATCACGGCAGCCGATGGCGGCCGCGTCCGTTGCGTTGTTTCCGCGGTGATCGAGGAGGTGCGACCCGCCTCGCCGGCGGCCGGGCCTCCTCCCGTTCAAAGAGAGGCGAAGCGCCGTTCGGGGAGTACGGAAACCGTTGCTGCCTCGAGGATGTCCAGGCCACGATGCAGGTGATGCCCTTCGATCACCAGCGGAGCCAGAACCTTCACGACCTGGCCACTGGAGCCGGAGGTCTCCAGGATGAGACCGCGCCTGAAGCATTCCTGGCAGATCCGGGAGGCAAGCTCGCCGGAACCGACGTCAATGCCCTGCATCATGCCGCGCCCCTTCCGCCTTGCTCCCGGGACGTGACGGGCGATGACCGACAGGCGTTCCGACAGCACGACAGATCTCCGGGCAACGTCTGCCTGGAACCGGCCGTCCGACCAGTACTTCTCGATTGCGACGCGGGCGGTCACGAAGGCATGGGTATTACCCCGGAACGTTCCGTTGTGCTCGCCTGGCCCCCAGCGATCGTGTTGCGGCCGTATCAGCACCACCGACATCGGCAGTCCGAAGCCAGACAGCGATTTTGAGAGCGTGATGATGTCGGGCATCACCCCCATGCCCTCGAAGCTGAAGAAGGTGCCGGTCCGTCCGCAGCCGGCCTGAATGTCGTCGACGATCAGCAGGCACTCGTTGCGCCGAGCGATCTCGGCGATCCGCCGGATCCAGTGCGGCGACGCGACGTTCAGGCCACCTTCGCCCTGGACCGTTTCGAGCAGGATGGCCGCCGGGGCGTCGATGCCGCTGGAACGATCGGACAGCATCCTGTCGAGGACCTCGGCGGTATCGATGCCGTCACCGAGATACCCGTCGTAGAAGGCGCGGAAGATCCCGCCGAGAGGCACACCGGCAGCCGCGCGATTGTACCTGTTGCCGGTCGCCGCCAGTGCCCCGATCGTGACGCCATGATAGCCGTTGGTGAACGCGATGACGTTCGTCCGTCCGGTGACCTTGCGGGCGAGCTTGAGCGCCGCCTCCACGGCGTTGGCGCCAGTCGGCCCGGCAAACTGCAGCCGGTGGTCCATGGCGCGCGGTTCCAGGATGCGATTCCTGAAGCTCTCGATGAAGTCGCGCTTGGTCGTGGTGTAGAGGTCCAGCCCGTGCGCCAGCCCGCCGCGGGCCAGATGCTGCACCAGAGCTTCCCTCATGTCGGGGTCGTTATGACCGTAATTCAGGGATGAACAGCCGGACAGGAAGTCGAGCAACTCGTCACCGTCTTCCGTCCTGATGAAGCAGCCATCGGCCGTGTCGAATACGCGGTCGAAATGGCGGCAGTAGCTGCGCACCCCCGATTCCCGGGCTTCGAATATGTCCGTACCGGGACTGGCCAATGACTCGTCGGGTCGTGCTTCTGCCGTGTTGTCCTCGACAACCACCAGGCCTGACGGCGCTGCCGCCGGTTCCGGAATGGCGATCTGCTCGAGGTTGAATTCGCGTTCGTGCCGGCTCGGTTCGGCGGCCATGATACCCTCCCAGCTCCGCTTCCGATAATTGCACCCGATCGGAAATTGCAACCAATCCGGTGTTTCGCCCAAACATAGTTCAGAAATTGCCGCATTTCAGCCACCATCCCTATCCAATCCTGAGTAAACTATACTTGGATACGGTAGTAGCCACCGAACCAGGAACTGAAATAGGTTCAAATCGTTTGTCTCGCCTTTTTTATCTTGGCATGAACGACTCTGCGCGCGTGAAATAAATTAACCTGAAATGGATCATTACGATTGATTAGCCAAATTCTATTGGGTTCGGCTGTCTGCCGGGCCCGGGCGAGCTGGCGGCAGCGCCCGCGAAGCATCCATCCACGGAGCAACAGGCCCCGCTGCGACGTCAGCCGACCGCCGCCGCAGACGACGGACTGACGGCGGCGTCCCCTATCCAGCCTGTTCGACAGGATCGCCCATGGCCACGAGCGCGATCTCGCCCGGCCAGACGGCGGACAGGCGTCCGGCTGCAGTCCACGCGCGCAGCCCGCTGCGGCAACACAGGACCGCGCGTTGTCCCGGCGCCGGCCGAGGCCCGGTCGGTCCGAAGGCATCCACCGGCAGCCGCAGGGCATCGGGGCGGACGAGCGGTGCCTCATCCTCCGCCCGGAGATCGACCACGAAGTCGTCGTCCACGATGGCATCGGGCGCAATGAAGGCTGGACGATGGACCGGTTCGACCGCTGCCGAGAAGTCGAAACCGCCGAAGCGATGCAGGCGCGCATCGTAACTGATCAGGCGGCCGATCGGAGACGGTGTCATCCGTGCAAGGATCGCCAGACTCATCTGCGCCTGAAGGCTGCCGACGACACCGAGCACCGGTCCCAGCACTCCGTCCTCGGCGCAGCTTCCAAGCCGCGGCGGCAGTTCGGGGAAGACCGCACGCAACGACGGACCGCCGCCGCAGAAGCCGCCGACATAGCCATCGGTGCCGATCACCGACGCGCTGATGAAGGTCCTGCCCGTATCATGGCAGAGGTCCGACAGGATGTAGCTCAAGGCGAAGCTGTCGCCGCAGTCGAGGATTACCTCGGCGCCATCGGCCAGTGCCGCGGCGTTGCCGGGGTCGACGCGCGCCCGTACCGCCTCGACCGTGCAATCCGGGTTCAACGCGGCGAGGGTGTCGGCGGCCGCGTCGACCTTGGCGCGACCGAGGTCGCTTTCACGGAACAGCGTCTGGCGATGCAGGTTGCCTTGTTCGACCAGGTCGGGATCGACGAGGCGGATGAAACCCACGCCGGCGCCGACCAGATACTGCAACACCGGCGCCGCAAGCCCGCCCGCACCAGCGACCAGGATGCGGGCAACGCGCAGCCGCTCCTGCCCCTCCGGACCGAAGACCGGCACCGCGATCTGGCGTGCATAGCGGCTCATCGTGTCGCCTCCAGCCATTGGCGGATCCGTGCCTCGGGATCCGGGTCGAGCGTGATATCGGTGACGACCGAGACGATGTCGGCCCCGGCGGCGAACGCCTCCGGCGCGCGCTCGACGCTCAGGCCGCCGATGGCGACGAGCGGGATGGCGCCGATGCGTCGCTTCCACTCGCGGACCCGCCCGAGGCCCTGGCGGTGCCACCGCATCTTCTTGAGGATCGTCGGCCAGACCGGGCCGAGCGCGACGTAATCGGGCGCAACCGCAAGCGCGCGCTCGAGCTCCGCCTCGTCATGGGTCGACACGCCGAGCCGGATCCCGGCGCGGCGGATCGCGGCGACGTCGGCATCGTCCAGATCCTCCTGACCCAGATGGACCCACTCGCACCCGAGGTCGATCGCATGCTGCCAGTAGTCGTTGACGACGAGGACCGCGCCCGCCGCCCGGCACAGATCGCGCGAGCGGGCGAGCGCCTCGCGCAGCTCGGCCTCGCCGGCGTCCTTGATCCGCATCTGCACCAGCCTTACCCCGAGCGGCAGCGCACGCTCCAGCCACGACGGACCGTCGAAGATCGGGTAGAAGCGGTCGAGCCTCATGCCAGCATCCCTATTCCGAGGACCGGCGTGGACGGCTCCGCCATGTCGCGCGCAGGCATCGGATCGGCCTCGAATGCGAGCCGGCCGGCCTCGACCGCCCGCGCAAACCCCTCGGCCATGGCCGGCGGGTCGCCCGCCTTCGCCACCGCGGTGTTCAGAAGCACCGCGTCGAATCCGAGCTCCATGGCGTGCGCCGCGTGACTGGGCAGGCCAAGCCCGGCGTCGATCACCATCGGCACGTCGGGGAACTGGGCCCTGAGGGTCCTGAGGCCGTAGAGGTTGTTCAGGCCGCGGCCGGTACCGATCGGTGCCCCCCACGGCATCAGCGCCTCGCACCCGGCATCGAGGAGACGCGCGGCAAGCACCCCGTCCTCGGTGGTGTAGGGAAACACCTTGAAGCCCTCGGCAGAGAGGATCCGCGCCGCTTCCACCAGCCCGAACGGATCCGGCTGCAGGGTATCGGTGTGGCCGATCACCTCGAGCTTGATCCAGTCGGTGCCGAACACCTCGCGCGCCATGCGGGCGGTGGTCACCGCCTCGCGCGCGGTGTGGCAGCCCGCGGTGTTGGGCAGGATGCGGACGCCGAGTGTCCGGATGATCTCGCGGAACGCGTTGCCGGCCGCGCCCCCGGCCGCCTCGCGCCGCAGCGACACCGTGGCAACGCGTGCGCCCGAGCGGCGGAACGCCTCCACGAGAGCGGCCGGCGACGGATATTGCGCCGTGCCCAGCATCAGCCGGGAGCCGATCCGGGTCCCGTAGAACTCCGGCATCTCAGCCTCCCTGCCGCGGCGCGAGGATCTCGAGCCGGTCGCCGTCGGACAGGCGACATCCGGCGCGCGCGGCGATCGGCACGAAGCTCTCATTGACGGCCGTTGCCACCGTGGCGGCGCCATAGCCAAGCTCGACGAGCGCCTCTTCAAGGGTCGAGGCCGCGATCTCGCGCGGCTCACCGTTGACCGTGATCTTCATCCATCACCTCCGGACGTTTGCCCTCCAGCACCAGGTCCCCCGCCATCCGCGCGAGCGCCGGCGACAACAGGAAACCGTGGCGGAACAGGCCATTGACAAGGATCGTGAGCCGCGCCTTCGGATGCGCGGCAGGTTATCGGGAAACGCGGGCCGGGCATCGGCACCCAGCTCCAGCACCTCCGCCTCGCCGAATGCGGGATCGAGCGCGTAGGCCGCGCCCAGCAACTCCAGCACCGAGCGCACCGTCGCCGGGCCGCGATGCGCCGTCTCGATCTGGGTCGCTCCCAGCATGAAACGGCCATCACCACGCGGCACCACGTATAACGGATGGCGGGGATGCAGCAGCCGTACCGGCCGCGCCAGCGTCACATCGGGCGCCCGCACCACCGCCATCTCGCCACGCACGCCGCGCAGGTCGGGCAGTGTGTCGGCGGCGGCAAGACCGCGGCAGTCAATCGTGATGTCGGCAGCGATGTCGCCGGCGCCGCGGACGGTCTCGACTTCCACCCCGCGCGCCGACAATCCCCGGCGCAGCGCGGCGAGCGCGGCGCGCGGGTCGAGATGCGCCTCGTCGGGATAGTAGAGAGCCCGCGCGAACCGGCCCGCGAGCGACGGCTCAAGCGCGGCGATGGCGGCCGCATCGAGCGTCTGGTGGCGCATCGTCCGGCGCCCGAAGCGATCGACCTCCGACCGGTCGCGGCCGAGCGCCACCACCAGCGTGCCGGCCCGCGTCACCGGCGCGCCTGCCCGCTGCCACCAGGCGGCGGCCTCCCGGCCCAGCCGCATCACCGCCGGCTCGGCCGTCTCGCCCTCGCAGAACGGGGCCAGCATGCCGCCCGCCCACCACGAACAGCAGTGCGGGCCCGGCGGCCCTTCCCGGTCGAACACCCGGACGGACGCGCCGCGCCGGACGAGCTCGGTGGCGACGGCAAGGCCCATGACGCCGGCGCCGAGGATCGCGATGCCGGGGCTGCCATCCGTCATGACGGCAGCCCCCGCGGATGCCGCGCCGCGCCATGCGCGGGACCGGCCCCGCGTGCGCCGGTCAGCAGCGTCTGATTCCCCGGATCATCCGTCAGCGGAGCGACCGGCGTGGCGAACAATACCGGTTCCAGCGCGGCCGGCACCCGTCGGCGCGCGGCATTCCGTACGGCAAAACCCCATGCCGTACCAATGCCTGCTTCTGTTGCTGTGCCGGTCCGGATGCCGCCATCGCCGCCCGGATACGGGCCCGCGATCGCGAGCAGCCTCGCCATTCCTGCCATTTCGGACTCCCGTGCGGGTATGCCGACGGGAGGATGGAGGATGTGCTTGAGGCAGGCTCCGTTCCCTACGCCGGCATTACCCGGATCAGGTGCGGTGGGTTGGCGTGACGCCTCTCAGCCCGTGTCGGGCACCCCAACGGACAACCATCTGCTTATCGCAGCACCCCTGGGGAGGCAAGGCCGGCAGCCTGCGCGGCATCGTCGCGGACAGGCCGTCAGGATCGCCGGAGGCGGCCTCGCAGACGTGTTCAGAGGCCGGGGTAGACCGTGCGCGGCAGCCACATGCTGATCGCCGGGACGTACGTGATGACCACCAGAGCCACGATGGCGATGGCGATGTACGGCAACACCCCGCGCACCGCCTGTTCGTAGGTCACGTCGCCGAGGCTGCTCGCCACGAACAGGTTGAGCCCGAATGGCGGCGTGAACATGCCGATGGCCCCGTTCACCGTCAGCACGACGCCAAGATGAATCGGGTCGATGCCGATCTTCATGCCGACCTGGTAGAGGAGCGGGCCGAGGATGACCATGATCGACGCGGCATCGAGGAACATGCCGACGATCAGCACCGTGACGTTGATCAGCAGGAACAGATGGATCGGTTCCTGGCTTAGCGACAGGATCACGTCGGCAATGGCGAGCGCGAGGCCCTGCGAGGTCAGATACCAGGCGAGCACGCCCGCCGAGGCGAGGATGATCATGACCTGCGCGGTCGTCGTTGCCGCCATGGACAGCGCCTCGATCCATTCCGACAGCGTCTTCTCGCGATAGACGAGCGTCGACACCGCCAGCGAATAGACCACGGAGACCGCGGCCGCCTCGGTCGGCGTGAACACGCCGCCATAAATGCCGCCGAGGATGAGGACCGGAACGCCAAGTCCCCACGACGCCTCCTTCAGCCCCTCCCACACCTCGCTCAGCGTGGCCGGGTTGCGCTTCGGCACGTCGTGCCGCCAGGCGTAATAGTAGCAGTAGGCCATGAAGGCGAGGCCGTAGACGATCCCGGCGCCGATGCCGGCGATGAACAACGCGCCGACCGAGACGCCCGTCACCGCGGCATAGACGATCATCACGATGCTCGGGGGAATGATGATCCCGAGCGACCCGGACGCGACGATGAGGCCGATCGAGAACGGCCGCCGGTATCCGCCGTCGACCATCGCCGGATAGAGGATGCTGCCGATCGCCACCACCGTCGCCGGACTGGAGCCCGAAATGGCGCCGAAGAACATGCTGGCGGTCACCGCGGTGATGCCGAGGCCGCCGGTCACCCACCCCACCAGCAGGTCGGCGAACCGGACGATGCGCCGCGACATGCCGCCGACCGCCATCAGCACCCCGGTGAGGACGAAGAACGGGATCGCCATCAGGGTGAAGTTGTCGATGCCGGAAAACATCCGCTCGACGAGGATCAGCGGCGGAATCGTGCCGCCGACCCAGATCATGATCAGCACGGCGGCCGCCAGGGCGATGAAGATCGGCGTGCTGCTGGCCAGCAGCAGCCCGAGCACGGTAAAGAACGCAGTCGCCATCGCCCGACCTTCAGCCGATCATTTCGACTTTGTGCTCGTCCTCCCGCGATTGCAGGAGCGCGATCAGACGCTG
>CAZSNL010000051.1:12729-19620 GCA_964608275.1 uncultured Hyphomicrobiales bacterium | reverse complement strand
TCATCGAGGCGGATCTTGGAAACCGGGGCACCTTCTACCGGCTGCGCACCGGCGGTTTCGAGAAGCGATCCGAAGCGGAAAAGCTCTGCACCCGGTTCAAGGGTGCGCGTATCGACTGCTACGTGGTCGCGCCGGAGGGTTGACTTCCGGCAGCCGCCGGCACCCTGTCCATACCCACACATCCTCTGAGCTTGGTTCTCGCAGCGACAGGCCCTAAGTTTGCGGTCTGCGCAAGGGTTGCATGCCACATGCAGGCATGACGAACCGGCGCATGGTCGCGGTTGACGTGGGACGGGGGCCGTAGGCTCAGAGGAAAATGGACGAGCAGAAAAATCGCGACGAGGAGGAACTGCGGGCCGGGCTTGCCGACATGGTCCGCAGCGACGGCCCGTTGCGCCACCGGGCCGGAATCGGGGCGCGGCTAAGGACTTACTTTCTGACCGGCCTTGTGGTTGCCGCGCCGGTCGGTGTCACGGCCTTCCTGACGTGGTGGTTCGTCGGGCTGTTCGACGGCTGGATCAAGCCTCTGATTCCGGCACGCTACAGCCCCGACACCTACCTTCCCTTCACGGTGCCGGGATTCGGACTCGTCGTCGCCCTGATCTGCATCACCCTTCTGGGTGCGCTCACCGCCAACCTGTTCGGCCGCACGGTTGTCTCCTGGGGTGAGCGGCTGCTTAACCGGATGCCGGTGATCCGGAACATCTATCGCGCCGTGAAGCAGATCTTCGAGACGGCGATTTCGCAGAGCAACTCGTCGTTCCGGGAGGTGGGGCTGATCCAGTACCCGCGAAAGGGTCTCTACGCGATCGTTTTCATCGCCCGCGAAAGTTCGAAACGGATCACCGATGCGGCAGGCGCGGGAGAGATGCTGACCGTTTTTCTCCCGACGACCCCCAACCCGACTTCGGGATTCCTGCTCTTCGTGCCGCGCAAGGAGTTGATCGTACTCGACATGACCGTCGAGGATGCGGCCAAGCTGGTAATTTCCGCAGGGCTGGTGACCCCGGAGTCAAACACGGAGCTGGGTCACGTCCCGGTGTTGCCCGAATCCGAGGCGCGCCGTCTTGTGCGACGCGAGCAGGCGAGCACGGGAAAGGAAGCCGCCGAGTAACCCCACCGTTCAGCCGGCACCGATCAGCCGGACGGCTTCGTCACGCTCGAACAGGTAGAGCAATACGCGCAGCGCCGCGCCGCGATCGGACTCTAGACGCTCGTCTCGGGCGAGGATCAGCGCGGCGTCGTCCCTCGCCGCCTCTAGAAGGGTCCCGTGGATGGCAAGGTCAGCCACCCGGAATTCCGGTTCGCCGCTCTGGCGTGTGCCTAGCAGTTCGCCGCTGCCGCGCAGTTTCAGGTCTTCTTCCGCGATCCTGAAGCCGTCGTCGGTCTGACGCATGATGTCGAGCCTCGCCCGCGCCAAGTCGCCCAACGGCGATTGGTAGAGAAGCAGGCAGCTCGATTTCGCGGCGCCGCGGCCGACGCGCCCGCGCAACTGATGGAGCTGGGCGAGGCCGAAGCGCTCGGCGTGCTCGATGACCATGATGGTGGCTTCGGGCACATCCACGCCCACCTCGATGACGGTGGTTGCCACCAGGATTGCGAGTTCCCCGGCCTGAAAGCGCGCCATGACGCGATCCTTCTCGGCGCCCTTCATGCGGCCATGAACCAGCCCGATGCGTCCCGGGAACACCTGCTCCAGCGCCGCGTACCGCTGTTCGGCGTCGGAAATGTCGAGTGCATCGGATTCCGACACCAACGGGCAGACCCAGTAGCACCTGGCGCCGCCGTCCAGCGCCGACCGCAGACGGCTCACCACCTCGCCCAGTCGCTCGAGCGGCAGCACCCGCGTATCGATCGGCTGCCGGCCGACCGGCTTTTCGGTAATACGGGACACCTCCATGTCGCCGTAGAGGGTGAGTGCAAGGGTACGCGGGATCGGTGTTGCCGTCGTCACCAGGAGGTCGGCACCGGCCGCGGACTTGGCCTGCAAGGCGAGCCGCTCATGCACGCCGAACCGGTGCTGTTCGTCGACTACCGCCAGCGCAAGATCGGCGAACACGACGTCGTCCTGGAACAGGGCGTGGGTGCCAACGACGATGTCGGTCTCGCCTGCCGCGAGGTCGTCGAGCACCTGGCGGCGGGCAGGCCCGCGCTCGCGGCCGGTCAGCATCGAAACCCGAAGCCCGGCCTGCTCCGCAAGCGGGAGGATGGTCGCAAGGTGCTGCCTCGCCAGCAGTTCCGTCGGCGCCATCATTGCAGCCTGGTGGCCGGCTTCGACGGCGGCCGCCATTGCCAGCAGCGCCACGACCGTCTTGCCGGAGCCAACGTCGCCCTGCAGCAGCCGCAGCATCCGCTGCGGCTGGGCCATGTCGGCGAGGATTTCCCTGACCGCCTGCTCCTGGGACCCGGTCAGGCTGAAGGGCAGGGCCTCGCGTATCCTCGACTGCAGGGACCCCGTCCCGGCGACGGCACGGCCCGCCTTTCGCCTCATGTGACGCCGCATCAACGCCAGTGCCAACTGGTTGGCGAGCAGTTCGTCGTAGGCGAGCCGTGACCGGGCCGGCGACTGCGGTTCAAGGTCGGCGGCGGTCTCCGGTGCGTGAACGCGATCGATGGCGGCGTTGAAGCTCTCCCAGCCCTGACGTTCGCGCCAGGCCGGATCCTGCCATTCGGGCAGGGTGGGGCAGCTGGCGAGAGCAGCGCGGATCGCATTGCGGAGCGTCCGCGGAGCGAGCCCTGCCGTCAGCGGATAGACGGGCTCGACCAGCGACATGGTTTCAAGGTCCTCGGCGCTCACGATGTGGTCGGGATGCACCATCTGCGGCTCGCCGTCGTAGTATTCGAAGCGGCCGCTGACGAACCGCCTTTCCCCCGGCGGCAACTTCTCCATCAGGTAGTCGCGCCGGGCGTGAAAGAAGGTGAGGGTGATGAAGCCGCTGTCGTCATACGCCAGCACCCGGTAGGGCAGCCTCGGGTGGCCTTTCGGCGGCGGCGTATGGTCACCGATGAACAGCTCCAGCGTGACGATGGCGCCTTCGGGCGCTTCGGCGACCTTCGGTCTGAGACGCCGGTCGACGACACCGGTGGGGAGGTGCCACAGAAGATCGATCGTGCGCACGTCTCCCGTGCCGCTCCGGTCGTTGCGGACCAGCCGGGCAAGCAGACGGGCAACCTTCGGCCCCACGCCCTTGAGGTACGTCGCTTCGGCAAACAGCGGATTGAGCAGTTGCGGCCGCATCGTCGGCGCCCGATGGTGAACGGCAGGAATTGGCTAGAGCCCGACGCCGCGCCACCACGCTTCATGCGCCAGCGCCTGGCGCAGTGGCGTGGAGACTTCCGCCGGCGCGAGCTCGATGTACCGCTTCGCTTCCAGCGCGGCGTCCGATTCCAGTGACCGGAGATAGGAGATGGCGTGGCGGACGGTGAACGGCCGACCGGTCACCGTTTCGTAGTTGCGGGGCAGGTCCGTCCACACCGCTCCTGCGACGGCGGACATTTCCGCCCACGCCCATACCGCGTCGCATACCTGTCGCGAACGGCCGTGCATCCGCCCCCGGGTGCGGTCGACGAAGCCGATATTGTCGGCCGTGGTGCGCTCCCGCGCCGCGAGATCGGCAACCGCATCGGCAATGTCCGTGCGCCGTGATGGAACGAAGCTGGTGCGGCACCGCGCACCGTGATCGCCGTCGATGACGACGGTCAGCGCGTTCTTGCGCTTGGGCGATACCCGCACAAACTCGAGCGGCAGTTCCGGCCCCTGTCCACGGTGCCAGTCGATACCTACATGTGGGGCCAGGCATTCGGGGTCCCACAGAAGGGAGCCCCAGCCGATGACGACGATTCCGCCCATCCTCGAAATGTCTCCTGCTACGCGGACCTGCGGCGGTGCTTCCGGTTTGCACCGGGTTGCGCAGGGACTATAGCACTGTGGATCGATCGGTCACCGCAGGGACACCGGACGGATGAAGGAACCCGATGCCGAGGCTGTCGAGCTTGCGACCCGGCGGCGCCGGGCGTTGTACCGGGCGACGCATCGCGGCATGAAGGAGATGGATCTTCTGCTGGGCGCGTTTGCGAGGCACAACGTCGACCGCTTCGATGCCGCCGATCTCGATGCGTTCGAGGCGATCCTCGCCGTTTCGGACCGGCAGCTGTACCGCTGGATCGCCGGATTCGACGACGTTCCGGAAGATTATCGCACACCGATGATGGACGCACTGACCCGATTCAGACCGATACCTGGCCACAATTGACGCTCCACAATCGACGCCCATGACCGACACGCTGCAGACATCCGATACCGGTATCGGCCTCGATCCCGGCAACCTGCCCCGCCGCGGGACGCTCACCGGCGTGCCGGAAGGCTTCGACGCGATGGTCCTTGCCGACCTGGCCCGGCCTGCCCGTGGGCGCGACCGCGCCGCAGCGCCCGTCCTCCACATCGCCCGCGACGAAGCGCGGCTCAACCAGCTTGCCGACGCGCTGGCGTTCTTCGCCCCGGAACTTTCCGTCACCAGGCTGCCCGCCTGGGACTGTTTGCCCTACGACCGCGTCTCGCCGACGGCCGGCGTGGTCGCGCGACGGCTGTCGGCGCTCGCCGACCTCCTGGGCGAGGACCGTCCGGCGATCGTTCTCACCACGGTCAACGCGGCGCTTCAGCGCCTGCCCGCGCCCGACCTGATCGCCGGGAATACATGGCAGGCCGCGCCGGGCCGGAGCGTCGATCTCGATGAACTGATCGCGTTCCTGGGCGCCAACGGGTTCAGCCGCACCGGCACCGTCGTCGAACCGGGCGACTACGCCGTACGGGGCGGCATCATCGACATCTATCCCCCCGGTGCGAAACACCCGGTCCGGCTCGACCTGTTCGGCGACACGCTCGAATCGATCCGCACCTTCGACCCGCAGACCCAGCGTACGGTCGGGCAGCTGCGCCACGTACGATTGCTTCCGGCCAGCGAGGTGATCCTGTCCGATGACGCGGTGGCGCGGTTCCGCACCGGTTACGTGGCCCGGTTCGGTGGCGTTTCGGGGGCCGATCCGCTCTACGAGGCGATCAGCGCCGGCCAGCGGTACCAGGGCATGGAGCACTGGCTGCCCCTGTTCCACGAACGCCTGGCGACGGTGTTCGACCATGTCCGCCCGCTCGCGACCACGTTCGATCATCTGATCGAGGACGCGACTGCGGCCCGCCGGGAACAGATCGGCGATGCCTACGAGGCCAGGCGCGAGGCGCTCGACGGCGAAACCTGGGGCGCGCCGGCCTACAAGCCGCTGCCGCCCGATGCGCTCTACATTCCCGAAGACGAATGGACCGCATTGCTGGGGCAGGCGGCGGCGTTGAGGTTCTCGCCGTTCGACGAACCGGAAAGCGAGACAACGGGCCGGATCGTCGCCTTCGGCGTCCGCCAGGGCCGGAGCTTCGCACCGGAGCGGGCCGAGGAGGGTCGCAACGTGTTCGAGGCGGTTTCGGGCCACGTTCGCGATCTCCGCGCCGCGGGCAAGCGGGTGATCCTCGCCGCCTGGACAGCGGGCTCGCGCGAGCGGCTGGCGGGCGTGCTCTCCGACCATGGCGCCGGGCCCGCGGCGAACGTGGCCGACTGGCCGGCGGCGCAGCGGCTTGACCGTGGCACCCTGGGGCTTGCCGTTCTCGGCCTCGAACGCGGGTTCGAGACACGCGAGCTGGCGGTCATCGCCGAGCAGGACATGCTCGGTGACCGGCTGGTACGGCGGGCCCGAAGGACCTCGCGCGGCAGCGACTTCATCGCCGAGCTGTCCACCCTCACGCCCGGCGACCTCGTCGTCCACGTCGATCACGGCATCGGCCGCTTCGAAGGCCTGCAGACGCTCGACGTGCAGGGCGCGCCGCACGACTGCCTGCTGCTGATCTACCGCGACGGCGACCGGCTGTTCCTGCCGGTCGAGAACCTGGAACTGCTCAGCCGCTACGGTTCCGACGACGCCGGTGTCCAGCTCGACAAGCTCGGCGGCGCCGGCTGGCAGTCGCGCAAGGCGCGGCTGAAGCAGCGGATCCGCGACATCGCCGACAAGCTCATCAGGACGGCGGCCGCGCGCGAGCTCAAGCGGGGCGAGACGATGGCGCCGCAGCCGGGGGCCTTCGAGGAGTTCTCGGCGCGGTTTCCGTACGAGGAGACCGAGGACCAGCAGGCGGCGATCGACGATGTCATCGCCGACCTCGCCCGCGGACGGCCGATGGACCGGCTGGTCTGCGGCGACGTCGGCTTCGGCAAGACCGAGGTCGCGCTCCGCTCGGCGTTCATCGCCGTGATGGAAGGAAAGCAGGTCGCGGTGGTGGTGCCGACGACGCTGCTCGCCCGCCAGCACTACGCGACGTTCACCGAACGCTTCCGTGGCCTGCCGGTGCGCATCGCGCAGGCATCGCGGCTGGTGCCCGCCGCCACCCTGAAGGAGGTGAAGGCCGGCCTCGCCTCGGGCGACGTCGATATCGTCATCGGCACCCACGCGCTCCTCGGCAAGACCATCCGGTTCCACGATCTCGGCCTGTTGATCGTCGACGAGGAACAGCACTTCGGCGTCGCGCACAAGGAACGCCTGAAGGAGCTCAAGGCCAATGTCCACGTGCTGACGCTCACCGCCACGCCGATCCCGAGGACGCTGCAGCTTGCCCTGAGCGGCGTGCGCGAGCTGTCCATCATCAACACCCCGCCGGTGGACCGGCTCGCCGTGCGCACCTTCATCACCCCGTTCGACCCGGTGATCGTGCGCGAGGCGCTGCTGCGGGAGCTCTATCGCGGCGGCCAGAGCTTCTATGTCTGCCCGCGGATTTCTGATCTCGACGAGGTGCGCCGGTTCCTCGAGGAGCGGGTGCCGGAAGTGAAGTTTGCATTTCTACAGAAGAAAGAGACGATC
>CAZSNL010000051.1:9662-12719 GCA_964608275.1 uncultured Hyphomicrobiales bacterium | reverse complement strand
TGAGCGCCTTCTACGACGGCCAGTTCAACGTCCTCCTGTGCACCACCATCGTCGAATCGGGGCTCGACATCCCGACCGCCAACACGATGATCGTTCATCGCGCCGACATGTTCGGCCTCGCCCAGCTCTATCAGCTGCGCGGCCGGGTCGGCCGGTCCAAGGTCAGGGCCTACGCGCTGCTGACGGTTCCCGCCAACCGGACGCTCACCGCCGCCGCCGACAAGCGGCTCAAGGTGCTGCAGTCCCTCGATTCGCTCGGCGCGGGCTTCATGCTGGCGAGCCACGACCTCGACATCCGCGGCGCCGGCAATCTGCTCGGCGAGGAGCAGTCGGGCCATATCCGCGAGGTCGGCTTCGAGCTCTACCAGGACATGCTGGAGGAGGCGGTCGCCTCGCTGCGGTCCGGCGCGCCCGACGACGGCTCGGAGGATACCTGGTCGCCGCAGATCAGCATCGGCACGGCGGTGTTGATCCCCGAGCACTACGTGGCCGACCTTCAGGTCCGCCTCGGGCTCTACCGGCGGCTTGCAGATGTCGAGACGCTGGACGACGTCGAGGCGTTCGGCGCCGAACTGATCGACCGGTTCGGGCCGTTGCCGGAAGAGGTCGAGCACCTGCTCCAGATTGTCGCCATCAAGACCCGGTGCCGCGACGCCGGCATCGCATCCGTCGACGCCGGACCGAAGGGCGTCGTGCTCGGCTTCCGCAACGACCGGTTCGCCAACCCGGCTGGTCTCGTTCGGTTCATTTCCGAGCAGGGGTCGCTGGCCAAGCTGAGGCCCGACCACAAGCTGGTGCTGAAGCGCGACTGGCCGACGCCGGCCGCACGCCTCGAAGGCACCCGCGCGATCCTGTCGCAGCTTGCCGCAATCGCCGGCCAGGCCGAGGCGGCCTGACCGGGACGGGACTTCAGTTGTCGGCGAACGCCCGCTGGATCTCGTCCGATGACGGCAGCGGTTCGCTCAGCGGCTCGGGCGGCAACGCATCTTCACCGCCGGCGGCGTCGCGAACGTCTGCCGTCGTCTCCGGCGCCTCGTCTGCCGGCTCCGCGTCAGCGGGCGCGGCGGGCACAGCCGGCTCGGCAAGCGGGGCAGGGGCGGCCGGCCGGCTCGCCGTATCGGTGTTCGACACCCCGGCGTAGGCCATGTCGTACAGCGTCGTCTTCTGCTCGTTGTCGAGCGTGCCGGTGTCGGCGAAGCCCTGTTCGCGCTGGAACCTGAGGATGGCGGCGCGGGTCCGCGGCCCCATCAGCCCGTCCTCGGCGCCGGCGCCGTAGCCGAGCGCATTGAGGGCCTTCTGCACCGCGCGCACGTCCTCCGACGGGGTGGCCCGTTTGCGCTCCACCGAGGGCTGACCATAGTGGCGGCCGTCGTGGCGCTTCAGGCGGTCGTAACGGCGATAGTAGTAGCGGTCGTAGTGGCCGCGCGGCGGGTAGCGCCGGACGTAGCGGTCGCGCGGCAACGGGCGCACGTAGTATCCGCCATACGGATAGCGGTAGACGTAGTGGCCGTATGGATAGGGGTAGTAGTTCGGCGCCGGCCGGATCACGTAGTACGGCCGGTCGTAGTAGACCGGCAGCGCCTCCGGCGCGGTGTCGATGGTGGCGACGACGCCGGCTGTGACCGGCATCGCGCGGGTAGGCTGCCCGGCCGTGCAGGCAAGGCCGGCGATCGCGACGCAGGCGGCAACCAGCCCGGTCGTTACGATGCGGCTGTTCGGTATGGCCATGAGACAATCCCCGATTGGCTGGCTCCCCCTCTCCGACCATTCCTCAGGCCGCGATTTGCCGGGCGGATTGGGGCGATTTTGCGGCGCCTGGTCTGCCGGCGGGCACGTGCGCAAGTGTCTGCTTGATCCATGATGCCGGCTCGCTTACGCTCGTCGTCCGAGGGGGGTGTCGCACCAAGGTGCTACCCACATGACCAGACCAACGGTTTCGGCCGTCGCCGGGCTGTGCCTCGCGCTGACCGTTTTCGCCGCCTGTCCACTGTCCGCCCAGCAGGTCGCGGGCAAGGAACTCGCATATATAGCACGCCTCGATCTCGGAATCTTCTTCGATGGCGAAGAGGATTACTGGTGTCTGCCGGGCGTCATGCTGCGGTTCGAGACCGGCGATGCCTCGCTTTACGAGCGCGAGGATGCGCTGGCGCCCGCGATCGCCCGGCTCGCGAAGTTGCTCAAGCACCGCTGCCCCAGCATGGAAGAGCTGATGATCGTCGGCACGGTGCGCGGCGAGCAGCGCCCGCAGACGGTGGGTGTCGCCGCCCAGGACACCGGCTGGCGCATCGAGTTCTCAGATCCCGGCGAGCCGTCCGGCTGATGCCCCAGGGCTAGCCTTGCTCCGCCGCGTCGCCGGCCGGGTCCTCGAGCCCGCGGTCGAAGGCGCTGGCAATGAGTTCCGGGCTTTCCGCGCCCACCACCGCGTAGCGTCCCGCCACGATGAAGCACGGCACGCCGGAGATGCCCATCTGGCGGGCGAGGTTCGCCTCCTGCTCGACGAGGTCGCGGTCGGCATCGGTCGCGATCAGCTCGCCGACCAGCCGGCCGTCCATGCCGCTGTCCACGGCGGCCTGCAGCAGCACGTCGCGGTTTCCCACGTCGGCGCCCTCGACGAAATAGAGGGCGAACAGGCGCTCAACCAGTTCGTCCTGGTGGCCGCCGCTGGCCGCCCAGCGGATCAGCCGGTGGGCATCGAGAGTGTTCGGGGTCCGTTCGATGCGATCGAACGCAAACGGAATGCCTTCTTCCTCGCCGGCCTGTTCGATGGCCGAGTAGATCCTTCGGGCAGCATCGTCGCCGCCGAACTTGCGCGCCAGATAGTCGCGTCGATCGATCCCTTCGGGCGGAATGCTGGGGTCGAGCTGATACGGCCGCCAGCGCGGGTCGAGTTCGATGTCGGGACGCAGCGCCTTCGCCTTCTCGAAGCGCCGCTTGTCGACATAGCACCACGGACACATCACGTCCGAGACGATGTCGACGGTCAGTTGCCGTTGGGCCTTGTCCATCGGGAGGTCTCCTGCCTGGGTTCACTATGCCTTGCCAACGGCCGCCATGCCA
>CAZSNL010000051.1:0-9562 GCA_964608275.1 uncultured Hyphomicrobiales bacterium | reverse complement strand
CATCGGGAGGTCTCCTGCCTGGGTTCACTATGCCTTGCCAACGGCCGCCATGCCAGTACCGTTGCGCGATTGGTGGCGGCGCCCCCGGAGGAAGCGGCGGGCAGGTGGCGCACACCGGCGGTCCGGAGCCCACTTTCGTGTGACATGATGCTTCAGGTCACGCTGGTATCAGACTGGAGAATAAGGCTTTTCCAGTCAACCGGTCGCGCAGGACCCGGCCGTCGGCGTCGCGAGGGATGGCGTCAACCGTGATCACGCCCTCCGGCACCTTGTAGGGGGCGACCTTGCGCGCCTTCAGGTACGCGGCAAGGTCATCCCGGGTGACCGTAGCGCCGGGCCTCGGCACCACGGCGGCCATGATGCGGTCACCGAGGACCGGGTCGGTCGAGGCAAATGCGGCGGCATCTTCGACCTTCCCAAGCCTGCGGTACAGCCGGTCGAGTTCGTCGGCCGAGATGGCAAGTCCGCCGTGCCAGATGACGCCGTTGGTGCTCCGCAGCACCTCGATGGCTGGCTGGTCGCCGCCGTCGAGGCGACACCGCAACCCGGTCGGCGCGAAACCACGCGGATCGCGCAGCGGGGCGGTCAACTGCCCGTCGGCGGCGGTGGGGTAGACCGAATCCGGCTGCATCGGGCTCCTGACCAGCAGTTCTCCCCCGAGCAGGTGGCGTTCCGTGGCATTGTTCATGATGCGGCCCTTGACGCGGGTCTGCAGGAGCCGGACCCCGCCGCGCCGGCCGGTAGGGAAGGTGACGTCCCCGAGCGGTATCGCCGCCGGCGTTGCACCATGGCGCCGCTGCGCCAGAAACGCGACCTCGCCGAAGGCGCGGATGTCGATGATCGGCCAACCGCCCGATGAACCGGACATCAGCGGGATGTGTGTCGGCAGCGTCGGTCCCGGCCAGATGCAGGCCATGCAGCCGCGTCGTCCGATGGCCAGTTCGTCGAGGTCTGCCAGTTCCTCGATCACCGTGGGCGGCAGCCCGGTGAAGCTGACCCGGTGCCGGTCCATCTGCTCGACGAAGGTATCCGGAGCAAACGGATGGTGGAGGACGAGGGTCCCACCGCTCAGCAGCCAGGGCACCAGGAAGGTCGCCGTCGGCACGAGGCCGGTGAGCGGGTAGGGCGCGAGAATGGTCGCCCCGTCGTCGACCGCCGCTTCCAGCCCGACCATCAGGCCGGCAGCGATCCACTGATTGTGCGAGCGCGGTATCGGCACCGGCGTTGACCCGCCGCAGGTCCACGTGACGGTGGCGACACTGTCTGCGCTGCCGCAGCCTGTGTATCCCGTCGCCGGCAGCCCGGTGGCCTCGAACACGCTGTCCAGCCGTTCGACCTCGACCGGCAGGTCGTGCCCGAAGCCCATCACGAAGCGGACCGAGAGCTGGCGGGCGGCGACATCCATCGCCGCTGCGGCCGGCCGGTATCCGGCTATCCTGTCCATTGCGATCAGCGCTCGGGGAGCGACGAGGTCCAGTGCAGCGGCCATCTCGTGTTGCCGCCATGGCAGCGGCATGGGCGAGACGATCATGCCCGTCTCGAATGCGGCGAGCAGTACCACCACCTGTTCGACGGTGTTCGGCAGCTGGAACGCCACGACATCGTCCTGCCTCAGTCCGAGGCCGCGCAGCCGGCCGGCCATGAGGCCGACCGCCCGCGCCAGTTCATTGTATGTGAGACACCGTTGCCCGCCGTTCGTGAACTCGACGCGGTCGGGCGGATCGCAGAGCGCGATGCGGCCGGGATGACGGGCGGCGGTTTTGCGGAAGATGTCGGCCAGTGTCTGGTCGCCCCAGACGCCTTCCTTGCGATAGGCGTCGATCGTCGGGCGGTCGGACAGGATCATGTCGCCCTCCACGCGCCCCGGCAGTCACCGGCCGGCGGCCCGGCCGGTGCGTATCGCCGCGCGGGACCACGCAACGACTATCTACCGATTCTCGACCCGCCACCAAGTATCGAGCTGGTAGCCGTAGAGGGAGGTCGTTTCCGGATGCGCAAGGTGGGACCGGTATGCCGTCCACTGGCGCGGGGCGTGGTAGAGCGGGATGACGTACCGCCCGGCCATGAGCAGGCGGTCGAGTGCCCGCACCGCGGAGATGAAATCCGGCCGCGCATCCGCCTGCAGCATCGCCTCGATCATGGCGTCGATCGCAGGCTCTGCCACGCCCATGTAGTTGCGTGTGCCCTCGGTGTTTCGCCCCTGCGAGCCCCAGTAGAAGGCCTGCTCATTGCCCGGCGACAGCGAGTTGTACCAGGTGAACGGCACCATATCGAAATCGTACGTCTGCAGCCGGCGCTGGAACTGTGCGGAATCGACCAGCCGGATCGACGTGCCGATTCCGGCGGCCTTCAGCGAACGGGAGAAGTGGAGCGCCACCCGCTCCTGTTCGCGGCTCGCCACCATGATCTCGAAACGGACCGGCCGGCCGTCAGGGTCGATGGCCACCCCGTTCCGGATCAGGTAACCGGCCTCAGCCATCAGGTCGAGCGCGCGTCTTCGTTGTGAACGGTCGCGGCCGGAGCCGTCGCTCATCGGCAGCGCGTATCGGCCCTCCATGATGTCCTCCGGAACCGCTCCGGCGAACGGCGCCAGCAGGGTGCGTTCACGCGGGTCGGCGGGCCGGCCATGCGACGAAAGCTCGGAGCCGTGGAAGAAGCTTTGGGTCCGCTCGTACAGACCGTGAAAGAGGTTCTTGTTGGCCCACTCGAAATCGAACAGGTGCAGGAGCGCCTGGCGGACCCGGGCATCGACGAACAGCGGGCGCCGCGTATTGAACACGAATGCGGACATTGGCGCCGGCACTCCGGTTTCGAACTCCTCGCGGATCACCTCCCCATCGGCTACCGCGGCGAAGTTGTATCCGCGCGACCAACGCGTCGGATCGCCCTCGCTCCTGAAGTCGTACAGTCCCTTCTTGAAGGCTTCGAACGCTGCATTGGCGTCACGATAATAGTCGTATCGCACGACATCGAAATTGAACCGGCCGCGGTTTACGGCGAGATCGCGCCCCCAGTAATCGGGGTTGCGGCGATAGCGGATGGCCCGGCCCGGTTCGATGCGATCGACGATATAGGGTCCTGAGCCGAGCGGAGCATCGAGCGTCGTGGCCTCGAACTTCCGGCCCTCGTAATGATGCTTCGGAATGACCGGCATCAGCCCCAGGATCAGCGGCATCTCACGGTCCCCGCCATCCAGGACAAAGCGCACCGTTCTGGGACCGGGCCGTTCGACGCGGACCACCTTCGAGTAATAGTACTGGTGGTTGGGCCGGCCGTGGTCGCGCAGGGTCTCCAGCGAGAATACCACGTCGTCCGCCGTCAGCGGATGGCCGTCCGAGAAACGGGCCTGTGGCCGAAGGCGAAACTCTACCCACGACCGGTCATCAGCCGTTTCGATGGTTTCGGCGATCAGGCCGTAAAGCGAGAACGGTTCGTCCATCGCCCGCGCCATCAGGCTCTCGAATACGTACTCGCGAACGCCCTCGGCCGGTTGGCCGAGCAAGGTCAGCGGATTGGTGCTGTCGAACGAGCCCACCACCGCGAGTTTCAGTTCGCCGCCCTTCGGGGCATCCGGATTGACATACCTGAAGTGGCGGAAGCCTTCGGAATAGCCGGGCTCGCCATGCATCGCGATCCCGTGGCGCGGCTCGGCTGCCGTCGCCGTCGCCAGAAGGAGCAGGGTGAGGAAGGCGAGGAAGGGCGCCGGGTGATACCGGATTCTATTCATGCCTGATCTTCCCGCCATGCGGGCCCGGCGCTCGAACCGGTTCGGGGCAATCCCCGGCGATCCAGTCGTGACAACTGACGCCAGTCGCCGGTGAAAAAAGCAGGTCGATGGCTCAGCGCCGCCTTTCCGCCTTGCACGGGAAACGCAGGAAACCGTGCGCTCAGTTCGCCTGAGCGCCGCGGCGCTTGTAGATGCCGTTCTCGAGTTCTTCGAAGAATTCGGGCACCTGCGGATGGCGGACCGGCTCGCCGGTGTCGTCGGCGAGGAGGTTCTGTTCCGACACGTAGGCTATGTATTCGGTGTCCTCGTTCTCGGCCAGGAGGTGGTAGAAGGGCTGATCCTTGACCGGCCGGATCGATTCCGGAATCGCTTCCCACCACTCCTCCGTATTGCTGAAGGTGGGATCGACATCGAATATGACGCCCCGGAACGGGAAGAAGCGGTGCCTGACCACCTGGCCTATCCGAAACTTGGCCGTGCGATTGATCTGCATCGTACGATCCCGTGTAGTGCGCCGACCGCTGCAATCCGCGGCTTGCCCGGCCCATAGTCTAGGGAGGAATCGGGCCGTTTCAAGCCGTCAGTCCGTGGTCTTCAACCCATAAAGTGCTGCCTGGTCCGGTTCCCTTTCCGCCACCATCCGTGCCAGATCGACGATCACTCGCGCCTGCTTCCATGTCGCGTCGTCCTGCATCTTGCCGTCGATCATGACGGCGCCGGTACCGTCCGGCATCGCCTCGAGAATGCGCCTTGCAAAGGCGACCTCGGCAGGATCGGGGCTGAACACCCGCTTGGCGATCTCGATCTGGCTCGGATGCAGTGTCCAGGCGCCGACGCAACCCATCAGGAAGGCGTTGCGGAACTGCGCCTCGCAGGCTTCCGGATCGCTGAAGTCGCCAAACGGACCATAGAACGCCTTGATCCCGTTCGCCGCGCAGGCATCGACCATGCGGGCCACGGTATAGTGCCATGGGTCCTGTTGAAAGAAGGCGCGCCCGCCGCCGTCGCCCTTGTCGGCGATGACGCCGTAGTCGGGATGACCGCCACCGACCCGCGTCGTCTTCATTCCGCGCGAGGCGGCAAGATCGGCCGGGCCCAGGCTCACCCCGTGCATGCGCGGGGAGGCGGACGCTATCTCCTCCACGCGCATGACGCCTTCCGCGGTCTCGAGAATCGCATGGATCAGGATCGGCTTCTCGAGAGCGTGTCTTGCTTCGAGCTGTGCGAGCAGCCGGTCGGCGTAGTGGATGTCCCACGCGCCCTCCACCTTCGGCAGCATGATCACGTCGAGCTTGTGGCCCACGGCGCCAACGATCTCGATGATGTCATCGAGCGCCCATGGACTGTCGAGGGCATTGACGCGCGTCCATAGCCCGGTGCGGCCGTAATTGTGCGCCCGGGCCATTTCGATGAAGCCCTCGCGTGCGGCCTTTTTGGCATCGGCCGGGATGGCATCCTCGAGATTTCCCAGGATGACATCGACCTGCGATATCAACTCGCCTACCTTCCCGCGCAGCTTGTCCACGTGCGGCGGCACGAAATGGATCATTCGCTCCAGCCGCACCGGCAACTCGCGCCACGGCTCGGGCGCGCCGGCGGCGAGCGGTCTGTAGAAACGGGAGGGCAGTTTCACGACTGTCTCCGTCCGCTGGGCATTGGCCCCGTCGGCGCTGATTAGGTCACTTGCCGCGGCCTGGCAAGCTGCCCGGCCGATCAGATCGGTCCCTGTGTGGATGGAATCGCCACCCATTGCACTGGATGGCGCAGCCGGATCGCGCTAAGAGCACGGGTCATTTGGCCCTCTCACCGGCACGTCTGCCATTGCCTTCCGTCATCAATCTCGCACTGCCGTTCTTCGGTCTGATCTTCGCCGGCGTCGTGGCGGCGAAGCTGTTTCACATCGAGGAGCGCGCCGGCGACCGGCTCAACGTCCTCGTGCTGTATTTTGCCCTGCCGGCGATGATCTATCGCACCGTCTCGCAGGCCCCGTTCGAGCAGTTGCTCAACTGGCCCTTCATCGTCTGCACCACCGCGGCCACCTGCCTCGTCTTTGCCGTAGCATTCGCAAACGGCGTGTGGGCGATGCGCGCGCCGGTCCATGTCGCCGGCATCCAGGCCTCGGCCGCGAGCTACGGCAACATCGGCTACATGGGTCTCGTCCTCGCCGTCGCCGCGTTCGGCGAGGCGGCGGTGGTCCCGGCAATCCTCGTGTTCTGCTTCGACAACATCGTGCAGTTCACGCTGGTGCCGCTGACCGCCGCCATCGGCACCACGCGGGCGGAGGCATCCCGCGGCGAGATCGCGTTCAACATCGTCAGGTCGATCGTCTCGCATCCGTTCATCGTCGCCACCGCCGCCGGGGCGGCAGCGGCGGCAACCGGGATCAAGCTGCCGACGGCCCTGGATACGTTCCTGGAGATCTTGTCCCGCGCTGCCGCTCCCGCAGCCCTGTTCGCCCTCGGCATCACCGTTGCGCAACGCCGCTTCTCCGGCGTCGGGCGGGAGTTTCCGCTGCTGGTGACGCTGAAGGTGCTGTTCCACCCGTTCATCGTTCTCGTGCTGCTGGGACTGATCGGCGGTTTCGACCCGCTCTGGATCGGCGTCGCCGTCCTGATGGCATCGCTGCCGACGGCGGCCAACGTCTACGTGTTCGCCGACCAGTACGGAGCGTGGGTGGAAGGTGCCTCGAGCACGATCCTCGTCACGACCGTCCTGTCGGCATTGACCGTTCCGGCCCTGCTCGCCGTCATCGATCAGGGGCTCCTGCCATACGATCTCCTCAGTTTCCGGTGACCTCCGGCTTGACCTCGCCTCGTGATTCGGCCACCGCAACCCTGTTACCAAGATCAAGGAGCGACCTGTCGATGCCCGCAACCGCGACCCTGCAACCGCTTTCGGGAGTGAAGGTTCTCGATTTCTCCACCCTGCTTCCGGGGCCGCTCGCAGGGTTGATCCTCGCCGAGGCAGGCGCCGAGGTGATCAAGATCGAACGCCCCGGGTACGGCGAGGAGATGCGCCGGTACGAGCCCAGGTGGGGCCGCGACTCGGTCAACTTCGCGCTCCTCAATCGCGGCAAGAAGAGCCTGGCGATCGACCTCAAGGACGAACGGTCGCTCGCCATGCTGCGGCCGTTGCTGGCCGAGGCAGACGTGCTGATCGAGCAGTTTCGGCCCGGCGTCATGGACCG
This sequence comes from uncultured Hyphomicrobiales bacterium, assembly GCA_964608275.1. Classification (GTDB taxonomy): domain Bacteria; phylum Pseudomonadota; class Alphaproteobacteria; order Rhizobiales; family CAZSNL01; genus CAZSNL01. The sequence continues at coordinate 2,648 of CAZSNL010000051.1, read as the reverse complement.
TCTGGGCCTCGGTTACGACGCCGTGTCACGCCTGAATCCGCGGATCGTCTACTGCTCGATCACTGGCTACGGCGCCGACGGCCCGAAGTCGGACGTTGCCGGTCACGACCTGAACTACATCGGCGACACGGGCCTGCTCGCGCTGTCCATGGGCACCGACAGCCAGCCCACCGTGCCGCCGGTGCTCGCTGCCGACCTGGCCGGCGGCAGCTATCCGGCGGTCGTGAACATTCTGCTCGCGCTCCTTCAGCGTGACCGGACCGGTCGCGGCACGCATCTCGACATCGCCATGACCGACAACATGTTCATGCTGATGACGTGGGCGATGGGGCAGGGGCTGGTGACCGGCAAGTGGCCGGGCAACGGCGACGCGCTCCTTACCGGCGGCAGCCCGCGCTACCGGCTGTATCCGACCCGTGACGGCCGATTCGTCGCCGTGGCTGCGCTGGAACAGAAATTCTGGGATCGGGTGTGTGACCTGATCGGCCTTCCCGACGACCTGCGCGATGACGGTGCGGACCCGCAGGCGACCATCGCCGCCGTTGCCACCATCATCGCGTCAAAGACCGCCGGCGAATGGCGGCGCACCTTCTATCATCAGGATTGCTGCTGCTCCATCGTCCAGTCGCTCGAGGAAGCGATGCAGGAGCCGCACTTCCGCAGCCGCGGCCTGTTCGATCACGTGCTGGAAAACGAGGATGGCGAACGGATCCCGGCAACGCCGGTGTGCGTCGTGCCGCAGTTCCGGTCGCCGCCCGAGAAACCGAAATCTGCTCCCGCCCTTGGCGCCCACAATGACGAGACGCTGAAGCGCGCCGCCGGCTGACCCCGCTATGCAAACAGGTCAGGGCCGAGGCCCTGCCGCATCAGCGCCCGCCGCAACGGCCCCACCTGGTCAACGACTGCAAGGCCCAGCCCCCGCAATGCACGCAGCGGCAACGCCCGCGGCATCAGCGACCGGTTGAGAAGATCCACCGCGAACCCGCGCGGCAGCACATCGGCGCGCCGCGCCCTATCGTATGCCGCGAGAACATCGGCACCGCCGATGTCGCGGCCCGTGGCGAACGCGTTGCCGGCGAGTTCAGCAATGCACGCGGCATCGCGGAATCCGAGGTTGAGCCCCTGGGCACCGATCGGCGGCAGGACGTGGGCGGCCTCTCCGACGAGCGCCACCCGTCGGTGAGCGAATGTCCGCGCGAGCATCGCCCGCGTCGCAAACCGTGCGCGACCGGCGCTGTCGCGGATCCGGCCGCGAACGCCGTGGCTCAGCGCCTCGATCCTCGTCTCGAACTCCCTGGTCGGCAGGCGCATGACCTCGCGCGCAGCATTCGGAGGCATGACCCATATGAGGCTCGACCGGTTGCCCGGGAGCGGCACCAGGGTGAACGGGCCCTCGCTGCGGTGGAACTCGATCGACGTGTCACCATGAGAACCTTCGTGCGAGAAGGTGGCGACGACGGCGGTCTGGCCGTATTCCCACTCGATGGTGCGGATCTCCGCGGCTTCGCGGGTGATCGACTCCACGCCGTCCGCGGCGACGAGGAGGCTCGCGTCGAAGCGTGTTCCGTCACCCGTTTCCACCGTGGCATGATCGCGCGCAACGATCACTGCCTGGGCACCGCCGGGACAGGCAATCACGGTGGCGGTCGGGCAGCTGCGGAGGGCCTCGCGGAGGGCGGTCGACAGACGATCGTTCGGGATGTTCCACGCGAACGGTTCGTCGCCCAGTTCGCGGGCATCGAACTCAACCGTAGGGGCGGCGATCGGTCCGCCGGTATCATCGACGAGGCGCAGTCGCCACAACGGAGCGGCATCCGCCCGCAGCCGCGGCCATAGCTCCAGATCGTCCAGGAGCCTGATCGAACCCTGCATGAGCGCGGTCGTTCGACTGTCGACCGGCAAACGAGGGGCAGTCCCGCCATCGCCTGCGGTGCGGCCGATGATGGCAGTCCTAAGGCCGGAACGGGCAAGCAACAGGGCGGCAAGCAACCCCGCCGGTCCGTCGCCGACGACCACCACGTCGAATTGTCCATCCATGCTCACCGGAAGGTCGGCCTCCGTCGCGTTCCATCGGTATCACCTTGGCGGCATCCAGCCGCCGCTGCAACCGGGCGCGCCAGCGACAGAGCGTCCACACCGGCAGGACCTTCATGCCGTCGGCGGTTCGGAACGCCCGCACCCGCATGCATGCAAGACGTCTATGGTAAAGGGAAAGAACCCCAAGCCGGCGGACGATTTCACCGCCACTTTCCTCTACGACACCGACGACGGGTGGTTGTTCTACGACCAGGACGGCTTCGTCGGCGGATCCGTGCACTTCGCCACGCTGGTGGGGGCGCCGAACCTCGACGCCGGCGACATCGGGTTCGGATTCTTCCAGGCCCGGACCTAGCCGAACGTCGAAGCGAGCGGCCCCTAAACTTCGCCGCTGTCTTGCGCTATGAATGGGCGCATCAGAGGAGTCTGCCGATGAACGTGCGTCCGAAGATCGCGACGGGCTACAGCGCCTGTCCGCACGACTGCCCGTCAACCTGCGCGCTTGAGGTGGAGATCGTCGATCCGTTCACCATCGGACGGGTGCGCGGCGCCAGGGACCACAGCTACACCGCCGGCGTCGTCTGTGCCAAGGTCGCCCGCTACGCCGAGCG
>CAZSNL010000050.1:15693-19716 GCA_964608275.1 uncultured Hyphomicrobiales bacterium | reverse complement strand
TCTTGCCGAGGTGATCATCGGCAAGCAGCGGCACGGCCCGACCGGCGTGGTGAAGCTCCAGTTCGAGTCGGAGGTGACCCGGTTCCACAACTTCATCGCCGACGACCACCTGCCGGCGCACCACGACTGAGGCGGCCGACGCTTCGACGGGACTCCTGCCCATGATCGCCGAGACGATGCACGGCGCCGCGGGACGCGGCCACGGCTACGCCGAGGCGACGCTTGCGATCGACCTCGACGCGCTGAAGGCAAACTTCGCCACCATGGCGGCGCGCGCGCACCCGGCGGAATGCGCGGCGGCGGTGAAGTGCGACGGCTACGGGCTTGGCGTCGAGCCGGTCGCACGGGCGCTGTCCGGCGCCGGCTGCCGGACCTTCTTCGTGGCGCTGCTCGACGAAGGGATGGTTTTACGCGAAATCCTGCCCGAGGCGACCATCTACGTGCTCAACGGCCTTGCGCCTAACACCGCGCCGGTCCACGCCGCGCACCGGCTGCGGCCGGTGCTCGGAAGCCTCGAGGAAATCGCCGAGTGGTCGGCCCACTGCACCGCCACCGGCCGCCGGCTCGAGGCGGCGATCCACGTCGATACCGGGATCAACCGGCTCGGCCTGTCGGAGGCCGACGTCGCCCGGCTGGCGTCGGAGCCGCGCCTTGCCGAGGCATTCGACGTCACCCTGATCATCAGCCACCTCGCCTGCTCCGACCAGCCGGACCACCCGATGAACGCACGCCAGGCGGAGCGGTTCGACGCCCTGCTGGCGCGGCTGCCGCCGGCGCCGGCGAGCCTCGCCAACAGCGGCGGGGTGCTGAACGGCCGACGCTACACCTACGACCTGGTGCGGCCCGGCATCGCCCTCTACGGGGCCGATCCGAGGGGCCGCGGCGACGGCAGCCTGAAGCCGGTGGTGCGGCTGACGGGACGCATCCTGCAGGTACGGACGCTTGCGGCGGGCGATTGCGTCGGCTATGGAGCGACGTGGCGGGCGACGCGGCCGACGCGGATTGCGCTGGTCTCGGTGGGATATGGAGACGGCTACCTGCGCGCACTGGGCACCACGACGGGCGAGCGCCGCACCATGGCGGCGATCGGCGGCCACCGGGTGCCGGTGACCGGCCGGATCTCGATGGACACGCTGGCCGTCGACGTGACCGATCTCGATTCCGGCCTCGCCGTCCGCGGCGGCGAGGTGGAGCTGATCGGCGACACGGTGGCCCTCGACGAGGTCGCCGCCTGGGCGGGCACCATCCCGTACGAGGTTCTCACCAACCTCGGATCGCGATACGCTCGCATCTACAAGGGTCTCGATCCCGATTGATGGGGGGAATCGCTTGAACGTCCTGGCCATTGTCGGCCGCGTGGTCCTCACGTTCCTGGCCGAGGTCGGTCGCCTGTCGCTGTTTCTCAGGGACGCGGTCTTCCATTCCTTCGCACCGCCAATCTATTTCCGGCTGATCGGCGAGCAGATGCTGCGCATCGGCTACTTCTCGCTGCCGGTGGTCGGCCTCACCGCGTTCTTCACCGGCGGCGTGCTGGCGCTGCAGATCTACATCGGCGGCTCGCGGTTCAACGCCGAGAGCCTGGTCGCCTCGATCGTCGCCCTCGGCATCACCCGCGAGCTGGGGCCGGTGCTGGCCGGGCTGATGGTGGCGGGCCGCGTCAGCGCCGCCATCGCCGCCGAGGTCGGCACCATGCGGGTGACCGAGCAGATCGACGCGCTGACCACGCTTTCGACCAACCCGTTCAAGTACCTGGTGGCGCCGCGGCTGATCGCTGCCGTGGTGACGCTGCCGATGCTGGTGGTGATCGCCGACATCATCGGCATCCTCGGCGGTTACATCGTCGGCACCCAGAGCCTCGGCTTCAACCCCGGCGTCTACATCCGCAACACGGTGGACTTCATCGAATTCGACGACGTGTTCTCCGGCCTCGTCAAGTCGGCGGTGTTCGGCTTCATCATCGCCCTGATGGGCTGCTTCCACGGCTATCACAGCCGCGGCGGAGCACAGGGCGTCGGCCGGGCCACCACCAACGCCGTGGTGTCGGCCTCGATCCTGATCCTCGCCGCCAACTACGTGCTGACCTCCCTCCTGTTCTCCGAATAGGCCGCCATGACCGCCGACCTCCACATCGCGCTGCGCGACGTCCACAAGAGCTTCGGCCCGAAGCACGTGCTCAACGGCATCAACCTCGACGTCGAGCGCGGCCGCTCGCTGGTCGTCATCGGCGGCTCCGGCAGCGGCAAGTCGGTGATGCTGAAGTGCATCCTCGGCCTGCTGCAGCCGGACCGCGGGTCGATCCTCGTCAACGGCCAGGAGGTGGTCGGCCTGCGCGGGCGGCGGCGCGACGAGGTGCTGTCGCGGATCGGCATGCTGTTCCAGAGCGGCGCCCTGTTCGACAGCCTGAAGGTGTGGGAGAACGTTGCGTTCGGGCTGATCCAGGGCAAGAGCATGCCGCGCGGAAAGGCGCGCGAGGTGGCGATCGAGAAGCTGCGCCAGGTCGGCCTCGGCGAGGAGGTGGCCGAGCTGTCGCCGGCGGAACTGTCCGGCGGCATGCAGAAGCGGGTCGGGCTTGCCCGCGCCATCGCCGCCGACCCCGAGATCATCCTGTTCGACGAGCCGACCACCGGGCTCGACCCGATCATGGCCGACGTGATCAACGACCTGATCATCAGCTGCGTGCGGCGGCTCGGCGCCACCGCCATCTCGATCACCCACGACATGGCGAGCGCGCGCAAGATCGCCGACACCATCGCCATGATCTTCAAGGGCGAGATCATCTGGCACGGCCCGGCCGACACCATCGACAACAGCGGCAACGCCTACGTCGACCAGTTCATCAACGGCCGCGCCGAGGGCCCGATCCAGATGGAGGTGCTGCGCCCCTGAGCGCGGCCGCCGGCTGCCGCCGCGGCCCTCCGGGCCGGGCGGCGACGGGGGATGCGGGCGGCGGACAGCCGGCCCGGCGAGGAGCGCAATGGCCAAGGCCATGAGATACGTCTGCCAGTCGTGCGGCGCCGCCACGTCGAAGTGGTCGGGCCGGTGCGACGCGTGCGGGGCGTGGAACACGCTGATCGAGGAGAGCCCCGGCGGCGGCGCCGGGCCGGCGGCGGCGCTGCCGCGCGGCAAGCCGGTCGAGCTGGTCGGCCTCACCGGCAGCGAGGCGGAGCCCGAGCGCACGGTCACCGGCATCGCCGAGTTCGACCGGGTAACCGGCGGCGGGCTGGTGCCCGGCTCGGTGCTGCTGGTCGGCGGCGACCCGGGGATCGGCAAGTCGACGCTGCTGCTGCAGGCGCTCGCCGCGCTCGGGCTCGCCGGGCGGCCCACCGTCTACATGTCGGGCGAGGAATCGATCGCCCAGGTGCGGCTCAGGGCCGGCCGCCTCGGCGTCGCCACGGCACCGGTGGCGCTGGCGACGGAAACCAACCTCGCCAACATCCTCGCCACGCTGCAGGCGGGGCCGGTGCCGGCCGCCGTGGTCATCGATTCGGTGCAGACGGTGTGGTCGCCGGCGGTCGAATCGGCACCGGGGACGGTGAGCCAGGTGCGGGCCGCGGCACAGGCGCTGATCGGCTACGCCAAGGCGCGCGGGGCGTGCGTGATCCTGGTCGGCCACGTGACCAAGGAAGGCCAGATCGCCGGCCCCAAGGTGATCGAGCACATGGTCGACACGGTGCTCTACTTCGAAGGCGAGCGCGGCCACCAGTTCCGCATCCTGCGGGCGGTCAAGAACCGGTTCGGGCCGTCGGACGAGATCGGCGTCTTCGAGATGACCGACGGCGGCCTGCGCGAGGTGGCCAACCCGTCGCGGCTGTTCCTCGGCCAGCGCGACGAGCGCGCTCCCGGCGCGGCGGTGTTCGCCGGCATCGAGGGCACGCGGCCGGTGCTGGTCGAGATCCAGGCGCTGGTGACGCCGTCGTCGCTCGGCACGCCGCGGCGCGCCGTCGTCGGCTGGGACACCAACCGGCTCGCCATGGTGCTGGCAGTGCTCGACGCCCATTGCGGGCTGAAGCTCGCCGGCCACGA
>CAZSNL010000050.1:13466-15683 GCA_964608275.1 uncultured Hyphomicrobiales bacterium | reverse complement strand
TCGCCGGCGGGCTCAGGATCCGCGAGCCGGCGGCGGACCTGGCGGTGGCCGCGGCGCTGGTGTCGTCGCTCGCCTCGCTGAGCCTGCCCGCCGAGAGCCTGCTGTTCGGCGAGATCAGCCTGTCGGGGGCGCTGCGGCCGGTGTCGTTCGTCGAATCGCGGCTGAAGGAGGCGACCAAGCTCGGCTTCTCGACGGCGGTGCTGCCGGAGGAGTCGGTCCGGGCCGAGCGGAGCGATTCGGAGGCGCTGCCGGAGCTGGTGCCAATCGCCACCCTGATCGACCTCATCGACTGGTGCCGCCGCTACGGCGTGCCGGCGCCGCCACGGACGGACGGCGAGTAGGGTCTGCATGGTCGCTTTTGCTATGGCCGGAATCCGAAAGTTGCTGTATTCCCACGATCGGTTCTCTCCTGTGAAGACAGTTCGGCAGTTCCGACAGGTGCGGCGTCCCCGACATGCCTCTTGAGTGGCTCGACCTCATCCTGATCGTCATCATGCTCGTGTCCGGCCTGCTCGCGCTGATGCGCGGCTTCACGCGCGAGGTGCTGTCGATCCTCGCCTGGGCGGGCGCGGCCATTGCCGCCTATCTGCTGTTCCCGGTGCTGCGCGAACCGGTACGCGACTTCCTCGACTTCCAGCCGGAACACCACTTCGTCGCCGACATCATCCAGGTCACGGTGGTGTTCATCCTGGTGCTCATCACCATTTCGGTGCTGACCATGCGGATCTCGGACTGGATTCTCGATTCGGGGGTCGGTCCGCTCGACCGCACGCTCGGCTTCCTGTTCGGGCTGGTACGCGGCCTGCTGCTGGTGGTAATCGCCTACCTGTTCTTCAACTGGCTGGTGCCCGAACAGCATCCGAGCTGGATCTCGGAGGCGAAGGCGCGGCCTATCATCGAGGGCACCGGCCGGTTCCTGATCAAGTTCCTGCCGCCGGAGACCCAGCAGGCGCTCAACCTCGACCAGTTCGGCATGCCGCGCCCGGCCGGCAGTGCCGGCAGCGGAGACGAACCGGTGCAACCGGGCAACGGCGACACGCGGCTGCAGCCCGACGATGACGACCCTGACCGCAGGTCGCAGGCTGACAGCGGCGGCGACAGTGGTTATCTACAGAGCGAAAGGCGCAGCCTGAACCAGCTGCTCGAGAGCAGCGCCGGCCGCGGGCATACCGGTGAATGAGAGCCCCACGGCCGCCGGCAACCCTGTCCGGGACAGACACGTGAATGAGTGACGACGACTGCCAGGCCCGAATCGGCTTCGACGATCGCCTGCGCGAGGAATGCGGCGTGTTCGGGGTGTTCGGCCACGACGATGCCGCCGCCCTCACCGCACTGGGACTGCACGCACTGCAACACCGCGGCCAGGAAGCCGCCGGGATCGTCAGCTTCGACGGCCGGCGATTCAATTCGGAGCTGCGGCTCGGCCTCGTGGGCGACCATTTCACCAAGAAGGCTACCATCGACCGGCTGCGCGGCCGCTGCGCGATCGGGCACGTGCGCTATTCGACCACCGGCGACACGGTGCTGCGCAACGTCCAGCCGCTTTATGCCGACTTCGCCACCGGCGGGTTCGCGCTTGCCCACAACGGCAACCTGACCAACGCGCTGACGCTGCGCGACCGGCTGGTGAGTGAAGGAGCGATCTTCCAGTCGACCACTGACACCGAGGTGGTGCTCCACCTCGTCGCGCTCAGCCGCAAGCCGCGGTTCATCGAGAGGCTGATCGATGCGCTGAGGTCGATCGAGGGCGCCTATGCCTTCGTCGGAATGACCAACAAGAAGCTCATCGGCGCGCGCGACCCGCTCGGGATCCGCCCGCTGGTGCTGGGCGATCTCGACGGCTCGCCGATCCTCGCCTCGGAAACCTGCGCGCTCGACATCATCGGCGCCCGCTTCGTGCGCGAGATCGAAAACGGCGAGATCGTGGTGATCACCGAGGACGGCGTCGAAAGCCTGCATCCGTTCCCGAAGCAGCGCCCGCGGCCGTGCATCTTCGAGCTCATCTATTTCGCAAGGCCCGACAGCGTCGTCGGCGGCCGCAGCGTCTACGAGGTGCGCAAGCAGATGGGGGCGCAGCTGGCGCTGGAAGCCCCGGTCGACGTCGACGAGGTGGTGCCGGTCCCGGCCTCGGGAGTGCCGGCGGCGATCGGTTATGCGCAGACGTCGGGCCTGCCGTTCGAGATGAGCATCGTCCGCAACCACTATGTCGGCCGGACC
>CAZSNL010000050.1:0-13456 GCA_964608275.1 uncultured Hyphomicrobiales bacterium | reverse complement strand
TCGAGCCGACGCAGCAGATCCGCGCCCTCGGCGTGAAGCTCAAGCACAACCCGGACCGCAAGCAGATCCGCGGCAAGCGGATCGTCCTGATCGACGATTCGATCGTCCGCGGCACCACGTCGGTCAAGATCGTCCAGATGATGTACGAGGCCGGCGCGCGGGAGGTGCACATGCGCATCGCCAGCCCGCCGATCACCCATCCCGACTTCTACGGAATCGACACCCCCGACCAGCGCAAGCTCCTAGCCGCCACCCATACGCTGGAAGAAATGCGCTCCTACATCGGCGTCGACTCGCTCGCCTTCCTGTCGGTGGACGGCGTCTACCGGGCTGCCGGCTACGAGCGCCGCGACCCGGTCAATCCGCAGTTCACGGACCACTGCTTCACCGGCGATTATCCGACCGCCCTGACAGACCGTCACGGCCGGTCGGCACCCCGCCAGCTGTCGCTGCTTGCCGAGGTCGGATAACGTGTCCGGCATCGAACCGACGGCCGGAAGCCGATGACGCCTCGCCTCGCCGACAGACTCGCGCTGATCACCGGAGCCTCGCGCGGAATCGGCCGCGCGGTGGCCCGCGCGTTCGCCCGCGAGGGCGCCCACGTCATCGCGCTGGCCCGCACCACCGGCGGTCTCGAGGAACTCGACGACGAGATCCGCGACGCCGGCGGCACGGCGACGCTGGTACCGGTCGATCTCAAGGACTTCGATGCCATCGACCGTCTCGGCGCGTCCATCTTCGAGCGCTGGGGCAAGCTCGACATCCTGGTCGGCAATGCCGGCGTCCTCGGCAAGCTAAGCCCGATCGGCCACATCGACCCCAGGATCTGGGATGAGGTCATGGCCGTAAACGTAACCGCCAACTGGCGTTTGATCCGCTCCCTCGATCCGCTCTTGCGGCAGTCGACGGCGGGCCGCGCGATCTTCGTCACGTCGGGAGCAGCGTCGGGAACCCACGCCTACTGGGGCGGCTACGCTGTCAGCAAGGCCGCCCTCGAGGTGCTCGCCAAGACCTACGCCGCCGAGGTCGCATCGGCCGGCATCCGCGTGAACCTGATCAATCCGGGGCCCGTCGCCACCCGCATGCGGGCGCAGGCGATGCCGGGCGAGAACCCGGCGACGCTGCCGCAGCCGGAGGAGGTGGCGGAGGCGTTCGTGCCACTCGCCGAGGCGACATTCGAGGACACCGGCCGCATCTACGACTTCGTCTCCGGCGAACTCCGCGCCCGCTGACGCGCGCCGTCAGTCGGCGTACGGGTTCTCGCCCTTCCTGAGGTGCAGGCGGATCGGCGTGCCCCACAGGTCGAACGCCTCGCGAAGCCCGTTCACGAGATAGCGCACGTAGGCCTCGGGGAGCACGTCCGCGCGCGGCGAGAAGGCGACGAAGGTCGGCGGCCTTGCCGTGGTCTGGGTGATGTAGCGGATCCGCACCCGCCTGCCCTTCACTGCCGGCGGCGGATGGCGGGCGATCATGTCTTCAAGCCAGCGGTTGAGCCGGCCGGTGCCGATGCGGCGGTTCCACGTCTCATGGGCCCGCACGACCGCCGGCATGAGGCGGTCGATACCGTGGCCCCGCAGCGCCGACAGGCGGACCATCTCGACACCGCGCACCTGCGGCAGCAACCGCTCGGCAGCCTCTTCCAGTTCCGCCGCCCGCGCCCGCTTGTCGGCCACCAGGTCCCATTTGTTGAGTGCCAGCACCAGGGCGCGGCCTTCGCGGGCCACCAGGTCGACGAGCTGGAGATCCTGCTTCTCGAACGGCTGGGTCGCGTCGAGAAGAACGACCACCACCTCGGCAAACCGGACCGCCCGCAGCGTGTCGGCGACGGACAGCTTTTCGAGTCGGTCCGTCACCCGGGCGCGGCGCCTGACGCCTGCCGTGTCCCACAGCTCGACCGACCGGTCCTGCCACTGCCAGCGGATGGCGATCGCATCGCGGGTAATGCCAGCCTCGGGCCCGGTGAGCATGCGCTCCTCGCCGATCAGGCGATTGATTAGGGTAGACTTGCCGGTGTTCGGCCGGCCGATGATCGCGACCTTGAGCGGACCTCCGGCTTCCTGCGCCGCCGGCTCCGCCTCGGTCTCGGCGGCCTCCACATAGGGTGCGAGGGCATCGTGGAGATCCTCCATCCCCTCGCCGTGCTCGGCGGAGATCGCCACCGGTTCGCCCAGCCCGAGGCCGAATGCCTCGTACACGCCGGGTTCGCCTGCCCTGCCCTCGCTCTTGTTGGCAACCAGGATGACCGGCTTGCCGGACGCGCGCAAAAGCCGCGCGAAGTGCTCGTCCATCGGGGTGACACCGGCGCGGGCGTCGACCAGCAGCAGGCAGACGTCGGCCTCCGCTATCGCCGCCTCGGTCTGGGCGCGCATGCGCGCCTCGAGGCTTCCGTCTGGCGCCTCGTCGAAGCCCGCGGTGTCGATCAGCCGGAACTCGAGGTGACCGAGCCGCCCTTGCCCCTCGCGGCGGTCGCGGGTCACCCCCGGCAGATCGTCGACCAGCGCCAGCCGCTTGCCGACCAGCCGGTTGAACAGCGTGGACTTGCCGACGTTCGGCCGGCCGACGATGGCAACGGTGAAGGTCATGCCGGCACGGTCCCCGTCAGCCCGCGGACGGGCCGAACATGGTCATGCCACCAATGTCGCGAGGGGGCGGCCGGCGCCCTTGCTACGAACATGTCAACTTCCTGCCGGTGTTCGGGATCGGTTATACGCACATCGCGCATGGCGTATAACCCGTACGGCGGCAAACGGGGAATGGCGGCGGCGAACCGACGGGCCTCAGCGCATCGCGATCAGCGTCGCGTCGTCGGTCAGAATGTAGGCGGTGTTGCCGGCAATCACCGGGGCGATGTACATGGGCCGGCCGATATCGACCTGGCTGAGGATCGATCCGTTCTCCGGCGAGATGTTGGCGATGACCCCCTTGGAGGAGACCGCGATCAGTCGGCCGCCGGCAAGCACCGGCCCGCTCCAGATGTGGCCAGCGGGAAGCGTCGTCGTCCAGCGCACCCTGCCGTCCTTCCTCGAAAGGGCGCTGAACGTGCCATCCTCGGAAATCACGAACACGTAGTCGCCGGCGACCCACGGTGTCTGGGTGCCGGAGATGTTGCGGGCCCACAGGCGCTGGCCCGACCTGAGGTCGATCGCCACGAGGCGGCCGGCGTGGGCGATCGCGAACACCTGGCCGTTGTCGATCACCGGTCGGCCGGCGATGTCGTTGAGGAGCGACAGCGAACTGATGACGCCGGTGCGCGACAGGCTGTCCCCCCACAGCGGCAGGCCATCGGCTACACTGAAGGCCATGATCTCGCCGGACGTGTAGGGAATGACGACGATGCCGTCAGCGACGGCGGGGCTGGTGCTCGCAATCAGCGCCGCGGTCTCGCCGGTCCCCTGGAACCGCCACAGGATCGTGCCCTCGTCGGCGGAGAGGCAATACACCTCGTTGCTGACGGTGGTGAAGTAGACCCGGCCGTCGGCCACGGTCGGCGCGGTGCGGATCGGCACCTCGAGCTTCTTGCCCCACAGCGTCTGCCCGGTACCGGCGTCGACGGCGATCACGTTGCCGAATGCCGTCGTCGCGAACACGAGCGTGCCGTCGGAGGCGATGCCGCCGCCGAAGCCTTCTTCGGCCTCCTCCTTCTCCGGCGCCAGCCCCTTTACCCACAGCCGGTTGCCGCTCGAGGCGTCGAACGCCCGCAGGGTCGCCTGGGTGTCGAGCACGAAGACGCGACCGCCGACCATGATCGGGCTTGCCGCGAGCCGGCCCTGCGAACTCGATCCGGAGCCGGCATCGGCCTGCCACACCTGCTGCAGGTCGGCGGACAGCGCGAGATGCTGGGGAGCGTTGTCGGGCAACCCGCCCGGCTGCGACCAGCTGGCGTTGGTATGGGCGGCGGGCATGACGAACGGGGCCGCGGCGATCTCGGGATCCGGCTCCAGCCCGGGGCCGGACTTCAGTACCTCCTCGCGTTCGCCGGGAAGGATGATGTCTTCCTCGCCGGCGCCGAACATGCCGAGCAGCGTCCGTCGCTGCGACGAGCAGGCGACCAGCGAAAGCGCAAGGAGGACCACGGCGCCGGTGCGCAGGGCCTTCGCGTATCGTCGGCGGGTCCCTGGCACGGATATCAGCCGCCGGCCGCGCCCTGGTCGCCGGAGGCGGCGCTCTTGTCGACGGTATCGCCCAGCCGGGGCGTGATCAGCGCCACCATCATGTGGGCGCGCTGGCGCACGCCCATGGGCGCGGTGCCGTCGGCGACGATCTCGTTGAACAGCCGGTCGGCCTCGGCGAGGTCACCGGACCGGTAGGCGGCGAGCGCCAGCAGTTCCTGTGCCGAATGGCGCCACGGGTTCGATTCGGCGGTCATGCCGGACAGGCGGCTCTCGATCTCCGCCCGATCGGCGGTATCCACCAACAGGGTGGCGGCGCGAATCCGCGCGAACCCCCGCAACAGGTCGTCGGCACCCGAATCGGCGGCGACCTCGTCGAGGATCCTGACCGCCGCGGCCGTGTCGCCGGTCTCGGCAAGGGCGGCCGCCTGCTGCAACCTCGCCAGCGTCGCATAGCCCCGCGGCGCGTCGCGGGCGATCTCTGCGAGCCGTTCGGCCGCTTCCTCGAGGTTGCCCTCGGCAGCGAGCGTCAGTGCAGCCTCGAATTCCGCTCCCGCGGTTTCGGCCTGCGAGAGCTCCCAGGCCTGCCACCCCTTCATGCCGGCGACGCCGACGATGACCACGAGGCAAACGGCGATGACGTAGAGACCATACCGGTCCCACAGCCGCTTGAGCCGTTCCGCACGAAGTTCGTCCTCGACTTCGCGAAACAGGTTTTCCTCGCTCAAGGGCGCGTACTCCGCATTCGATTCAAACTGGATGATCCCAGACTGCCGCAGGCGGCGGATAAGATAATCCGGTGGCCCATTTATGGCAAACGAGCGGCGAAGGTGGTGAAACCGGCGGACCTTGTCAACCGGCCTCTGCGATGCGGCTGGCAACGGCCCGCCAACCCGGCTAGATCTGTTGCCTGAAGCGGTCGGCACACAGCGGACGGGTCGACAGATGAGAACTTTCGTACTCCCCGATCTGGGCGAAGGCCTGCACGAGGCCGAGGTCGTGGAGTGGCATGTCGCCGAGGGCGACGCGGTGGAGGTCGACCAGCCGCTGGTCTCGGTCGAGACCGACAAGGCGGTCACCGAGATCCCCAGCCCGTGGCGCGGCCGCGTCACCCGGCTGTTCGCCGCAACCGGCGAGACGATCAAGGTCGGGGCACCGGTCGCGGAGTTCGAGGACGATGCCGCCGAGGCCGCTGCGGCCGCTGCGGCCGAGCCGGATCGGCCTGAACCCGAGATTGCGGCCGACCGGCCGGAGCCGGCAGATTCGCCACCTGCGGCGGCGGGCCGTCCCGCGGCGGTCAAGGCGATGCCGGCGGTCCGCGCGCTGGCCCGCGAACTCGGGGTCGACCTCGGCGCCATCCGCGGCACCGGCCCGGACGGCTTCATCCTCGCCCGCGACCTCGCGCAGGCGATCCGGGCGGGCGCGCCGGAACCGGACGGCTACGAGCCGCTGACCGGGCCGCGCCGGGCGATGGCCGAGCACATGACCCGAGCGCATGCCGAGATCACGCCGACGACCCTGCAGGACGAGGCCGACGTCAGCGCCTGGGCCCCCCGCGGCGGAATGACGGTGCGGCTGCTCAGGGCGGTCTGCATCGCGGCGGCTGCCGAACCGGCGCTCAATGCCTGGTACGATCGCGAGCGCGGGCGCCTGCTGCACAAGGCGGTTCACGTCGGGATCGCGGTCGATGCCCCGGACAGCCTCTACGTGCCGGTGATGCGCGATGCCGGAACGCTCGGGCCGGCGGAGATGGCGGCAGCGCTCGAACGCCTGGTCGAGGCCGCCCGACGGCGCCGGCTCGGCCGCGACGAGATGACGGGGGCGACGATCACGCTCACCAACTTCGGCCCGATCGGCGGCCGGTGGGCGACGCCGGTCGTCATGCCGCCGCAGGTGGCGATCCTCGGCGCCGGGCGGAGCCACGAAGGCCCGCGCGCAGTCGGCGGCGCGATCGCGGTGCGGACGATCCTGCCGCTGTCGCTCACCTACGACCACCGGGTGGTCACCGGCGGCGAGGCGGCCCGCTTCATGAATGCCGCCATCGCCGATCTCGAGCTTCCGGAGTAAGCAAGGCAGCCCGTCGCGGACACCGGGAGCAGCCAGCGCCTTCCACGGCAGCGAGCCGCTGGACCGGGCCGGGTCTTTCTTCTACCTTCGTCGAAAGCCAGACAAGCGCATGTCATGGGAGGACGCCATGCCACGTTACGAGGTCCGCAACGCCGACACCTACGGCCACGCGATCGGTATCCTGCTGCTCGACTATCGCGGTCCGTTCATTCCGGGCGACGTCGGCAACGCAACCACCTACGGCTACCCGGTACTGTTCAAGCTGGTGAAGGGGCTGACCCTCGACCGGGTCCTCGCCGGCGATCCCGAGTGCGAGACGGCGATCGTGGAGGCGGCGAAGGAACTGGAGGAGACCGGCGTCCGCGGCATCTCGTCGGACTGCGGCTTCCTGATCCAGTACCAGGCCGCGGTGCAGGCGGCGGTGAAGATCCCGGTGTTCATGTCCAGCCTGCTGCAGATTCCCTTCCTGTCGATGATGTTCAGCCCCGGCCGGCCGGTCGGCTGCGTGACCGCGACCCGTGAAGGACTGGGCAACCGGGTGCTGGAACTGGCCGGCGTGCGGCCGGAGAACAACGTGGTGCTCAAGGGCATGGAGACCTATCCGCACTTCCGCGAATCGGTGCTCCAGGAGTGCGGCTGGCTCGACTCAGACCTGATCGAACAGGAAACGGTGCAGGCGGCGCGGGAGCTCAAGGAAGCGTACCCGGACATGGGTGCGATCGTGCTCGAATGCTCGATGCTGCCGCCCTATGCGAAGGCGGTGCAGGAGGAGACCGGCCTGCCGGTGTTCGATTTCATCACCATGATCGACTATTTCCAGGCCGGCACCCACCGCAAGGCATACGAGGGCTATTACTGAGGCCCGGCAGCCGCCATGCCCACCAGCCACGACACGACGGTCGCCCGGTTCGAGATCCGCTTCAGGCGCATGCTCGACGAACGGGGGACGGCCGTCGCGCCGTTGCCGGCCTTCGCCGAGGACGAGGCGGAAGTCACGCGCATGTACCGGGCGATGGCGCTGACGCGGGCGTTCGACGCCAAGTGCGTCAACCTGCAGCGAACGGGCCAGCTCGGTACCTACGCCACCTCGCTCGGCCAGGAAGCGGTGCCGGTCGGCACCGCGGCGGCGATGCGGGGCGACGACGTCCTGGTGCCGTCCTACCGCGAGTGCGGGGCGCAGTTCTGGCGCGGCGTGGCGATGCACGAACTGCTGGTCTACTGGGGCGGCGACGAGAGCGGCCACGCCTACGCCGATCCGGCGGTGGCGGAGGACCTGCCGGTGTGCATCACCGTCGGCAACCATGCGCTGCATGCCGCGGGCGTCGCCACCGCCTTCAGGGTCCGCCGCCAGCCGCGGGCGGCGGTGGCGGTGTTCGGCGACGGCGCCACGTCGAAGGGCGACGTCTACGAGGCGATCAACGTCGCCGGCGCATGGACGCTGCCGGTGGTGTTCGTCATCACCAACAACGGCTGGGCGATCTCCACCCCGCGCGACCGGCAGACCGGCGCCGAAACGCTGGCGCAGAAGGCGATCGCCGGCGGCATCGCCGGGCTGCAGGTCGACGGCAACGACGTCTTCGCCGTGCGCGACGCGGTGGCGGAGGCGCTGGAGCGGGCCCGCTCCGGCGACGGTGCGACCCTGATCGAGTGCCTCACCTATCGTCTCAACGACCACAACACCGCCGACGACGCCCGCCGCTACCGCGACCCGGCCGAGGTCGAGCGGCGCTGGGCCGCCTGCCCGATCCGCCGCCTCAAGGCGTGGCTGCGTGGGAAGGGATGGTGGGACGACGACCGCGAACAGGCGATGCAGGCCGACATCGCCGCCGAAATCGACGCGGCGGTCGAGATCTACCTTGCGACGCCGCCGCCACCGCCGACCGCCATGTTCGACCACCTGCACGCGGAGCTGCCGGCGGCGCTCGCGGACCAGCGCGCGCTGGCGGAGCGCTACGCCGATGCCTGAGGTAACCCTGGTCCAGGCCGTCAACATGGCGCTGAAGCGCGCCATGGAGGACGACGACAGCGTCGTCATCCTCGGCCAGGACATCGGCATTCACGGCGGCGTGTTCCGCGCCACCGACGGCCTGTACCAGCGCTTCGGCGGCGATCGCGTCCTCGACACCCCGCTCGCCGAAACGGCGATCGGCGGCCTCGCCTTCGGGATGGCCGCGCAGGGCATGCGGCCGGTGTGCGAGATCCAGTTCCTGGGCTTCCTGTACCCGGTGTTCGACACCCTCGTGAACCACGCCGCGAGGCTGCGCACACGCACCCGCGGCCGCCTGTCGTGCCCGATGACGCTGCGGGTAACGCACGGCGGCGGTGTCCGCGCCCCGGAGCACCATTCGGAAGCGGTCGAATCGATGCTGGCGCACGTGCCGGGGCTCAGGGTCGTGATCCCGTCGTCGCCGCGCGAGGCATACGGGCTGCTGCTGTCGGCGATCCGCGATCCCGACCCGGTGATCTTCCTCGAACCGACGCGCATCTACCGCGCAACCAAGGAGGAGGTCGCCGACGACGGCCAGGGGCTGCCGCTCGACCGCTGCTTCGTCGTCCGCGAGGGCGACGACGTGACTCTCGTGGCGTGGGGCGCAATGCTGAAGGAGACGCTTGAGGCGGCCGAGGCGCTGGCCCGCGACGGCGTATCGGCCGAGGTGATCGACGTCGCCACCATCAAGCCGTTCGATGCCGAAACGGTGCTGCAGTCGGTGCTCAAGACCGGCCGCTGCGTCATCGTCCACGAAGCCGCGCGCACCGCCGGCTTCGGCGCCGAGATCGCCGCCAGGATTGGCGAATCAGGCCTGCACGCCCTGCTCGCGCCGATCGAGCGGGTGACCGGCTACGACACCGTGATGCCGCTGCCGAAACTGGAGATGCAGTACCTGCCGAGCACCCGGCGCATCCTCGACTCGGCGCGGCGGACGCTGCAGTTCGCCTGACCCCTACTCCGGCACGGCGACGAACGCGCCGGTGTCTGCGTCGAGCCAGCGCAGTTCGCCGTCGGCGATGGAGAACCACGCGCCGTGAAGCGTGAGGGCGCCGCTTGCGACCGCCGCGGCGACGAACGGAAACCCCATCAGGTTGTCCAGCGAGTGCCGCACCGCACGTTCCTCGAGCGCCTTCTGCCGGTCGGCCGGCCCGGCGTCGGGCATCGCGGCGACCACCTCGTCGCGCACGCCCGCGAGGAGCTCCACCCATGGCTGGATGAACCGCCCATCGAGGCGCCGTTCGGCCGCTGCGAGCGCCGCCGCCACGCCGCCGCACATGCCATGCCCGAGGACCACGATGGTCGACACCGCAAGCACCGATACTGCAAATTCGATCGCCGCGGAGGTGCCGTGAAACGTTCCGCCCTGCTCGCACGGCGGCACCAGGGCGGCGACATTGCGGACCACGAACAGCTCGCCGGGTCCGGCGGCGAAGATGGTGGCCGGGTCTACGCGGCTGTCGGCGCAGCCGATGACCATCGTCCGCGGCCGCTGGCCGGCGGCGAGCGCCCGGTAGCGCGCGGCCTCGCGCACATAGCGCCCGGCCCGGAAGCGGCGGTAGCCGTCGCGCAGGTCGTCGGGGATGATCATTGCGTCCGATGCCCCCCACCCGCTTTTCAGCCGCCGTCGCCGAGGCGCGCCGACATCAGGTTGAAGCCTGAACGCAGGACGAAGCCGTGCGCCTCGTAGAGCGCGGTCGCGGCGGCGTTGCTGCGCTCGACCTCGAGGTGGAGGGCGACGACGCCGGCTTCCGCCGCCGCGGCAAGCGCCGTCCGCAGCAGCAGCCGGCCGAACCCCCTGCCCCGATCCTCGGGGGCGACGAACAGCTCGTCTATGAACGCGTCGCGGCCGCCGAACTCGATCAAGTAGCCGAAGCAGAGGGCGACGTAGCCGCGCAGGCCGGCCGGCCGCTGAAGGCCCCAGATCTCGCCGAGGACGGGATTGTCGAGGAGCTGCGACACCGCCCGCCGCCGCTCGTCCGCCGTCCGCTCGATGTGCTCGAACGCATGGTAGCCGGCGACCAGCGGCAGAAGCGCGTCCAGGTCGCCTGCCCCGCACCTGCGAACGACCGGCTGCTGCATCGTGCGGTACCGTCAGCGGCCGGGGCGGGACATGGCGAAGCTCAGTCCTTCACCGCGTAGGTGTGCTCGGACGCCGGGAAGGTGCGCTGGACGACCTCGTCGGCATAGGCCTTGATGGCGCGGTCGATGGCGCGGCCGACCTTGCCGAACTCCTTGACGAACTTGGGCACCCGCGGGCTGAGGCCGAGCATGTCCTCCATCACCAGGATCTGGCCGTCGCAGGCGGCCGAGGCGCCGATGCCGATGGTCGGTATCGGGATCGCCTGGGTGATGCGCGCGGCCAGCGGCTCGGCCATCGCCTCGAGCACCAGCGCGAACGCGCCGGCCTCGCTGACGGCGCGGGCATCCTCCTCGATCGCCGCCCACTGGTCGCGGGTGCGGCCCTGGGTCTTGAAGCCGCCCATGACGTTGATCGACTGCGGTGTGAGGCCGATGTGGGCCATCACAGGCACGCCGCGCTCGGTCAGGTAGCGGATGGTCTCGGCCATCCGCTTGCCGCCCTCGAGCTTCACCGCGCCGGCCTGGGTCTCCTTGATCACCTTGGCGGCATTGCGGAACGCCTGCGCCGGGCTCTCCTCGTAGGAGCCGAACGGCATGTCGATCACCACCAGCGCCCGCTTCGCCCCGCGCATGACGGCGCGACCGTGCATGATCATCAGCTCGAGCGGCACCGGCAGCGTGGTCTCGAACCCGTGCATCACCATGCCGAGCGAGTCGCCGACCAGCAGGAAGTCGACGTAGCGGTCGGCAATGGCGGCGGTGTGGGCATGGTAGGCGGTAAGGGACACGATCGGCGCACCGCCCTTGCGGGCCATGATGTCGGGCGCGGTGATGCGCCTCACCGGCTTCTGAGGGGCCATACCTGCAAGCTCTCCCGTCGCTTCCGTTGCAGTGCACAATAGCAGACGAGGGCGGCCGTGCCAGCCCTTCCCGGCGCGGCTTCCCGACCGCCGGAAAGCTCACCACGCCACGACGGCGACGCCGATCAGGTACGGGTGCAGCCACAGGAAGGCGACGTAGAGCACCACCCCGAGCACGATCGCCGCCGGGTCGCGCCAGTGGCCGCTGCGCGCCGCCGGCACCGCGCCCGCGGCATGGCCTATGGCGATGTGGGCGATGGCGTAGGCGATGAGGCCGCCGAACAGGACGATGCTGGCAAGGTCGCCGTTGGCGAGGAGATGGCCCGCGCCCCACAGCAAGATCCCCCACGCGAACGGGAACCGGATCGCCTGGCGCAGGCGGCCGCCGATGATGAACAGGGCAAGGCCGATGAACGCCGGCAGCACGAGCGACATGGTGACGTGGCGGCCCCACACCGGCGGGTCGTAGACGTGGACGTAGTCGCTCGCCGCGTAGCCGGCGACGATGAGGACGAGGCCGAACAGCCCGCCGACGCCGACCAGCGCCCGCCAGCCGCGGTCGCCCACGCGGGACCGCAGCGCCGCCTTGCGCGCCGGGTCGGCGGGGACGAGGTGGACGGCGGCGAACAGGACGAGGCCCGCAATGAGGACGACGAACGGCAGGATCATGGGCGGATCGACCTTGCGCGGCCGCTACACGGCGATCACCGGCACGCCGATGACGTAGGGGTGGAGGAACAGGGCGACGACGTAGAGGACGACGCCGGCGACCGGCGCGATGACGTCATGGCGCGGCTTCGGCTCGAACCGCGGCAGTCGGCCCTGGGCGGTGGCGACCGCCATGTCGACCAGCGCATAGACGAGGAAGGCGCCGAACAGGACGACGCTTGCGAGGTCGCCGTTGGCGAGCAGGTGGCCGGTCGCCCACAGCGCCACCGCGATCAGCATCGGGTGCCTGAGCCACAGCCTGAGCCGGCCCTTGTGCAGGTACACCGCCAGCGCGACGAAGGCGAGGAGCACCAGCAGCATGGCGAGGTGCCGGCCCCACGCCGGCGGATCGTAGACCGGCACCTGGTCGGCGACCGCGTAGCCCCAGATGATGAGGACAAGGCCGACCGCGGAGGCGAGGCTGTACAGCCCCTTGTAGGGCCCCTCGCCGAGGCTCCCGACGAGGGATGCCCTGGCCCCACGCAGCCACGGAAGCGCGTGCAGCGCCATGAACACGACGAGGCCGATGACGAGGATGGTCATGGCAGGTCTCCCCTCGATGCGCCCCCCGGCTGTGGCGCCGCCGTGCCGGACCGTCGTGCATGACGCCGCGGCGGTGCCGGCAGCCGGCGACTCATCGCCTGCAGCATACCACACCGACGTCCGCCGCGCGCCGTGGCCATCGGTCCGTGCGCGCCCTTTTGCGAGGCGGCGGAGAACGTGGCGCGCGGTCCGCCACGCAGGCGTCACCCGCGGGGCGGCGGCTGGCGGGCGGGGCTCAGCCGGCGGGAACCGCGGCCGGGTCCATCCACATCGCCTCCCACAGGTGGCCGTCGGGGTCGGTGAGCGCGCGGACGTACAGGAAGCCCAGGTCCTGGACGGGATTGACGTCGGCCATCCCGCCGTTGGCCGCGGCCGCCTCGTTCATCGCGTCGACGGCGGCGCGGCTGTCGCAGGCCAGCGCCAGCATCACCTCGCTCGACGACGACGGCGGGATCGGCCGGTCGGTGAACTCGCGCCACTTGGCCTGCGTCAGCAGCATCACGTTGATCGGCTCGTCCCACACCATGCAGGCGGCCGTGTCGTCGGTGAAGTGCGGGTTGTTGGTGAAGCCCAGCGCCTCGTAGAACGCCTTCGACGCGGGAAGATCGGCAACCGGCAGGTTCACGAAGATCATGCTGGGCATGGGGGGCTCCCTGTCTTGTGCGGGCGGCTGCGCGCAGCCTGGAAAGGGCGCGATGCGTAGCGGCGGTTTGTGGCGATCGTTCGACCGCCGGCAATGGCGGGGTGCGGGAGAGCCGGTGCGCGCCCCCGGATCAGCAGCGCATCACCGGGCTGCCGCCCGGCGCCTGCGCAGCATCCGGGGTGACACATGCTCGTTGGTGTCATCCCGTGCGCGGTGCAGCGTGAAACGGTGCACCGCAGACACGGGACCACGCAACGCTCCCCCCGGATGTCATTGCGGTGAAACCGTCACCCCGGCGAAGGCCGGGGTCCAGGGCAACCTTTCCGCACGCCGCCCACGCCGGACTGGATTCCGGCCTGCGCCGGAATGACGGCAAGGCATGCGAGGACCGCACCTCTTCCTCCGGTGTCATTGCCCGGCTTGACCGGGCAACCCGGTAGCCGCGGGCGGTCGCGGC
>CAZSNL010000049.1:0-20238 GCA_964608275.1 uncultured Hyphomicrobiales bacterium | reverse complement strand
GTGATCAGAGCATGGAAGCGTTGCCCGCCTCCAGCGAGTTCCGCGTCCGGAAAGACAAAAGGCCGGCCCGTGACTGCGGCATCCAACATCAAGCCGAGATTCCAATCCAGAACCGCTGAATCGTCCGGAGAGAGACTCCCGGCTCCGATTACGTTCACAGAGAAGATTCGTTCGACCTGTTCAGCCGTTGCATCGGCCAGGGGAAGCACGGCACCGGCCCCGGCATTGTTCACCAGCACATCGAAACGTCCATGAGTTTCGACAGCATGCGCGACTGTCCGCGCCGCGTCCGCCGGCGCTGCGGCGTCGGCCACGAACGCGGAGATGCGGGGATGATCCCTGACGGCATCCTCCAGGGGCAGCGCGCGGCGGCCGGTAATGATGACCTTCGCTCCCGCCTCGGCGAAGCGTCGCGCGGTGGCCCGACCGATGCCCGAGCTGCCGCCAGTGACTATGACAACTCTATCCTCGAACGTTGACATGATGTTCCTTGCACGGGCCTGAAGCCTGTCGTTGCCGTGCTCGTGTCAGCGGTCGGGTTGCGGTACCTGAGATGCTTGTTGCGATAACCGATTGCGGTCGGAGCCGGTCAGGTGCCGTCGAAGAACCCGCTACTCTCGCAGACGTCACCGGCCGCATCACCCTCCATGATCCAGGCCCAGTTGCATCCAATGGGGGCGGACCGCCCACACCGGATGCAGCAGTCGGGCAGAACCCGCGGGGACCACATGCGATCAGTAGTCCCAGAACGCGGGGACCCAACGGAAGGCGTTGCCGTCAACGGCAACCCGGCCGACGGATGGGAACGGCAGGTGCGTGGCAACCAGCATCTCGCCGTTTGCGGCCAGCTCGGTCAACAGACGGACCCTGACACGGGCCGCCTCCTCGGGGTCATGTTCGAAGCCGTTGTGCCAATCAGGGTGATCAAAGCCGACGGCGAACACGGCGTCACCGGCAAACGTCAGCCGTTCACCACCGGATGAGATGCGAACCACACTGTGTCCGGGCGTATGGCCACCCGTTCGGCTGACAACCACTCCCGGTGCCACCTCATGCTCCTCATCGAACAACCGCAACTGACTGCGGTACACGTTCGCGAAACGGCTGGCCGCCGATCGGAGCGCCTCCGGAAATCCCGGCGGCATGGACGCATGTGTAAAATCGGGGGACTCCCAGAATTCCACCTCGGCGGCCGCCACGTGGATCTGCAGATCAGAACGCAGCCGTTCCTTCACCCCGTCGACGAGCAAACCACCAATGTGGTCCATGTGCATGTGGGTAAGGACCACGTCGGTTACCGACGCGAGATCGATTCCCGCAGCCGCCAGACGCCTGGTCAGCTGTCCCGCCCGCGGCAAGTTCAAGTTCGGGTCCATGCCGAGGCCGGCGTCTATGAGTATGGTTTGCGTACCGCTACGTACCACGACCGCATTCAGCGACCAATCGAAAGCGTCCTTCGGCAGGAACATGTGGTCCAACCAAGCCCCACGGACGGCCGGGTCGGCGTTGTGTGCCAACATTGCCGTTGGGAGTGGAAGCACCCCATCACTGACCACGAGCACGTCAATGGCGCCAACTTGCACCGCGTAGCGCGACGGAACCAGCTCTTCCAGGCTCACTGCTGTGTTGCGGTGGTCGTGTTCGCTCCGATCACTACCGCTTTTCTGAACAACATTCGGGTATCCAGTCATCATTGTTCTCCTATGCTTGAAGTAAGGTTCTCAGGCGAAAGCAGCTTTTCTTGCGTGAGAGCGGTGGATTGCCCAGAGCGTCAACGTGATGCCGACCAACGAGGGCAGGGTAACGGCTGGGAAGTCGCGAGGTATGACCGAGGGCGCACAGATGCCGGCGGCGACCTCCCACAGGTGAAACACGGCGTGCGCGATCAGCCACAAGGTGGCAGCGCCCCAGAGGGCAATGCGACCTTTCGGTTGCACCAGACCAACGATGAACGCGACACCCAGGAACAGCTGAATGATGCCGATATCCCGCACGAAGTGCTGATTGTAGAAGCCGGTATCGGTCACCCCGGGCACCAGCTCGTACCACGCCAGGGGTGCAACAAGCATGAAGATCCCGTTGGCGGAGAGGAACATGCCGTTGAACGCGACCATGATGAGCACGGCAGTCAGCACGGCACGGTTGTCTTCCAGAGTCTTCATGATCTTCTTCCTTCAGGATGAAGGTCGCGTTGCGGTTACTGTCGGTGGCGCTGTGGCAGCCGCCTCGAAGGCAAGCAGATCGGCCGACCAGGATGCCCTCATCCCGATCCACGCAGCAGCCTGTCGCTATGAGGTTCTCCGGCTGAGCCAATCGTCGAAGCGCGTCGCACCGATACGAGGATTTTCACCGGGGGTGAGCGACCTGTCGTTCACCGCAATGCCGAAATAGCCGGCCTTGGCATCTGCGATCACGGTGCGTGGATCATGGGTGGCATGCAGGAATCGCCCGACGAATTCATCTATGGGCGCTTGCTCTGGCCCCGCGATCTCGATCATGCCGTTGATCGGAACATCGAGAGCGACGGCGGTCACCGCCTCGGCTACGTCGTCGGCAGCGATGGGCTGGAACAGGACGGGCGACAGATGCGTCGTTTGCCCGACCGTGCCCGCCTGGGCGATCCCGGCCATAAACTCGAAGAACTGAGTCGAGCGGACAATCGTGTAGGGAATCCCCGAGGCCTTGATCAGGTCTTCCTGGGCCAGCTTCGCACGAAAGTATCCCATCTCGATGAGGCGATCGGTCCCAACAACCGAGAGCGCGACATGATGGAGAGTCCCGGCGGCAGCCTCCGCCGCCAACATGTTCCGACCCGATCTCTCGAAGAAATTGATCGCGACATCGTCCTCGAACGAAGGTGAATTAGCGACGTCGACGACAACCCTCGACCCATTGATGGCGTCCATCAATCCCTCGCCAGTGACGGTATTGACGCCCGATTTGAGCGATGCCGCAACAACCTCATGACCTTTCTGACGAAGGCGGTTTACAACCTTCGAACCAATGAGGCCGCTGCCTCCGATAACTGTGATCTTCATGGGGATCTCCATTGATGGCCAGCGAGTTTCAGGCATGGCGCCCGAGATCGGGCGGCTTGCGTGCGGGTGTTATGCTTTGATGAAGGCGAGCAAGTCGGCGTTGACCTGCTCCTGGTGGGTAGCAGTGATGCCGTGAGGCGCGCCCGGATAGTAGATTTCCTTTGCTCCCCTGATCAGCCGCGCCGACTTGACCGCCGAGTCCTTGACCGGAACGATCTGGTCGTCCTCGCCGTGGAGGACGAGCGTCGGCACGTCGAACTTCTTGAGGTCTTGGGTGAAGTCGGTTTCCGAGAAGGCCTTGACGCTCTCGTAGGCGTTCTTCGTCCCCGCCTGCATGCTCCACAGCCAGAACTGGTCCAGCATGCCTTGGGACACTTTCGCGTCCGGCCGGTTGGCGCCATAAAACGCGACGGCCAGGTCCTTGTAGTACTGCGACCGGTCGCCGGCGACCCCGGCACGAATGCCGTCGAAGACCTCCAACGGCAGCCCTTCCGGGTTGGCCGCGGACTTAAGCATGATCGGCGGCACGGCGGCGATCAGAACCGCTTTGGCGACCCGCTTCGTCCCGTGGCGCCCGATATAGCGGGCGACTTCGCCTCCGCCGGTTGAATGGCCCACGAGAGTGGCGTCCTCAAGATCGAGCGCCTCGATGACGGCCGCCAGATCGTCGGCATAGCCGTCCATGTCGTTGCCGGAGGAGGCTGGGCTGGACCGGCCATGGCCGCGCCGGTCGTGAGCGACGACCCGGAAGCCCTTCTGCGCGAGGAAAAGCATCTGCCCGTCCCAGGCATCCGAGTTCAGCGGCCAGCCGTGCGAGAAGGTGATGACCGGGCCCTCGCCCCAGTCCTTGTAATAGATATCCGTGCCGTCCCTGGTCTTGATCATGCTCATGGTTGGGTTTCCTTCTCCGGCGTGCCGTTCATCGAAGTGGCGGCCGGATTTCATTCGATCCGACCACATCCATCGTCATCGATGAGCGGAGAATGCATGGAAGCCGCCGCAAAGACTTTGCGAAGGTATTGAAATACGGTCCAATTTCGCGTGGATTTTTGTCCACTCTCAAATCTGCGACCGTGTTATCGTGGCTGTTCTGCATGGCATCGGTTGCGCCGGCCGACCACTGCCCGACCAAGGCATCGGGGTAAAGGAGCGGCGAATGCCGTTCACATTCGGAGATTGCGTGCTCGATCCCGACCGACGGGAACTCTCTCGTCGATCGGAGGTCGTTGCAATTGGGCCGCAAGTCTTCGATCTGCTTCTTTACCTGGTGGAACACCGCGAGCGCGTCGTCAGCAGAGACAACCTGCTCGAAACGGTGTGGAACGGGCGGATCGTGTCGGAATCAACTCTGGCCAGTCATATCAACGCGGCACGCAAGGCGATCGGCGACAGCGGTCAGGAGCAGCGCCTGATCCGAACCGTGGTTCGCAAAGGCTTTCGGTTCGTCGCCGAGGTCAAGGAAGCCCCAGCACCGAGCGGCACCGAAACCTTGAGGTCGGACGCCACTGCATCGAGCGAAGATGCCGCTGAGGCTCTGGTGCTGCCCGACAAACCCTCGATTGCCGTCATGCCGTTTCTGAACCTGAGCGGAGATCCGGCGCAGGACTACTTCATAGACGGAGTGGTCGAGGATATTGCATCGGCATTGTCACGCATCCGCTGGATGTTCGTCATCGCACGGAATTCGAGCTTCACGTACAAGGGCCGAGCGGTCGACGTGAAGCAGGTAAGCCGCGAACTCGGCGTACGGTACGTGCTGGAGGGCAGCATGCGCAAAGCTGCAAACCGCGTGCGCATCACGGGCCAGCTCATCGATGCGACTACAGGAGCTCATATCTGGGGGGAACGCTTCGAGGGTACCCTCGATGATATCTTCGAGCTCCAGGATGAAATCTCCGCGAGCGTTGTAGGAGCAATCGTACGGCAGCTCGAGCAAGCGGAGATCGAACGCGCGCAGAGAAAGCCGACCAGTAGTCTCGATGCGTACGACAGCTATCTGCGTGGACGGGCGTACCTGAACCTGGGAACCAGAGCGGCCGTCGACGAGGGGCTCTTCTTCTTCTACAAGGCGATTGAGCTCGATCCGGATTTTGCGTCTGCCCACGCAATGGCAGCCTGGTGCTATTTCTGGCGCAAGGTCAACGGCTGGATGATCGATCGCTCAGCCGAGGTCGCCGAAGGCACACGCCTCGCCCGCCGAGCCGTTGAGCTTGGCAAGGAAGACGCCGTCGCTCTCACGAGAGGCGGCCACGCGCTTGCGCATCTGGCGAGGGACCTCGAGTTGAGCATTTCGCTCGTTGACAGGGCTCTTGCTCTCGATCCCAACTTGGCGGCTGCCTGGTTCCTTGGCGGCTTCCTGAGAACCGAGCGTGGCGATCCGGATGGTGCAATCGAGTATTTTGCGCGTGCCATGCGCTTCAGCCCGCTCGATCCTGAGATGTTTCGCATGCAGGCGGGAATGGCGCTGGCGCATTTGTTCGCGAGGCGCTTCGACGCAGCCTCATCCTGGGCGGAGAAGGCATATAGAGAATTACCGAGCTTCCTGATGGTCGTAGGCATAATCGCCGCAAGCCACGCGCTTGCGGGTCGATCGGTCGAGGCACGGCAAGCGATGAGCCAGTTGCGCCATCTCGATCCCAGCCTGCGCGTCTCCAGTTTACCCGATTGGCTTCCGATTCGCCGACCGGCAGACGTCGCAACTTTCTCCGAAGGCCTGCGAATGGCAGGATTGCCGGAGTGACAGTCAGCAGAGCGCTGCTGACGCTAACCCGTCACCCACGTACGCGCCTTTGATTTTGAGCGGGCTCGTTCGGCAAGGGTCGACAAGGCTTCGGCATTGCCATCTGCCTCCCTCCCCTACCCCCTCCTTGCCGCCTCGATGGCGGCGACGTCGATCTTCTTCATCTGCATCATCGCCGCGAAGGCGCGCTGCGCCTCGTCGCCGCCGGCGGCCATCGCCTCCAGGAGCACCCTTGGCGTGATCTGCCACGACACGCCCCAGCGGTCCTTGCACCAGCCGCAGGCGCTTTCCTGGCCGCCGTTGCCGACGATGGCGTTCCAGTAGCGGTCGGTCTCGGCCTGGTCCTCGGTGGTGATCATGAACGAGAATGCCTCGCTGTGGGTGAACGCCGGGCCGCCGTTGAGGCCGATGCAGGGGATGCCGGCGACCGTGAACTCTACCATCAGGACATCGCCCGCGTTGCCGGACGGGATGTCGGTCGGCGCCCGGTGTACGGGGCCGACGGCGCTGTCGGGAAACGTCTGGGCGTAGAAGCGGGCCGCGGCCTCGGCGTCCCTGTCGTACCACACGCAGACCGTGTTCTTCGGATTAGGCATTGCCCGTTCCTTCCTTGCAGCGGCCATCGGAAACGATGGCCGTGAATGCCCCCCGCACCCCGAGCGTCGCCTGACGCGGAAACCTACACGAGGACCGTCCGTTCCGGCACCCCCGATCGAGGCGGCAGGCGGCCGGCCGGCGGTTCAGCTTGCGGCGATGAAGCGCTCGAGCTTGGCCAGGGTCTGCAGCCCCAGTTCCTCGGCGCCGAAGCCCTTCGCGTCGCGGAACTCGGCGGCGGTGCTGAACAGCATGGCGAGCGTCACCAGCGTCGCCCCGTCGCGGTCCTCCATGGTGACCCAGGCGTCGGCGTGCTTCGGCCCGTTCTCGCCCCGCAGCAGCACGTAGCCGATCCGCTCCCCGGGGCGGACGTCGACGTAGCGGTGATGGTTGGGGTAGACGGTGCCGTCGGGGCCGATCATGTCGAACACCCATTCACCGCCGGCGCGCAGGTCGATGCGGCGGGTGCGGCAGGAGAAGCCGTCCGGCCCCCACCACTGCGGCAGCGTGTCGGGGTTCATCCACGCGCCCCAGACGACCGGCCGCGGCGCCCGGATCAGCCGCTGCAGCACCATGGTGCGCCCGGCGGCGCCGGCGAGGTTGTCGAGCCCGGCGCCGAAGCCCTGCCGGTAGCCCGCCTCCATGTCGCCATCGAGCGAGGCGAGCTGCACCGTCACCTGCAGCCGGCTGCCGTCGCCGGCGGCGGCGATGGCGGCCGTCACCAGCGCCGCCGACAGCGTCCGGCCCTCGCACGAGACCACCTCGTAGTTGACGCTCAGTTCCGGCACCCGCAACGCGAGCCAGCCACATTCGCAGCGGATGTCGGGCTCGCCGTCGACCTTGCACAGCGACACCTCTCGGCCGCCGACCCGGGTATCGGTCTCGAGGAACTCGACCGTCACCGCAGGCGTCGGCGCCGACCACACGGCGCGGGCGGCCGGCGCCGTCCACGCCTCCCACAGCGCCCGCGGCGGCGCCGAAACCTCGCGTTCGAAGGACAGCGTCGCGAACCGGCTGCCTGCCGCGGCGGCGGCGCCGGTCTCCTCGGTCACGGTCCGGGTCATGCCTTGCTCTCCTCCATCACGGTCTTCACGAATGCGTCGAGCCGGTCGAGCCGCGATTCCCAGATGGCCCGCTGCTCGTCGATCCAGCTGCGGACCGGCTGGTACGCCTCCGGCACGATGGCGCAGGTGCGGATCCGCCCGGTCTTGGCGGTGGTGATCAGCCCCGCCGCCTCGAGCACGGCGAGGTGGCGCATCACCGTCGGCAGCCGCAGCCCCGTCGGCCCGGCGAGCTCGCTGACCGGGGCCGGCGCCCGGGCGAGCCGGGTCAGGATTTCCCGCCGCGTCGGGTCGGACAGGGCATGGAACAGCAGCGACAGGTCCGGGTCATGCTTAGTCACATTGCTAAGTATTACGCCGGCCAAGCGGCGGCGCAAGCAAAACTTCGCAAGCCGGCTAAGTTTCTCGCCTGGATTACGGATGTCTCCCCCGAAAGTCCGCTCAGGCGGGCTTCCCGGGGGGAGGAAAACGCCGCCCTACCGGCCGCCCTGGTGCGGCCGGCAGCTGCGCACGAGGCTGACCTCGCCGTCGGCCTCGAGGATGCTGGCGGCGATCCCGTGCGGCGTGCGGCGGATGCCGATGGTGGCACGCGCATCGCCGATGGCGACGTCGTGCACCGTCAGCTCGTTCAGCCACGGCGGCAGGTTCGGCTCCTCCACCCTGACCAGCCGATCCACGGCGTCGATCTCGATGCCAAGGCACGCCTGCAGCATCAGGAACACCGCCCCGCTCGCCCACGCCTGCGGCGTACAGGCGGAGGGATACGCCACCGGCGCCTCGCCGGCGCGGCGGCGGAAGCCGCAGAACAGCTCCGGCAGCCGGTATTCGGGAAGCTGGCAGGCGGCCTCGAACAGCCCGCTGAACAGCCGGCATGCGTCGCCCGTCAGGCCGTAGCGGCCGAAGCCCATGGCGATCAGCGAGCAGTCGTGCGGCCACACCGACCCGTTGTGGTACGACATCGGATTGTAGCAGGCCTCGTTCTCGCCGAGCGTGCGGATGCCCCAGCCGGTGAAGAACTCGCGCGACATCAGCTGGTGGGCGACCTGGCGGGCGCGATGGTCGGGCGCGGCGCCGAACGTCAGCACGTAGCCGGCGTTCGACGAGCGCACGAGGCACGGCCGCTTGTCGCCGTCGAGGGCGATCGCGTAGGTGCCGATCTCGTCCGACCAGAACCGCTCCTCAAGCGCCCGTTCGCTGGCCGCGGCCTCGTCCAGCAGCCGCGCCGCGGTCTGCGGCTTGCCCAGCGCCTCCGCGATTTCCGCCACCATCCGCTTGGCCGCGGCGACGCAGGCCTGCACCTCGACCAGCGCGATGGCCCCGGTCGCCTGGCGCCCGTCGCGATGGAAGATCGAATCGCCGGAGTCCTTCCAGCCCTGGTTCTGCAGCCCCGTGTCCTCGCCGCGGCGGTACTCGACCAGGCCGTCGCCGTCGAGATCGCCGTAGGTGTCGATCCACGCCAACGCGTTCTCCACCGCAGGCCAGATGGAGCGGACGAACTCGCGGTCGCAGGTGCGCCGCCAGTAGGCGCCGGCAAGCAGCACGAACAGAGGCGTCGTGTCGACGCCGCCGTAGTAGTGGGCGAACGGCACCTCCTCGAGGCGCGCCATCTCGCCCTTGCGGGTCTCGTGCATGATCTTGCCGGGCTGGGCGTCGCGGAACGTCGATTCCTCCGCTGCCTGGGCGGCGCTCAGGTAGGCGAGGACGCCGCGCGCGATGGCCGGCTCGATCCACAGCACCTGCAGCGCCGTGATCAGCGCGTCGCGGCCGAACGGCACGCTGAACCACGGGATGCCGGCGTAGGGATAGGGCCCGGTAGCGAGCTCGGTGACAAGCAGGGCGAGATCGGCGGCCGAACGGGCGAGCCAGTGGTTGAGCCGCGCATTGCCGGTGGTAACGCGGTCGAGGGTGCGGATGCGCCGCCGCGCCTGGCGCTTGGCGTTCTTGAGGCCGGCGATGAACGCGGCGCGCGACTTCTGCGTCGGATCGCCGTCGCTGGATATGGTCATCCTGAGGTGGCAGGGCCGGCGCGGCTCGAGGTGCAGCGGCACCGAGATGGTGTTGCCGTCGACCACGACCGGCAGCGAGAACGAGATCGCGGTCCGGCGCAGTTCGCCGTCGAGGCCGCGGTAGGACAGGACGTAGGCGTTGTCGCCCCAGTAGGAGGCCATTAGTTCTCCGCGCCGCTGGCGCCTGGCGCCGCGGATCTCGAACACGTCACGGAAGTCGGCGGCGACCCGGAACCCGAGATCGACGTCGATCGGGGTGTCGGCGAAGCTCTGGACCAGGATCGACTCGTAGAGCCGGCGGTTCCACAGGAACCGGCGGCGGCCGATGTAGATGCGGTCGCCGGCGACCGGCCGGCCGGTGGCGTCGACCAGCGGCGGGTTGGAGAGGTTGGCCGAGAACACCACGTTGTCCAGCCCGACGCTCGAACTCAGCAGCACCGGCACGGCGCCGCCGATCGTCAGCGACAGCTCCGACAGGATGCGGGTGTCGTCCTGAAACAGGCCGTCGGCCCCGGTGCTGGGGCCGACGGGATGCAGCTGTCCGTGAAAGTCGCCGCGGGGGTTGAAGACCGCAAACAGGTCGTCCTGCTTGAGGACGTGAATGCGGGCGTACTCCGACAGCGGTGGCTCGTCGAGAGCGACCTCCGCGGCGGCGAGCTGCTCGTTCATGTCCCTCGCATCATCATGCCGCCCGTTCGGCACCCGCCGCGATGGCGACCGGCGCCATCAGCGGCTCCACGTCCGGTTCGGCCTCGGCAAGGATCCTGCGATAGATGGCCTCATAGCCGTCGACCATCGCCTCCACCGTGAAGCGCTGTTCGAACGACTGCCGTACTCTTGCGCGATCGATGCTCTCAAGCAAGCCGACCGCGATCACCGCCGCGTCATTGTCCTGCACCAGCAGGCCGTTCACGCCGTGCTCGATGATCTCGGGGACCGATCCGTTGGGAAACGCGATTACCGGGGTGCCGCAGGCCATCGCCTCGATCATGACGAGGCCGAACGGTTCCGGCCACGTCACCGGCACCAGGAGCCCGATTGCCCCGCCCAGGAAGTCCGACTTCTCCGCCTCGCCGATCTCGCCGATGAACTCGACCCCGGGCGTATCCAGGAGCGGCGCGATGTGGTTGGAGAAATAATCGCGGTCGGCGCCGTCGACCTTGGCCGCGATCCGCAGCGGCAGCCCGGCGCGCCTGGCGATGTCGATCGCCCGGTCGACCCCCTTCTCCGGCGAGATGCGGCCGAGGAAGGCGAGATAGCCGCCGCTGGCCTCGGGCGAGAACCGGTACTGGTTCAATGGATAGCCGTGGTAGACCGTCCCCGCCCAGCGCAGGAACGGCAGCGGCCGGCGCTGCGAATCGGAGATCGACACCACCGGATAGTCGGGGAACCGGCGGAACAGCGCCTCGATGTCGCCGACGTCGAGGCGGCCGTGCAGCGTGGTCACCGTCCGGTCTGCGACATCGGCGAACAACGGCAGATGCCAGCACTCGGTGTGAAAGTGCAGGATGTCGAACTCGTCCATTCGCTCGCGGACCTCGCACAGCATGTCAAGGTGCGCGGGAACGTCCCACGCGAGGCCGTCATCGAGCCGGATTGCCTTGCTGCGGCAGGGAACGAGCCAGGCGTCGCACCGGCTGTCTCCGCTCGCGAACAGGGTAACCTCGTGTCCGCGCCGGACGAGTTCGTCGGAAAGATGGGCAACAACGCGCTCGGTACCGCCGTAGAGGCGAGGAGGTACGCTTTCGTAGAGGGGGGCAATCTGGGCTATACGCATTGGCTTGTCTCACTCCGTAGAAAACTTCGACGGCAACTCCGCGCGGGTGTCGCCGGTTCCTGTCATTCTGCAGAGCGCTGCTCGGCCAGATGCCGCACCGTGGAACGCGCGGCGGCGGCAGCGGATCTAAGTTGGTGGCGGAGTCCGGGAGAAGCAATCCCGCCCCGGAACCGTGGCCGCGTTGCCGGGTTTCCCCGGCGATGAGATCGTATCGGGCATGAGACAGGCCAAATCGCACAGGATAACGCCGGGCGCGGTAATGCACGTGCTTGCGGTCGAGAGGTATGATGCCGTCATCTTCGATCTGGACGGCGTCGTCACCGACACCGCCGGCACCCATGCCGCGGCGTGGAAACACCTGTTCGACGACTTCCTGCGCGAGCGAGCGGAGGAGACCGGCGAGCCGTTCCGCCCGTTCGACATCGATGCCGACTACGTCCGCTACGTGGACGGCAAGCCGCGCCATGACGGGGTCGCGAGCTTCCTCGAATCGCGTGGCATCCACCTGCCGCTGGGGTCGCCGGACGATCCGCCCGACCGGCAGACGATCCACGGCCTCGGCAACCGCAAGAACCGCTATTTCCTCGACCGGGTGGCGAGCGGCGGCGTGGAGGTGTTCCCGACCACCGTCCGCCTGATCGAAAGCCTGCGTGCCGCCGGCGTCAGGACCGCCCTCGTCTCGTCCAGCCGCAACGCCGGCGCCATCCTCGACGCGGCCGGCCTGCGCCACCTGTTCTATACCGTGATCGACGGCAACGACCTCGCCCGGCTCGGCCTCGAAGGCAAGCCCGCTCCCGACCTGTTCCTCGCCGCCGCCGAACAGCTCGACGTGCGGCCCGACCGGGCAGCGGTGGTCGAAGACGCCATCAGTGGCGTGCAGGCCGGCCGTCGCGGCCGGTTCGCGCTGGTGATCGGCGTCGACCGGCGCGGCAGCCCGGATGCGCTGCGCGAAGCGGGCGCGGACATCGTCGTGCGCGACCTGGGCGAGATCGGCGTGTCGTCCGAGCCCGCCGCGGAGCCCGCGGCTGCCGGTCACGACCTGCCGAACGCCGGCGACCGGATCGACGCCATCGAGCGCCGGCTGGAGGGGCGGCGGGCACTGGTGTTCCTTGACTATGACGGAACGCTGACGCCGATCGTCGCCCGACCCGAACTGGCCGTCATGGACACGGGGATGCGGGAGACGCTGCGGCGCCTTGCGGCGGTCGCGACGGTGGCCATCGTCAGCGGTCGCGATCTCGAGGACGTACGCCGGATGGTCGGCCTCGATGGCATTGCCTATGCCGGCAGCCACGGCTTCGACATCATCACCGCCCGCGGCGAGCGCGTCGAACACGCAGAAGGCGCCCGCCACGCCGATGCGGTCACGCGCGCCGCGCAGAGGCTTGCGGAACGGACCTCCGCCATTGCCGGGGCGCTGGTAGAGCCCAAGCGGTTCGCCGTCGCGGTCCACTACCGGCAGGTGGCGGAGGCGGACATTCCGGCACTCGAGGCGGTCGTAGACGAGGTGCTGGCAAGCGAGCCGGGGCTGCACAAGACGCACGGCAAGAAGGTGTTCGAACTCAGGCCTGTCCTCGACTGGGACAAGGGCCGCGCCGTTCTGTGGCTCATCGATGCGCTGGCGGGCGGCGATGCGAACGTGTTACCGTTCTACATCGGCGACGACGAGACCGACGAAGACGCGTTCCGCGCGCTGGCCGAGGTCGGCATCACCATCTTCGTCGGACCACCGCGGCACGATACGGCGGCCCACTTCCGGCTTGCGGACCCCGCAGAGGTTGGCGTCTTCCTGCGCCGCCTGACGGAGCTGCTCGGCAATGAAGCCGCCGCCTGAATGGACCCTCTCCTACGACGGCTTCGAGCCCGCACGGCAGGGCCTGCGGGAGGCCCTGTGCACGCTGGGCAACGGCAACTTCGCCACCCGCGGCGCCGCGGAGGAGGCTTGTGCCGACGAGATCCACTACCCCGGCACCTATCTCGCCGGCGGCTTCAACAGGCTGCAGACGGACATCGCCGGCCGGGTGGTCGAGAACGAGGATCTCGTCAACCTGCCGAACTGGCTGCCGCTCACGTTCCGACCCGAAGGCGGCGACTGGCTGAACGTGCTGCGAGACACGCTCCTCTCCTACCGCCAAATGCTCGACATGCGGCACGGCATCCTGCACCGCGAGCTGCACGTGCGCGACAGAGAGGGACGGGAAACGGCGATCACCAGCCGACGGCTGGTCAGCATGCACACGCCGGACCTCGCCGCCATCGAGATGACGATCCGCCCGCTGAACTGGTCCGGTCAGATGGACGTGACCACCGCGATCGACGGGCGGGTGATCAACGCCGGGGTCGCGAGATACCGCCAGCTCAACGACAAGCATCTCCGCGTCCTGGAAACCCGGGATGCCGGCGGCGACCGGATCCTGCTGGTCGCCGAGACGGTCCAGTCCCACCTTCGCATCGCCGAGGCGGCACGCACGCGATTGTGGCGCGACGGCGAGCCGTTCGAGCCGGAGCGCGAAACCGCATGCGAGGACGAGCATGTCGAGCAGGTGCTGCGGTTCGCGGTGTCAGAGGGGCAATCGCTCCGGATCGAGAAGATCGTGTCGCTGCACAGCGGCCGCGACCGGGCGATCTCGGAACCGGCAATCGCGGCGCTGGCAAGCGTCGAGCGAGCCGGTTCCTTCGCCGACCTTCTCGACGATCATGCACTGGCGTGGAAGCACCTGTGGGATCGGTGCGACATCGAACTCGACGGCCCGGTGCGCATACAGATGATCCTGCGCCTGCACATCTTCCACCTGTTGCAGACGGTGTCGCCGCATACCGCCGACCTCGACGTCGGCGTGCCGGCGCGCGGCCTGCACGGCGAGGCCTACCGCGGCCACATCTTCTGGGACGAGGTGTTCATACTGCCGTTCCTCAACTACCGGGTGCCGGACATATCGCGGGCGCTGCTCCAGTACCGCTATCGCCGGCTTCCGGCTGCCCGCCGGATTGCTGCCGAACTCGGTCATCGCGGCGCTACCTACCCGTGGCAGAGCGGCAGTTCCGGTCGCGAGGAAAGCCAGGTCCTGCACCTCAACCCGCGTTCCGGCCGCTGGACGCCCGACAACAGCTCGCTGCAGCGCCACGTCAGCCTCGCCATTGCCTACAACATCTGGCGCTACTACGAAGCGTCCGGCGATCTCTCGTTTCTCGCGAGTTACGGGGCAGAGATGCTCATCGAGATCGCCCGGTTCTGGGCAAGCATTGCAGAGCCCAACGGCCACGACGACCGCTACTCGATCCGCGGCATCATGGGATCGGACGAGTTCCACGACCAGTATCCCTGGCGCAACGAACCGGGGATCGACAACAACGCCTATTCCAATGTCATGGCCGCCTGGCTGCTGGCCAAGGTACCGGAAGTACTCGGGCTGATACATGCCGACCGCCGTCACGAACTGCAATCCGAACTGAAGCTTGATGACGACGAGCTCGCCTACTGGGACGAGGTGAGCAGGAAGCTCGTGGTTCCGTTCCACGACGGCGTCATCAGCCAGTTCGAGCGGTACGACGAACTCGAGGAGTTCGACTGGGAGGGCTACCGGAAGAAGTACGGCAACATCGAGCGCCTCGACCGCATTCTCGAGGCTGAAGGCGACAACGTAAACCGCTACAAGGCATCGAAGCAGGCCGACGTGCTCATGCTGTTCTACCTGCTGCCGCTGCAGACGCTCGAATACCTGTTCAGGAGGCTGGGCTACCCGTTCGACATCGACACCATCACCCGTTGCATCCGCTACTACATTCCGCGCACGTCCAACGGCTCGACACTGAGCCGCGTTGTCCACTCGTGGGTGCTTGCCAGGCATGACCGCACCCGATCGTGGGAATTGTTCACAGAGGCGCTGGAGAGCGACATCTCCGACATCCAGGGCGGAACCACGGCCGAGGGCATCCATCTGGGCGCCATGGCAGGTACCGTGGATCTCATCCAGCGTGGCCAGACCGCCCTCGAAGTCCGCGACGGCGTATTGCGGCTCAATCCCTGCCTGCCTCAGCAACTGAAGGGCCTCCGCTTGCGGCTGCTGTTCCGCGGCGCACGGCTGGAGCTCGACATCAACTGCGATCGTACGATCGTAACCGCCCCTTACGAGTGGACGCGGCCGGAGAAGATCGGCATCGCCGAGGAGGTGCACCCGTTCAAGGGCGGCAGCCGACTGGAGTTCGTCTGCGAGGAATCTCCCGATGGATGGCGCCCCGTTTCCTCACGGTCCGTGCGACAGGTGCGAGGCAGGTCGAAGCGATCGGAGCGTGGGCAAACGTCCGACCCGGGACGGACGGCGGGCAGGGCCTGACCGCGGTACGCAACCGGATATCAGTCAACGGATCGTGACTGCGCCGGAACCGGTCTTCACGAGGATTCGATGCGGGGCGGCGCCGGACCGTGCTATGATGGCTCCAATGAAGGTGCCTTCAAGCACCGGGAGGCCATGATGACTGCCCCTGACATTATCGCCAGCGTGAAAAGCGCTGTGGCGCGGGTGCGCGCGGAAGAACGCTTCGTCGACGTCGAGGAGATTGCGCGCGAAATT
This sequence comes from uncultured Hyphomicrobiales bacterium, assembly GCA_964608275.1. Taxonomy (GTDB): domain Bacteria; phylum Pseudomonadota; class Alphaproteobacteria; order Rhizobiales; family CAZSNL01; genus CAZSNL01. Next base: position 4,451 of record CAZSNL010000049.1, on the reverse strand, counting down.
GCCGGAGAGCTGTCGGCGCCGGAACTGACGGCGACGATCGCGGACGCCCTGGTCGAAGAGAGCCTGCGGCAAGGCCTGTCGGTCAAGCTCGGGACCAGCGTACGACCGGCAATCGCAAGCTGAACCGAACAGCAGTGTTCCGCAAGGCGGCCGGGGCGGCGCCGAACGCCACCCCGGGAGAGGGTTCATTGTCGTTGTTCGTCCAGCACCTTGCGGGCGATCTTGAAGCACTCGACCCCGCAGGGAATACCGCAGTAAACGGCGATCTGGATGCAGACGGCACGCAGTTCCTCAGCCGTTAGCCCGTTGCGAAGTGCGCCCCGGAAGTGGATCTCGAACTCCGGCATCCGGTTGAGCGCGGCCAGCATCCCCAAGTTCAGCAGCGAACGCTGCTTGTGGGTCAGGCTGTCATCGCCCCAGCAGGCGCCCCAGCAGAACTCCGTGAGGAGTTCCTGAAACGGCTTGTCGAACTCGGTGGCGTTGGCAAGCGCGCGATCGACATACTCGTCTCCCAGTACCTTCCTGCGTGCCTGCAGCCCCGCTTCGTACCTCTGCTTGTCCATTCCGTTCTCCCAGTCTGAATTCGTTTCCGCCGGCACGGGGACCATACCGGATCGATCGTGAGCGGTGAACCGGCCCGCGCGGGCGGTCTGTTCCGGCGGTTGTGAACGCCGTCGATTTCGGGATAATCCCGACACCCTTCGATTCAGCGGGTTGAGATCGATGTCCGAAGCACGATCGAGCGCGCCCCTGGCGCTCGTGACGGGCGCGTCCGGTGGCATAGGCGAGGCATTCGCCAGGGTACTGGCGGCCGACGGCTATGGCCTGATCCTGGTGGCTCGACGCGAAAGCGAGCTCAACCGGGTGAGCGGCGTACTCGCGTCCCGGCACCAGATACAGGCCACCGTCTTCGCGACCGATCTGACGCGCGCCGGAGCGACCGACGAACTGGAGGCGGAGCTGGCCGACAAGGGCCTGGTTCCTGACCTGCTCGTCAACAATGCCGGCTTCGGCCTGATCGGCCCGGCGACCGAACTGGACCGTGCCGAACAGCTCAACATCCTCGAACTCAACGTGCTCGCGCTCACCGATCTGTCGCTGCGGTTCGGTCGCACCATGCGAGAACGCGGCTCGGGGGGAATCATCAACGTCTCGTCGATTGCCGGTTACATGCCCGGGCCCAACATGGCAGTCTACTATGCGAGCAAGGCCTATATCACCAGCTTCACCCTGGCGCTGGCGACCGAACTCAGCCAGCATGGAGTGCGGGTATCCTGTGTGCTGCCGGGTGTGGTGCCGACCGGGTTCCATCGCCGGGCCGGCATGGAAAGCATGAGCATGTTGCGGCGCGCACCGACACTCACCCCGATGCAGACGGCGGAGCTCGGCTACGCGGGCTACAAGAGCGGCAGGACGGTCATCATCACCGGGAGGATGAACCGGATCATGTCGAGGATATCCCGGATGGTTCCGCATTCGATACTGCTGCCGTTCCTGCAGCGGATGAATACGGTGAAGTGACGTTCCTGCCCGGTAGGGCGCGATGACTGCTTGCGCAATGTCCGACAAGCCCAGGATTCTCGTCATCGTCCACCAGGAGACCTCCACGCCGGGGCGCGTGGGGCGGCTGTTGACCGAGCGCGGCTTCCACCTCGATATCCGCCGCCCCCGCTTCGGCGACCCCCTGCCCGACAGCATGGATGAGCACGTCGGCGCCATCATATTCGGCGGACCGATGAGCGTGAACGAGAAGGAGGCCTATATCCGACGCGAGATCGACTGGATCGGCGTGCCGCTGCGCGACAGGCGGCCGTTCCTGGGCATCTGCCTCGGAGCGCAGATGCTGGTCCGCCATCTCGGCGGCCGGGTCTACTGCCACCCGGACGACCTGGTCGAGATCGGTTACTATCCCATTCGCCCCACCGAGAGCGGCGCCGGCTACGGTCCATGGCCGAAATACGTCTACCAATGGCACCGCGAGGGTTTTGATCTGCCGTCGGGCGCAACGCTGCTTGCCGAGGGCGACATCTTCCGCAACCAGGCGCTGCGGTACGGCACCGGGTTTGGCATCCAGTTCCATCCCGAGGTCACGCTGGCCATGCTGCATCGGTGGACCGTGCGCGGCGCACCGCGGCTTGAACTGCGTGGCGCCCAGCCGCGCGCCGACCACTTCGCCGGCTGGTCGATCCACGACGCACCGCTCAAGGCATGGCTGGAGCGATTCCTCGATCACTGGCTGGCGGTGACGCTTGCCGCCGCCGAATAGCGCCTTTGCAGTTTGCGTTGCAAATTGCAATGACTGCAAAAGGCTTTCGCAGAAAGGCCGCAGGATTAGCGCCTTCGACGCAACCGACTACAACATCTGGGCGTTTAGCATACCTCCAGCCTGGCATGGCGCTTGCGATCCAGCCGGCAGCGCTGATATGGGGTACTGCGTAGTCAGCCGGGACAGGGCCTGGGGAGGCACGAGGCGATATGGTCCGTTGCCTCCCCACGCTCCTCCTCCCATCGAACCTCCCTCTTGACCCGGTCTTCGCTCCGGAACCGCTCCGGTCGACCGCACGTTGAACCGCCGCGGCGGGGCCACCCGTTTGTCGGAGGTCACCATGTGGAGAACCGGAGTCATCGTCACGTCGCTCGCCCTCATTCTCATGCTGCCGGCGCTGGTTGCCGTCTGGTTCGTGACGACGCCTCGCCTGGGCACATGGCAGATCGCCGGGCCTGACCCTATTGTGGACACCGAGCGCGGGTCGGTTCACTACAAGTCGGACCGGACAAATCCGCGCCCGACCCCGCGCCCGACGCGGCGGAGCGAGCAGGCGGACAGGCATCAGGATGCGCCTTTCCGGTATGCCCGCCCCGAGTTGCCGGCATCCATGCGCGTCGTGCCGGGCAACGACTTCTGGGTCTGAAACCGCGCTCCCACCCGATCACCGTCGTAGCCGCCGTCCGGGAGACCGGAACACCGACGGCGACGGGTGCGTTGTGGTGCCACGCGAATCCGTCGTGATCAGACCCGAAGAAAGGACTCACACATGAACTGGGACAGGATTGAAGGCAACTGGAAGCAGTTCCGCGGCAACATCCAGAAGCAGTGGGGCAAGCTTACCGACAACGACCTGGATGTGGTCGAGGGCAGTCGGACCGAACTGATCGGCGTGATCCAGAACCGCTACGGCATCGCCCGCGACGAAGCCGAGCGCCAAGTCGAGGACTGGTCGCGCAACCTGTGACCCGCACCGAACGAGGAGGCCCGCCGGCCGGTCGCAAGACCGGCCGGTTCGCTTTGGAAGCCGGCGCATGGTAATAGTTCGCGACCGACGATCACGCCCCTCGAGATGAGACAGGGGACGGAACGATGACATCCTCCCGCTCGTCGCGTTCGCCGACCACACTGCACATCGTCGTCGTCACCGCCGGGGTCGACCCGCTCGCCGCCATCATTGTGCCGGCCTGATGAGAGCGAGACTGATGGAACGGTCCACTGCCGATGCCTGGTACGCGACCGAGCGCGTCGGGGATGACGTGACGTACATCTATGAACCGCACGTCACCGAGTTCTTCCGCTGCAACATCTGGCACGTACGCGGCCGCGACCGCGACTTGCTGATCGACAGCGGGATGGGCGTCGTAAGCCTGCGTGAACACGTGCCCCTGGTGACCGAGAAGCGCGTGCTTGCGGTGGCGAGCCACACCCACTTCGATCACATCGGTTCGCACCATGAATTCACCGAGCGGCTCGTCCACGCGGCAGAGGCCGATCTGCTTGCCAACCCTACCCGCGCCAATACGCTCGCCGACCCGTATGTGAGCGACGGGATATTCACCCGGCTGCCGCCGGCTCCCTACAGCTCGACCGAGTATGCGGTGAAGGCCGCGCCGGCGACCCGCGTCCTGGTGGACGGCGACGTCATCGATCTCGGCGACCGTCACTTCACGGTCATCCATACCCCTGGCCATTCGCCCGGCGGCATCGCGCTGTGGGAAGAGGCGACCGGCATCCTGTTCTCGGGCGACATCCTCTACGACGGGCCGCTGGTCGAGGATGCCTATCACTCCGACCTCGACGACTACATTGCCAGCATGAAGCGGCTGTACGACATTCCCGTCCGCGTCGTTCATGGCGGTCATTACGCCAGTTTCGATGGTGAACGGCACCGGACGCTCATCCGCCGCTGGCTGGACGAGAAGGAACGCGGGCGCTAGCGCTCCGGATCGCCGCCGCGCCCTGCGGTTCCGCCCGCCGGTGCTCTCAACCGCCCTGCCGGAGGCGGGCGAGAAGCTCGGGGGTCGGGTACGAATCGGCCGGCAGACCCAGCCGCACCTGCACCGACTTGACCGCCGCCCGTGTCCGTGCCCCGAGGATGCCGTCGACCTTGCCCACGTCGTAGCCATGGCGCACCAGGAGCTGCTGCAGCTCGCGAATCTCGTTGTATCCCAAGGCTTGTGCG
>CAZSNL010000048.1:0-20375 GCA_964608275.1 uncultured Hyphomicrobiales bacterium | reverse complement strand
CGATCGACACCCTGGCCACCGAGGACATCGCGAGGCTCGGCATCGCCCACGTCCCGCAGGGACGCGGCACATTCGAGCGGTTGTCGGTGGAGGAGAACCTGCGGCTCGGCGCCGCGAGCCGCAGCGACCGCAGGGCGATCGTCAGCGACCTGGAACGCGTCTACGACCTGTTCCCGCGCCTTGCCGAGCGCCGGGGGCAGCAAGCGGGCACCCTTTCCGGCGGCGAACAGCAGATGCTGGCACTCGGACGTTCGCTGATGCTGGGGCCGCGGCTTCTGCTGCTCGACGAACCGTCATTCGGCCTCGCGCCGATGATCGTGGAGGAGCTGTTCGCAACCCTTGCCGTGCTCAACCGGCAGCACGGGCTGGCCATGCTGCTGGTGGAACAGAACGCGTCGCTTGCGCTCGAGTTTGCGGACGAGGCGGTGGTCATCGAGACGGGACGGCTCGTGGCATCCGGTCCGGCACGTGAAATCGCGCGGGAGACCAGCGTGCGCCGCGCCTACCTGGGATACTAGACGACGGTGGAACTCCTCACCCTGCAGATCCTGGCCGGCGTTGCAACGGGCGCGATCTACGCCTGCATGGCGCTTGCCATCGTCATGATCTACCAGGCGATCGACCACCTGAACTTCGCCCAGGGCGAAATGGCGACGTTCTCGACCTTCGTCGCCTGGCAGCTGCTGCAGTGGGGGACGCCCTACTGGATGGCCTTCGCGGCGACCGTCGCCCTGTCGTTCGCTGGCGGTGTGGCGATCGAACGCGCCCTGTTCAGGCCGATGAGGGATGCCCCCGTGCTCGCCCACATCGTGCTGTTCATCGCCCTGTTCGCCATCCTCAACAGCCTGACCGGGTTCATCTGGGACTTCACCATCAGGTCGTTTCCGAGCCCGTTCGGAACCGGCTCGCTCGCCGGCAACGGGCTCGTCAGCGCCCACTCGGCCGGCATGGTCGGCGTCACCGGCGCAATGCTGGCGATGTTGTACCTGTTCTTCCGCCACACCCGCCTCGGCCTCGCCATGCGCGCCGCCGCCGCCAACCCGGACTCGGCCCGCCTCGTCGGCATCAGGGTCGACCGGATGATCGCGCTGGGATGGGGCATGGCCGCGGCCGTCGGCGCGGTCGCCGGCATGATGATCGCGCCGGTCGTGTTCCTCGAACCGAACATGATGCTGGCCATCCTGGTCTACGGCTTCGCGGGCGCGGTGCTGGGCGGGCTCACCAGCCCGTTCGGCGCTGTCGCCGGCGGCTTCGCCGTGGGCGTGATCGAGAACCTCGCCGGCTCGTTCATTCCCTACATCGGCCAGGAACTGCGGCTGACCATCGCCCTCGGCGTGATCGTCGCGGTACTGATGGTCCGGCCGAGCGGCCTGTTCGGCGTTTCCGTAACGACGCGGGTATAGGAAGCGGGATGGTGCGCAAGGAACTGACGGCGCCGATGTCGCAGACGGTGTCCGGCGCGGACCAGGCGATGCCGCCGTCATGGCAGCGCTGGTCGGTGGCCCTTCTGGTCATCGCGGCATCGGTGCTGCCATTCGCGGTCGCCCCGTTCGTCCTGTTCCAGGTCACCGTTGCACTGACCTATGCCATTGCGATCCTCGGCCTGAATCTGCTGACCGGCTTCAACGGCCAGTTCTCGCTCGGACACAGCACGTTCTACGCGATCGGCGCCTACACGGCGGCGATCCTGATCGGGAGCGGGAGCATCGACTACTACTGGACGATTCCGATCGCGGGCGCCGTCTGCTTCGCATTCGGCTTCCTGTTCGGCCTGCCGGCATTGCGCCTCGACGGCATCTATCTCGCCCTCGCCACCTTCGCGCTGGCGATCGCGACGCCGCAGATCCTGAAGCTGACGCCCGTGGAGCCGTGGACCGGCGGTGTCCAGGGCCTCGTGGTCGAACGGCCGGCACCGCCATCGTGGGTGCCGCTCGATGCCGACCAGTGGCTCTACTTCGTGACCGCGGCAACCGGACTGCTGCTTGCGTGGACCGCCATCAACCTCGTCGACAGCCGCAGCGGCCGGGCGATGATCGCCATCCGCGACCATCCGATCGCGGCCCGGGCAATGGGGATCAATGTCGCCCTGTACAAGACGCTGGCGTTCGGTACGAGCGCCCTCTATGCCGGGATCGGCGGCGCGCTGAGCGCCATGACGGTGCAGTTCGTTGCCCCCGACAGCTTCACCTTCGTGCTGGCCATCGGGCTGTTCGTCGGCATGGTGGTCGGCGGCGTCGGGTCGGTCTGGGGGGCGCTGCCCGGCGGGCTGTTCCTGCTGTTCGTGCCCAACATGGCCGAGACCGTGTCGAAGGGGCTTGCGGGTGCCGTGTACGGCGTCATTCTGATACTGGTCATCTATCTGATGCCGTCCGGGGTGGCGGGGATGGTGCGGCTCGCGGCGCGGAAGCTGGTCGCGATGCGCCGGTCGCACGGCAACGGGTAAGGAGGAAAGCGATGGCGGCAATCCTGACCGTCTTGGCACTTGTTGCGGGTCTCGCGGCTGGCGCCGCTCATGCGCAACAGTACGATCCCGGCGCTAGCGACACCGAGATCCGGATCGGCAACATCAATCCCTACAGCGGCCCGGCGTCGGCGTACGGCATCATCGGCAAGACGGTCGCCGCCTATTTCGACAAGGTGAATGCCGAGGGCGGCATCAACGGCCGCAAGATCACCTTCATCTCCTACGACGATGCCTACAGCCCGCCGAAGGCGTTCGAGCAGGCGCGCCGGCTGGTCGAGCGGGACGAGGTGCTGTTCATCTTCCAGAGCCTCGGAACGCCCTCCAACACCGCGATCCACGCCTACATGAACAGGATGAAGGTCCCGCAGCTGTTCGTCGCCACCGGCGCCACCAAGTGGGGCGATCCGGAGAACTTCCCGTGGACGATGGGCTGGCAGCCGAACTACCAGAGCGAGGGCCGGATCTACGCCAAGTACATCCTGGCCAACCATCCCGATGCGAGGATCGGCGTTCTCTACCAGAACGACGACTACGGCCGCGACCTGCTGAAGGGGCTCGTCGACGGCCTCGGCGGCAAGCTTTCGATTGCGGCCGAGGCGCCGTACGAGACGTCGGACGCCACCGTCGATTCGCAGGTCATCAACCTCAAGGCGGCGGGCGTCGACGTGTTCGTGAACATCGCCACGCCGAAATTCGCCGCCCAGGCGATCCGCAAGATCGCCGACCTCGAATGGCACCCGGTGCACATCCTGAACACGGTGTCGCAGTCGGTCGGCGGGGTGCTGGAACCGGCGGGGCTCGAGAATGCCACCGGCATCCTCTCGACCGCCTACTTCAAGGATCCGACCGACCCGCGGTGGCGGGACGACCCGGCGTTCCGGGAATGGTCGGCGTTCATGGACACGTATTTCCCGGATGGCGACAAGACCTCGAGCTATACCGTCTACGCCTATGCGGTGACGCAGTCACTGGTGCGGGTACTCGAGCAGTGCGGCGACGATCTCACGCGCGAGAACGTCATGCGGCAGGCGGCCAATCTGAAGGATCTCGAAATCGGCATGCTGCTGCCGGGCATCACCATCAACACCAGCCCGACCGACTACTTTCCCATCCAGCAGATGCAGATGATGCGGTTCAACGGCCGTTCGTGGGAGCTGATCGGCGAGGTGATGGAGGCCGAGATCGGCGGCTGAAGCGCGGTCACCGGAACCGCGAACCGGACAGGACCGTGCCGGAGGAGGCACGAACGGCCGCGCGCGGCGCAGAACCGGGGGACCGCGGACCCGCGCCCGCGTGAACGGAGTCCGGTGCCGGCACGTTGACGTCGGGCCCGCGGTGGAGCAACTAGCGCTGTGGCGCTCGTCTGCGGGTCGCGCGGTCCCGTTTCGGGTTACAAGGAGCGCATGGTCTTCGAGTGATGACGTCGGTGGGCGACATGAACCTCTGCCTGCCTGCAGGGCGGGAGTGACGCGGTGAGCGGAACGCAGGTCCTCATCATGCTGGCAGGATCGGTCGCGCTCCTGCTGTGGGGTGCGCGGATGATCCGGACGGGGATGATGCGCGCGTTCGGCGCCGATCTGCGCGGCATCGTGGCCGCGCTTGCCGGTAATCGCGTCACCTCCGCTGCCGCCGGCGCGGTGCTCGGTACGGTGCTGCAGAGCTCGACCGCCTCGGCGCTGATCGCGGGCTCTTTCGTTGCCGGCAGCGCGCTTGCGCTGGCGCCGGCGCTCGCCATCATGCTCGGCGCCGACCTCGGCGCCAGCATCGCCGTCCAGGTGTTTACCTCCGGGGTCGCCATCCTGTGGCCGCTGCTCGGGTTCTTCGGCTACGTCCTGCACAACGCCTTCGATCGCCGCAGCACCCGGCTCAAGAACATTGGCCGCATCCTGATCGGCCTCGCCCTGCTGCTGCTGGCGCTCGATCTCCTCGGCACCACCGCGATGGAAGTCCGCGACAGCGAGACGGCGACCATGCTTGCGGTGGCGGTGTCGGACGAGCCGGTGCTGGCCATTCTCACCGGCGCCCTGATGACCCTGGTCGCCTACTCGAGCGTCGCCATGATCCTGCTGGTGGGCACACTCGCGGTGGCCGGAGTGGTGCCGCCGGAATCGCTGCTGCTGCTGGTGCTGGGCGTGAACCTGGGCGCAGCACTGCCGGCGCTGGTGGCAATGTCGGGGGAGCCACGCGAAGCCCGCCGGGTGCCGCTGGGCAACCTCGTGTTCCGTCTGGTCGGGGTTGCCGCCGCCGTGCCGTTCGTTCCCTACGCGACCGAGTGGCTTGCCGCGTTCGATCCGGACCCGCTGCGGATGGTGGTCAACGGCCATCTCGCCTTCAACATCGTTCTGTGCCTGCTGTTCCTGCCCCTCACCGACATCGTCGCCCGGCTGGCCCACGTGGTGGTCAGCCCGGCGGAGGACGAAGGCGTGGCCCGCCTGCGCCAGCTCGACGAAAGCCTGCTGGAGACCCCTTCGGTCGCGATCGGCATGGCGATCCGCGAGACACTGCGCATGGGCGACATCGTGGAGGAGATGCTGGCGAAGTCGATGCGGGTGTTCGCCGAGGAGGACGAGAGCCTGCGCGCGGAAGTGGAGGACATGGACGACCAGATCGACGACCTCCACGAGTCGATCAAGCTGTTCCTGACGCGCCTGATGCAGCAGGAACTCGACGAGACCGACAGCCGCCGCTGCATCGACATCATCTCCTTCACCACCAACCTCGAGCACGTCGGCGACATAATCGACAAGAACCTGATGGAGCTGGCGGCCAAGAAGGCGCGCGGCAGGCTCCGGTTCTCGCGCGAGGGCTTCCGGGACCTGGTGGAGATCCATGCCGAGGTGATGGAGACGACGCGGCTGTCGCTGAGCGTCTTCATGTCCCAGAGCCTCGACGATGCCCGCATGCTGATGGCGCGCAAGGACCGGCTCAGGCGGATGGAGCAGCGTGCCATGCTGCGCCATCTCAACCGGATGAAGTCGGGCCAGATCGAGAGCATCGAAACGAGCGGGCTGCATCTCGACATCGTGCGCGACCTCAGGCGCATCAACTCGCACTTCATCTCGGTCGCGTACCCGATCCTCGATCGCGCGGGCGAGCTGCGGACCACACGGGCCGCCGCACCGGAAGGGGCAAGGGACGCGGGCAAGGCTGCCGAGCCCGCAGCGGGCGGCGCCGGACCGAAAGCCTCCCAGCCACCCGCGATATGATGCTGCCGCGGCGGCGGTCCCGCCCGCGGGCCTCATCGCCCCCTGATAGCCGGAAATTGCCGGTATCGCGGCGGCAAGGCCCGGTGCATCCGACGCTCCGTTGACGGACCGTCCGCGCCCGGGAAGTGGAACCTTCGCCCGTGCCGCGGCGTTCAAGTGCCCGCTGCACCCATCTTCGGCAACCGCCGCCCGGCAGCGACGACCAGCAACGCGCGAGGCATCCGCATGCTCAAGTGGGCTCTCATCTTTCTCGTCATTTCGATCATTGCCGGCGCGCTCGGCTTCACCGGGGTATCGGCCGCGGCGGCGGGAATCGCCAAGATCCTGTTCGCGGTGTTCCTGGTGCTGGCGATCATTTTCGTGCTGATCGGCGTTCTCGGCATTGCTGCGCTCTGACGGGGACCGTCGTCCCGTCCGTCACGGCTTTGCGAGCCCGAGGCTGCGATGGTCGAAGGCCGTCGTCTTGATGATCGCCCATACCTCGCGGCCCGGCACGAGGCCGAGGCTGTCGACGCTGAAGCTCGTGATGCGTGACAGGAGCACCGCGCCGCCGGCGTCTAGTCGAACCTCGGCGAACGGCGGATCGGTGCGGATGCCGGTAATGCGTGCGGGAACGACGTTGAGGGCGCTGATGCCGGCCGGCCGTTCCGTCGCGATCATCACGTCTCGCGCCCGTACCCGCACCCTCAGCCGGGTGCCGGTCTCCGACCTCACGTACGGGACAACGAGCTCTCCTGCCGGCGAGGTGAGCCGGGTAAGGCCGGTCGCCGCGTCATGGCCCGCAACCGTGCATTCGACCAGCGCACCGGCCTCGAACCGGCCGGTGAGCGGAAACAGGTCGCTGCGGCTCATGATGTCGGCGGTGGAGCCGATCCCCTCGATGCGGCCGTCGGATACCAGGACCACCGCGGTTGCCAGCCGGGCCACTTCGGCAATCGAGTGACTGACGTAGACGATGGGGATGCGGATTTCGTCGCGCAGGCGTTCGATGAACGGTAGAAGCTCCTGCTTGCGGCCCTCGTCGAGGGCGGCGAGCGGTTCGTCCATCAAGAGGATCCGCGGGCTCGGCAGCAGCGCCCGGCCAATCGCCACGCGCTGTTTCTCTCCGCCGGAGAGGGTGGCAGGGCGGCGGTCGAGCAGCCGCCCGAGGTCGAGCAGTTCGACGATGCGGTCGAACTCGACGTACGCCGCGCGGCGGGGCGCGAACCACCGCCCGTAGGCGAGGTTGCGCCGGACAGTCAGATGGGGAAACAGGCGGCCATCCTGGAACACGTAGCCGACGCGACGGCGGTGCGGCGGCAGGTCGAGGCGCCGGTCGCTGTCGAACAGCACACGGTCGGCGATCACGATGCGGCCGCGGTCGGGCTTGAGCAGCCCGGCAATCATGTTGACGATGGAGGTCTTGCCGGCACCGGAACGGCCGAACAGTGCCGTCAGCCCCTCGTCGACGGCGAACGAAGCCTGGATCCGGAAATCGCCAAGCCGGCGATCGACATCGACGTCCAGCATCAGGTCGGACCGGTTCCGCGGGTCACCCGGCGAGCGAGCAGTTCGGAGGCGACCAGCGCGAGGAACGAGATGACGATCGCGATGCCGGTAAGCCTGAGGACCGCCTGTTCCTCGCCCGGAACCTGCAGGAAGGTGTAGATCGCGATCGGCAGGGTGCGGGTTTCGCCGGGGATGTTGGACACGAAGGTGATGGTCGCGCCGAACTCGCCGAGCCCCTTGGCAAAGGCGAGGATCGTTCCGGCGATGATGCCGGGAAAGACGAGCGGCAGGGTGACGGTGGCGAACACCGCGAGCGGGGGCGCGCCGAGGGTTCCGGCACTGGCCTCGAGGCGCCGATCCACCGCCTCGATCGACAGCCGGATGGCACGTACCAGCAACGGAAAGCCCATGACGGCAGCCGCGATCGCCGCCCCGGTCCAGCGGAAGGCGACGACGATCCCGAGCGACTCCCGCATCCAGGCGCCGATCGGCCCGCGGGTTCCGAACAGGACGAGAAGGATGTAGCCGGTGACGACGGGGGGGAGGATCAGCGGCAGATGCACCAGCGCGTTGAGCAGCATCTTGCCGGGAAAGTCGCGCCGGGCGAGCAGCCAGGCAACGGCGATGCCCGGCGGCAGGCTCGCAAGCACGCTCCAGAAGGCCACCTTCAGGCTCAGTGTCACGGCTTCCCATTCGACGGACGTCAGTTCCGGCATGGGCGGTCCGCGCGGCCTAGTCGACCGGCAGGAAGCCGAAGTCGCGGAAGATGCTGCCGGCCTCGGGGGAGCGGAGGAAGGCCAGCAGGGCGCGCGCTCTCTCCGCATCCGTGCTGCCGGAGGTGACCGCGGCAGGGTAGACGATCGGGTCGTGGCTCGATGCGGGAATGCGGCCGACGACCCGGACATCGGGTTCGGCCACCGCGTCCGAAGCGTAGACGATGCCGAGCGGCGTCTCGCCGCGGGCGACGAGGGCGAGCGCGACGCGGACATTTTCGGTCCGGGCGAGGCGCGGCAGGATCGCGTCCCACGCACCGAGGGTCCGCAGGGCCTGGGCGGCATAAATCCCGGCCGGCACGTGATCCGGGTCGCCCATCGCCAGCCGGCCGGTGCCGAGCAGCGCCGCCAGATCGGTCTCCGCGACATCGAATTCGGGCATCGTGCCGGCGCGCGGGGCAACGACGACCAGCCTGTTGCTCAGGAGGTCGACGCGGGTCGACCGGTCGATCAGATCGCGATCGTCGACATAGTCCATCCATTCGACATTGGCGGCGATGAAGAGATCGGCGGGAGCTCCCTGTTCGATCTGGCGGGCGAGAACCGAACTCGACAGGTACGAGGTCCTTACGACCTCGCCCGATGCCCTGTGATAGGCCATGATCACCGCGTCGAGGGCATCCTTCTGACTGGCCGCGGCAAACACCAGCAGCGGTTCCGCGGTGCGGTCCTGCTGCGCCGGCGCCGGCTGCGACGATGGTCCGAGGAGTGCGATCAGGCCCGCACCGATGGCCGCGAGTACACGCAAGAACCCGGAGCGTCGTGACCGCACGGATGCCTCCGCTCTTCCACCGGAAGCGATCCTACCGGCCGTGGGCCGATCCGCACAAGGCCGGAACGTCGCACCTCAGGCCATGGCAGATCACCCGGACGGTGCAATCACCGGACCGATGCGGAACCCGTCAGCAGGTGGGCAAACGCGCCTGATTCGGGCACGGCGTGCCGAACCCCGGCAGGGGCTCAGCTCATGAACCCTTCGTACTTCTTCTTGAACCGCGAGACCCGGCCGCCGCGGTCAACAAGGTGCTGGCTGCCGCCGGTCCACGCCGGGTGGGTCTTCGGATCGATGTCGAGAGTGAGCGTTTCGCCCTCGGAACCGTAGGTCGAACGGGTCTGGTACGTCGTTCCGTCCGTCATGACCACCGTGATCATATGGTAGTCGGGATGGATGTCCTTCTTCATTTCTGGCGTCTTTCGTCCGCGAGGTCGTTGGCCGGCCCGTATACAGGAGCGCCCGCCGGGTGACAAGGTCGCACCCCGCCCGATACGGCAGCCGGGGGGTTGGAATTGCCGTCTCTTTCCGCTTCAACAGGAAGCCTGCTACAGGTGGTGTCCGATGATCGCATTCCAAGGGCCGAGAGGGCCGTGACCAAGCGCACGAGCGACGGGGGTCGCAGCGGGGCAACCGGTTCCGAAACGACCTCGCGTCCGAAGGGCCGCAGCCTGCGGCCGCTTGCCGGACTGCTGCCGTTTCTCGCCGCCTACAAGGGCCGGGTTGCCGCAGCAATAGTGGCGCTCGTCGTCGCCGCACTGGCGACGCTGGCGGTACCGCTGGCGGTCAGGCGGATGATCGACTTCGGCTTCTCCGAGGACAACGCCCGCTTCATCGACCAGTACTTCGGCATGCTGCTGGTGCTGGTGCTGGTGCTGGCGCTGGCCAGCGCCGCGCGGTTCTATTGCGTGACCTGGGTCGGCGAGCGCGTCGTCGCCGACCTGCGCAAGGCGGTGTTCGCCCGCATTACCGAACTCGATCTTGCGTTCTACGAGCAGGTCCGTACCGGCGAGGTGCTGTCGCGGCTTACCGCCGATACCACCCAGATCAAGGCGGCGTTCGGGGCAAGCGCATCGATCGCGCTCAGGAACCTGGTGCTGTTCGTCGGCGCGGTGGTCATGATGTTCGTGACCAGCATCGAACTCTCCGGTCTGGTGATCGCCGCGCTTCCCGTCATCATGGCGCCGCTGGTGATCTTCGGCCGCTGGGTGCGACGGCTGTCGCGCCGCGCGCAGGATTCGCTGGCCGACACGACGGCAATGGCGAGCGAGATCCTGCACGCGATCCCGATCGTCCAGGCCTACGGACACCAGAGGTCGGAACGGGACCGGTTTGCCGCCGCGACCGACGACGTGTTCGAGGCGGAGCGGCGGCGCACCGGGGCGCGGGCGGTACTGACCGCCTGCATCATCTTCTTCACCTTCGCCAGCGTGGTGACGGTGCTGTGGTACGGCGCCCGCGACGTGCTGGCCGGCGAGCTCAGCGGCGGCGAACTGAGCCAGTTCGTGCTCTATGCCGCGTTTGCTGCCGGTGCGGTGGGCGAACTCAGCCAGGTCTGGGGCGAGATCCAGCTCGCTGCCGGCGCCGGCGAGCGGCTGGCGGAACTCCTTGCGGTCCGGCCGCGCATCGTGGCGCCCGCCAGGCCGCGGCCGATGCCGGAGCCGCCACGGGGCGAAGTCGTCTTCGAGAACGTGCACTTCGCCTATCCGACCCGCGGCCACGAGCGGGCGCTCGACGGCATGAGCTTCCGGATCGCGCCGGGCGAGCGGGTGGCGATCGTCGGTCCGTCGGGCGCCGGCAAGAGCACGGTGTTCAACCTCATCATGCGGTTCTACGACCCGCAGTCGGGCCGGGTTCTGGTGGACGGGGTGGATGCGCGCGACGCCGATCCGGACGACCTGCGCCGGCGCATCGCCTACGTGCCGCAGGAACCGGTGGTGTTCTCGGCAACGGCCAGGGAGAACATTCGCTACGGACGCACGGATGCGAGCGATGCCGAGATCGAAGCCGCCGCCGAGGCGGCCAATGCGACGGAATTCATCGCCGCCATGCCGGATGGTTTCGATACCGCGTTCGGCGAACGCGGCGTTCGGCTTTCCGGCGGGCAGCGGCAGCGCATCGCGATTGCGCGGGCGGTGCTGCGCGAAGCGCCGATCCTGCTGCTTGACGAAGCCACGAGCGCCCTCGACGCGGAGAGTGAGAGCAAGGTGCAGGCGGCGCTGGAGCGGCTGATGCGCGGCCGCACGACGCTCGTCATCGCGCACCGGCTGGCGACGGTGGCAGGCGCCGACCGGATTCTTGTCGTCGACGGCGGGCGCATCGTCGCCGAGGGCCGGCATGACGACCTCATCCGGCAGGATGGTCTCTATGCGCGCCTTGCCGCGCTCCAGTTTGCCGAGCCGGGAAGCGCCGCCGCCGAGGCCGGCGAGGGCGAACGGCTGCGCGACAGGATCAGCGCTCCGTCAGCTTGAGTTCGATGCGGCGGTTGCGGCGCTTGGCGTCCTCGCTGTCGCCCGGTTCGAGTGGCTGGTACTCGCCGAATCCGGCCGCGACGAGACGGTCGGGCGGCACGCCCTTGCTCATCAGGTAGCGGACCACGGAGATCGCCCGGGCCGCGGACAGCTCCCAGTTCGACGGGAAGGCCGGCGTGGAGATCGGGTCGACGTCGGTATGGCCGTCGACGCGCAGCACCCAGTTGAGGTCGGCGGGGATATCGTCCTGCAGGTCGAGCAGCGCCTCGGCCAGCTTGTCCAGTTCGCGGCGGCCCTCGGGATTGATCGCGGCCTCGCCCTTGGCAAAAAACACTTCGGCCTGGAACACGAAGCGGTCGCCGACGATCCGGATGTCCGAACGTTGACCGAGGATCTCGCGCAGCTTGCCGAAGAACTCCGAGCGATACCGCGCGAGCTGCTGGACCCGCTGGGCGAGTGCCGCGTTGAGCCGTTGGCCCAGGTCGACGATCTGTGCCCTGGAGACGCGATCGCGTTCCTCGGCCGCTTCCAGCGCCGCTTCCAGTGCGGCAAGCTGGCGGCGCAGGGCGGCGATCTGCTGGTTGAGCAGGTCCACCCTGGCGAGCGCCTCGGCCCGCATCTGCTTTTCTTCCTCGAGTGCGGACCGAAGCGAGCCGATGGTGCCTCCGGCGTCCTCCGCCCGCTCCTGTTCGGCAGCGTAGAGCGACATCAGTCGTTCATTCTCGCTCTTGGCCGACTCCAGGTCGTCGGTCAGGGCAGCAAGCGTTGCCTCTAGATTGGTGCGATCGGATCGTTCCAGCGCCAGCAGTTCCGACAGCTCCGCAATCTGCGAGCGCAGCTGGGACAGGACGGTGTCCTGGCCGGTGATCTCGCGGGCCAGGATGAACTGCACCACCATGAACACGGTCAGCAGGAAGATGATGACGAGCAGCAGCGTCGCCATCGCATCGACGAAACCGGGCCAGTAGTGCGATTGGCGCTCGCGCTGGCGCCGGGCCAGGGCCACCATCAGCCCTCCTTGCGGACGCGGGCCGGCTCGACCGAAGCCGTGTCAGCCGCGGATTGCTCGACCAGCCGTTCCAGCACCTGCTTGATGTCGGTCTGCTGGTCGGCCTGCGCCTGCGCCCATTCGCGCACGATCCGCTGTTCCTCGCGCATCTGCCTGACGAGTCCGTGGACCGCGTCGGCCAGCAGTTCTATCGCTTCGGTTTCGCTGCCGCCTTCCGGAGCCGCATTCAGCGTCTCCTGGAGCGTGGTGTCGATCCGGCCCAGGGTCTCCTGCATGTCGCGGAGATCCAGTCGCAGGTAGTGCGGAACCGCATAAGGGTGACCCTCGCCGGACCCGATGTCGGTGATGGTCGAAAGCCAGTCCTCGAGGTCGGTGTAGAAGCGGTTCTGGGCCTGGCTCGCCTGCAGGTCGAGGAACCCGAGGACCAGCGAGCCGGCGAGACCAAAAAGGGACGACGAGAACGCCGTGCCCATGCCCGACAGCGGGGCTTCCAGTCCGGTCTTCAGTTCTTCGAACAGGACCCCGCTTTCGGTCTGCGTGACGTCGAGCGCCCGGATCGTCGTGCCGACCGACGACACGGTCTCGAGCAACCCCCAGAACGTGCCGAGGAGGCCGAGGAAGATGAGCAGGCCGGTGAGATAGCGCAGGATGTCGCGCGACTCATCCAGCCGGGTCGCAAGCGAGTCGAGCAGCGAACGCATCGACATCGGTGTCAGCGACATCTGGCTCTGGCGATCGCGCAGCAACGCGGCCATCGGTGCCAGCAGCACCGGATTGCGCGCCATCGTGCGCGCCGGTTCGCCGATGCGGAAGTTGTTGACCCAATGGACTTCGCGGAACAGGCGGAAGACGATCATGAACCCGTAGGCGATGCCGAGAAACAGCGCGGCCACGATGAGTCCGTTGAGCAGCGGATTGGCGAGGAAAGCCCGTTCGATCTGCGGATAGAGTATTGCCGCCGCAAACGCCACGAGGATGAGGAACACGCCCATGCGCACCACGTAGATGCGCGGCGAGATCAAGGCTGCCTGTCTCGGTTCGATTTCCACGTCCAACATGGCCTCGCCCCTCACCTGCAAGGCCCCATGATGCACTCGATTGCAGCCGCCGACAATCGCGCAGGGACTGCACGGGGGCAGATTGTGGCGACGCGCCGCTGCTTTTTCAACCCACGCTTACTTAAACAGGATTTTATCTGACTGCGGGCGCGATGTCGCGGACCCGCCTCAGAATCCGCTCCAGATCCGTGAACAGATCGGGATTGGCGGCGATCACGTTGCCCGAGGCGATCACGTTGCGGGCACCATCGAGGGCGCCGACCATGCCGCCCGCCTCCTCCACCAGGAGGATGCCCGCGGCGATGTCCCAGGGGTGCAGCCCCCATTCCCAGAAGCCGTCGAACCGTCCGGCGGCCAGCCACGCCAGATCGAGCGCTGCGGCGCCGGTGCGCCGGATGCCGGCGACCTGGGTCTGAAGGGCGAGCAGTTCGCGCGAGAACCGCACCGGGTCGCCGCGGTCGCGGTGGGGAATGCCGCAGGTGATGACCGCCTGACCGAGGTCGCGGCGTCCCGAGACCCGTATCCGCCGATCGTTGAAGAAGGCGCCGCTGCCGCGCTCGGCGACGAACATCTCGTCGGCGATGGGGTTGTAGATGAGCCCGGCGACGATCTCGCCCTCGCGCTCGAGGGCGATCGAGATGGCAAACAGGGGGATGCCATGCAGGAAGTTGGTGGTGCCGTCGATCGGATCGACGATCCAGCGGTGCGTCCGGTCGGCGCCGGCGATGGCGCCCGACTCTTCCATCAGGAAGCCGTAGCCGGGGCGGGCACGCTCCAGCTCCTCGCGCAGGATCTCCTCCACCCGGCGATCGGCAGCGCTGACGAAATCGGCCGGCCCCTTGAGCGACACCTGCAGGTTTTCGACTTCGCCGAAGTCGCGCCGGAGCGACCGCGACGCCTTGCGGGCGGCGGCGACCATGACGTTCATCAGCGCGCTACGGGCCATCGGGCAAACGCTCCGTGTGTGGAAACAAGGATCGGCGGCCGCCCGCGCGGGGGCGCTGCGACCGGCGGACGGCTGGCAGTCGTGCCGGCCGGTATGTCAGTCCGCGCGACGGACGTAGGCCACTTCGTTGGTGTCTACAACCACCCGCTCGCCGGACTCGATGAACGGCGGCACCATGACGCGGACCCCGTTCTCGAGAATCGCGGGCTTGTACGACGAGGCGGCGGTCTGCCCCTTGATGGTGGGCTCCGTCTCGACCACGGCAAGCGTCACCTGCTCCGGAAGGTTGATGGAGATCGGCTTGCCCTCGTGGCTTTCGACCGTCACCTCCATGCCGTCCTGCAGGAACTGGGCACGTTCGCCGACGAACGTCTGCGGCAGCTGGATCTGGTCGTAGGTCTCGGTATCCATGAACGTGAGCATGTCGCCATCGGCGTAGAGAAACTGATAGTCCTTCTGCTCCAGGCGCACGCGCTCGACCGTCTCCGAAGACCGGAAACGCTCGTTGAGCTTGGTACCGTCGACGAGGTTCCTGAGTTCGACCTGTGCGAAGGCGCCGCCCTTGCCCGGCTTGACGTGCTGTGTCTTGACCGCCACCCAGAGGCTGTCCTTGTGCCGGATCACGTTCCCGGGACGGATTTCGTTGCCGTTTATCTTCATCGAGCCTCGCAGGTATTCCTATCGGGCGGACGGCAGACGCCGAAATGGTTGCATCCGCGGCATTGACGAAACAGGTGGTCCCTCTGCCAAGCCCGCGCGGCGCCGTCAAGTGTCCCTTGATCTCGTGCGGTTGCAGAATCGCCGTACCACCCGCCGTGCCTGACGTCAGGCGACTCGGGCCGTGGCCTCAGCGGTCCTTGAAGGCCTCCTGCCAGGCTTCGGCGCGGGCCTCGGCCTCGAGCCGGTCGTCGAGCGGCATCTCGACGAGGAACATGTCGAGACCGGCGTCGGCGCGCCCGTTGTCGCGGGCGATGAGATGCCACTTTGCCGCTTCGATGTCGTTACGCTCGAGGCCGCGGCCGGCATGATAGAGGCGCGCCACCCGGTTCTGGGCAATCGGATTGCCGGCCTCCGCCGACCGCAACAGCCATTGGGCGCCGATCGCCTCGTCCTTCTTGACCCCTTCGCCCTTGAACACCATGACGCCGTAGTCGAGGGCCGCGCCCGAATGGCCCTGCAACGCGGCCTTTGCGAACCACTTGCCGGCTTCCACGAGGTTCTGTTCCACGCCCTTGCCTTCGGCATAGAGCACGCCGAGGTCGTATTGTGCCTGGGCGAAGCCCTGGTCGGCCGCCTTGCGGAACCAGTCGGCGGCCAGTTCCCATTCCGGCTCGCGGCCGTCGGCGCCGGCATGGATCAGCCCGACGTTGTACTGTGCCGCGGCATAGCCGTTGCCCGCCGCCTTGCGGAACCAGGCCTCCGCCTTGGCGATGTCCTCCTCGCCGGCGCGGCCGTCCATGTACATGAGCCCGAGTTCCAGCTGCGCCCCGGGATGGCCCTTCTCGGCAGCCTTGGTGAACCAGGCAAGCGCCTGGTCGAGGTCGCGCGGGACGCCGCGGCCCTCGGCATAGAGGGCGCCCAGCAGCGCCTGCGCCCGGGCATCGCCGTCTGCGGCGGCCTGGCGGGCAAGCTTGTAGGCGATGTCGTACTGCTTGATGACGTACGCATCGAAGGCCGCGGCGTAGTCCGCCCGCACGCCGCCTGCGGACCCGAACACCAGGGCCGCGGCAACCATGAGGGCGAAAGGCTTCAGCATCGCTGTTCTGCCGCGATCTCGTCGAACAGCTCATTATAGCGCCGAACCGCCTCCGCGGCGCGTTGCGACGACCCCCACATGGCGTCTTCGGGCCGGATGAAGTCGACGCCCGCCCGCGCCAGCACGCCGGCGAGCGCGAGGTCGGTGGGGGTGGCGGCAAGGCAGGGAACCTCGAAGATCTCCGCCCACCAGGCGAGGAGCGAGTCGGTGCCGGCGGCTCCATCCTCGAAGGCGAGGTAGTCGGCGCCCGCCTCGCCCAGTTCCATGGCGAGGTGCTTGCCGTTCCTGCACAGGGCGCCGGCGATCCGCTCGGGCCCGACGGTGGCGCGGGCCGCCCGGTAGGCGTCGAGGCCGCCGGTCACGTGCACGCCGTCGGCGCCGGAGCGAACGGCAAGGTCCGCGTCGTCGGCGACGAGCACCGCCACGTTGCGGGCGTAGGCGATCTGCATGGCGGCGCGGACGGTCTCCTCCAGCGGCTCGGCGCTTCCGCTGTTGCAGAGCAGCAGCGACGCCACGTCGCCGGCATCGAACGCGGCCTCGAGCAGGGGCACCAGCCGATCGGAATCGAGCTGTGGCGGCGCCACGAGGAACAACCTGCAGCGCACGTTATCAGGCTCGCGCGACGGCATGACCCGGCACTACGGGCAGATGGCGGCGGATCGGAGGCAGCGTTGCGCCTCAGGCTGCCTGCTCGAGTTGCGGCTGCCACTTGCCAGAGGCGGCAAGGCCGTTCATTCGCGCGCGGTGTGCGAATGCCGCCTGGGCCTGTGCCACGTTCTCGCGCTTTCCACCCCAGGCCTTCAGGGCCGCCGCCTGCAGCGCCCGGCCGTACGAGAAGGTGACCTTCCACGGCAGGTCGCCGATCTGGTTGATCAGCGAAAGATGCTCCGTCGCCAGTTCGTCCGACTGGCCGCCCGAGAGGAATGCGATGCCCGGCACCGCGGCCGGCACGCAGTCCTTCAGCACCTTGACCGTCCGTTCGGCCACTTCCTGCGGCGACGCCTGCCGTTCGGCCTTGTTGCCGGCGATCACCATGTTCGGCTTGAGCACGATGCCTTCGAGCCGGACGCCGGCGTAGTAGAGCTCCTGGAACACCGTCTTGAGGGTCCACGTCGTCACCTTTTCGCAGGTGTCGATGTCGTGGGTCGCAACCGGACCGTCCATCAGCACCTCGGGCTCGACGATCGGCACGATGTTCTGCTCCTGGCAGAGGGCGGCATAGCGGGCGAGGGCATGGGCGTTGGCATTGATGCAGTTGTGGCTCGGCCGCCCGGGACCGATGTCGATCACCGCCCGCCACTTCGCGAAGCGTGCGCCGAGGCCGTAATACTCCTGCAGCCGCTCGCGCAGGCCGTCCAGGCCCTCGGTAACCTTTTCGCCATCGGAGAACGGCAGCGCCTTCGCACCCTTGTCGACCTTGATCCCGGGCACCGCCCCGGTGGCGGCGATGATCTCCACCAGCGGCGTCCCGTCGGCGGCGCGCTGGCGGATCGTCTCGTCGAACAGGATGACGCCTGAGATGTAGTCGCGCATCGCCTGTTCGGCGCGGAACAGCATTTCACGATAATCGCGCCGGGTTTCCTCGGTCGATTCGACGCCGATCGAGTCGAAGCGCTTCTTTATCGTGCCTGAGCTCTCATCGGCGGCGAGAATGCCCTTTCCCGGTGACACCATCCTCTGGGCAATGTCTTCGAGTCTCTCGGTCATGGCTCCATTCCGTCGAAAGGCGTTACTTACGCGCTGGACCCGGAGGCCCGCATCTTCAGTACTTCTACTCCAGGAAGCGCCTTGCCTTCCAGCCATTCGAGGAAGGCGCCTCCTGCCGTCGAAACATAGGTAAAGTCGTCGATCACGCCAGCGGCTGCAAGGGCGGCCACGGTGTCGCCGCCGCCGGCGACCGAGACGAGCGAGCCGTCGCGGGTGAGCCGCGCCGCCGCCCGTGCCGCGGCCACCGTCCCGGCATCGAACGGGCGCGTCTCGAAGGCGCCCAGCGGGCCGTTCCAGACCAGCGTCCGCGCCGCCTCGAACACCTCGACGATCTGGCCCACGGTGGCCTCGCCGACGTCGAGGATCATCTCGTCCGCCTGCACCTCGTCGACGCCAACGGTGCGGCTAGGGGCGTTCTCGGCCAGTTCGCCGGCGACCACCACGTCTACCGGCAGTAGCAGCCGGCAGCCGGCCCGCTCGGCCGCCTGCAGGGTCTGGCGGGCGGTTTCCAGAAGGTTGTGCTCGCACAAGGAGCGGCCGACCGGCCTGCCCTGGGCGGCGAGGAACGTGTTCGCCATGCCGCCGCCGATCACGATGGTGTCGACCTTCGCCGTCAGGTTGGCGAGGAGGTCGAGCTTGGTGGAGATCTTGGCGCCGCCGACGACCGCCGCCACCGGCCGCTGCGGCGTCTCGAGGACGCGGGAAAGCGCGGCCAGCTCGGCCTGCATGGCACGGCCGGCGGCCGCGGGGAGCCGGCGGGCGATCGCCTCGGTCGAGGCATGGGCGCGGTGGGCGGCGGAGAACGCATCGTTCACGTAGACGTCGCCAAGTTCGGAGAGGGTCGAGGCGAACGCCGCGTCGTTGGCCTCCTCGCCGGGGTGGAAGCGGGTGTTCTCCATCAGCAGCACGTCGCCCGGCTGCGCGGCCGCGGCGGCCGCCCGGGCCGCGCCGTCGCGCCAGTCGGTGGCGACGAACTCGACCTTGCCGCCGAGCGCCCGGGCCAGCGCCGCCGCCACCGGCTCGAGCGACATCTCCGGCACCACCCTGCCATTGGGCCGGCCGAAGTGCGACAGCACGATGACCGCCGCGCCCCTGTCCACCAGCTCGCGGATGGTCGGCACGACCCGTTCGATGCGGGTGGCGTCGCGGACCTCGCCGCCCTCCAGCGGCACGTTGAGGTCGGCGCGCAGGATCACCCGCCTCCCCGCGACATCGAGATCGTCGATCGCCGGCACCCGGGACATCGCGCGGAACCCGATCCGGTCAGCGCCCGAGGCTTCCCATGTAGCCGGCGGTGTCGGCCATGCGGTTGGAGAAGCCCCATTCGTTGTCGTACCAGCTGACCACCCGCACCAGGCCGTCGTCGACGATCTGGGTCTGGGTCAGGTCGAAGGTCGACGATGCCGGGCTGTGGTTGAAGTCGCTGGAGACCAGTTCCTCGTCGTTCAGCTCGATGACGCCCTTGAGCGGTCCCTCGGCCGCCTTCACCATCGCCTCGTTGATCTCGTCGACGGAGACCTTGCGGCCGGGCACGAACACCAGGTCGACCAGCGACACGTTGGGGACCGGCACGCGGATCGCGGTACCGTCCAGCTTGCCGCGCAGTTCCGGCAGCACCAGGCCGACGGCGCGGGCGGCGCCGGTCGAGGTCGGGATCATGTTGACGGCGGCGGCGCGGGCGCGGCGCTTGTCGCGGTGCTCGGTGTCGACCAGCCGCTGGTCGCCGGTGTAGGCGTGGATGGTGGTCATGAAGCCGCGCTCGATGCCGCAGAAGTCGTTGAGCACCTTGGCGACCGGCGCCAGGCAGTTGGTGGTGCACGAGGCGTTCGACACCACGGTGTGCTCCGCCTTCAGGGCGTCGTGGTTGACGCCATAGACGACGGTGAGGTCGGCCCCGGTCGCGGGCGCCGACACCAGCACCTTGCCGGCGCCCGCCTCGAGATGGGCGGCCGCCTTGTCGCGGCTGGTGAAGACGCCGGTGCACTCGAGCGCGATGTCGACGCCGAGATCGCCCCACGGCAGCTTTGCCGGGTCGCGTTCGGAGAAGCACTTGATGACGCCATAGCCGATGTCGATGCCGCCATCGGCCAGGTTGACCCGGCCGGGGAACGGACCGTGGACCGAATCGTGCTGCAGCAGATGCGCCGACATCTCGAACGAGGTCAGGTCGTTGATGGCGACGACCTGGACATCGTTGCGCTTGGATTCGGCGATCGCGCGCAGGATGTGCCGGCCTATGCGGCCGAAGCCGTTGATTGCCAATCGGACTGCCATTGTTCACCTCCCGGCTGTACGGATAACGCGTCAGGCGACGCGGGGGTTTCCAACACGAACGGCCGGCGCGAACCAACCGGCCGGCAGAACTTTCAGACAGCGGCCCCGGCCGGTCGCAGCCGCTCCAGCGCCGCCGCGGCCACCGCCTCGGCGGTAATGCCGAAGTGGCGGTAGAGATCCTGGTACGGGCCACTGGCGCCGAATCCCGTCATGCCGATGAAGATGCCGTCGCTGCCGATGAACCGTTCCCATCCCATGCGCACCGCCGCCTCGACGGCGACCTTCACCTCGGAGCTGCCGAGGATCGCCTGCCGGTAGGCCTTGGGCTGCTGTTCGAACAGCTCGAAGCAGGGCACCGAGACCACCCGCGTCGGATGGCCGCGGGCGTCGAGGTCGCGCTTGGCCGCGAGCGCGATCTGCACCTCGGACCCGGATGCGAAGATGGTGACCG
>CAZSNL010000047.1:0-20422 GCA_964608275.1 uncultured Hyphomicrobiales bacterium | reverse complement strand
GCCGGCACCGCCGGCGGCATCACGTCGCTGCAGATGGACATCAAGATCTCCGGCATTACCGAGGAAATCATGCGCACCGCGCTGTTCCAGGCCAAGGAAGGCCGCATGCATATCCTCGGCGAGATGGCCAAGGCGCTGACCGAGGCCCGCAAGGAAATGGGCGCCTATGCGCCGCGCATCGAGGTGATCACCATCCCGGCCGACAAGATCCTCGAGGTCATCGGCACGGGCGGCAAGGTGGTGCGGCAGATTGTCGAAGAAACGGGCGCGAAGATCGACATCAGCGACGACGGCACCATCAAGATCGCGTCGAACGATGCCCAGTCGATCAAGGCGGCGATCGAGTGGATCCAGAGCATTGCCCTCGATCCCGAGGTCGGCAAGATCTATGAAGGCAAGGTCGTCAAGGTGGTCGACTTCGGCGCGTTCGTGAACTTCTTCGGATCACGTGACGGCCTGGTGCACATCTCCGAGCTTGCCAACCGCCGGGTGAACAAGGTCACCGACGTGGTGCAGGAAGGCGATCTGGTGAAGGTCAAGCTGCTGGGCTTCGATCCGCGTGGCAAGGTGCGCCTGTCAATGCGGCTGGTCGACCAGGAAACCGGCGAGGACCTGAGCCTGCGGAAGGACGAAGAGGCAGAGGTCAACTGACCGGCCGGATGGTCCGCCGCAGGCTGCCGACACACCCCGGTATCCGCGAGACCTATTGGGCGGCCTCGCGGATATCGCCGTTGTCGTCCTCGACTGCGCCGCTGGCGCGCAGATCGTCGGGACGCGGCATCGACATGATGTTGTAGCCGGAATCGACGAAGTGCACTTCGCCGGTGACGCCGGTCGACAGGTCGGAGAGCAGGTACAGCGCCGCACCGCCGACTTCGTCGAGCGTAACCGTGCGCCGCAACGGCGAATGCCGCTTCTGGAAGTTGAACATGAACCGCGCATCGCTGATGCCGGCACCGGCCAGCGTGCGCATCGGTCCGGCCGAGATCGCGTTGACGCGGATGCCTGACGCTCCGTAATCGGCAGCGAGGTACCGCACGCTCGATTCCAGCGCCGCCTTGGCCACGCCCATGACGTTGTAGTTCGGCATGACCCGGTTAGACCCGCTGTACGTCAACGTTACCAGGGCCCCGCCATCCGGCATCATCGCAGCCGCGCGTCTCGCCACCTCGGTGAACGAGTAGCACGAGATGAGCATCGTCCGGATGAAGTTCTCGCGGGTAGTATCGGCATAGCGGCCCTTGAGCTCGGCCTTGTCCGAATAGGCAATGGCATGGACCAGGAAGTCCATCGTGCCCCAGCTCGCGCGCAGCTGCTCGAAGACGTCGTCCATCGACGCGGGATCCTCTACGTCACAGGACAACGCAATCGTGCTGCCGATGGATTCCGCCAGCGGCCGCACCCGGCGGCCGAACGCCTCTCCCTGGTAGGTGAACGCGATCTCCGCCCCGTGTTGGGCAAGCACGCGGGCAATTCCCCACGCGATCGAATGATTGTTGGCGACACCCATCACAAGGCCGCGCTTGCCCTCCATCAGGGAACCCGTCCTCGCGGACGCACCGTCTGTCATGACACCATTACCCTCTGGCCGGTCGGCCGTGACGTTCTTTTCAGCCGTCGTATCGCTTGAACACGAGTGTTGCGTTCGTGCCGCCGAAGCCGAAGCTGTTCGACATGACACAGTTGATCGTCACGTTGTCCCGGCGTTCGCGCACGATCGGCAGGTCGGCCACGTCGGGATCGATTTCCTCGATGTTGGCCGATTTGCAGATGAAGCCGTTGTTCATCATCAGCAGTGAATAGATCGCCTCCTGTACGCCGGCGGCGCCCAACGAGTGCCCGGTAAGCGATTTCGTGGCGCTGATCGGCGGCACATCATCGCCAAACACCTCACGCAAGGCCTCCGCCTCACGCAGGTCGCCGATCGGCGTGGAGGTTGCGTGCGGATTGATGTAATCGACCGCGCAGTCGAGACCGGCGATCGCCTGCCGCATGCACCGCGCCGCACCCTCGCCCGATGGCTGGACCATGTCGAAACCGTCCGACGTGGCCCCGTAGCCGGCAAGCTCGCCGTATATCCGGGCGCCGCGGGCCTTGGCGTGCTCGAGCTCCTCGAGCACGATGACACCGGCGCCGCCGGCGATGACGAATCCGTCACGGTTCACATCGAACGCCCGGCTCGACTTCTGGGGCGTGTCGTTGAAGCGGGTCGACATCGCTCCCATGGCGTCGAACAGCACCGACAATGTCCAGTCCAGCTCCTCGCCGCCGCCGGCGAAGACGATGTCCTGCTTGCCCCACTGGATCAGCTCGCCAGCGTTGCCGATGCAGTGGTTGGACGTGGCGCATGCCGATGAGATGGAATAGTTCACGCCGCGGATCCTGAACGGAGTGGCGAGGGTGGCCGAGTTGGTGCTCGACATCGCTGCCGGAACCGCGAACGGCCCGACCCGCTTCGGCCCCTTCTCGCGTACCGTATCGGCCGCCTGGACGATCGTCCGCGTCGACGGGCCGCCCGACCCCATGATGAGGCCGGTGCGCTCGTGCGACACCTCATCCGGCTCCAAGCCGGCATCGCTGATGGCCTGTTCCATCGCCACGTAGTTCCAGGCGGCGCCGCTGCCCATGAACCGGCGGATCCGCCTGTCGACCGCCTCGTCCGGGTCGAGGCTCGGTGCGCCGTGCACCTGGCAGCGGAAACCGAGCTCCGCATACTCCGGCGCACGGGAAATTCCGGATCTGGCCTCGCGCAGCGATGCCAGCACTTCCTGGGTATTGTTTCCGATGCTGGAAACGATACCCATTCCTGTAACGACCACTCGCCTCATCGGGGAACCGGGCCTCTCATTTTCGCATTGGCAGCCGTTCAGGCGTCAGCCGTGAACAGCCCCACACGCAGATCGTTGGCCGTGTAAAGTGTCTTTCCGTCGGCTTTGAGAAAGCCGTCCGCGATGCCGAGCACCAGCTTGCGCTGGATGACGCGCTTCAGGTTCACGATGTACTCGACCTTGCGGACACTGGGCAAAACCATCCCCGAGAACTTGACCTCCCCGACACTCAATGCACGACCCTTGCCGGGGGCGCCGAGCCAGCCGAGGAAAAATCCCAGCAGCTGCCACATGGCATCGAGCCCGAGGCACCCAGGCATCACCGGGTCGCCATAAAAGTGGCAGTCGAAGAACCAGAGATCCTGCCTGATGTCGAGCTCGGCCCGGACCTCCCCCTTGCCGTAGGAACCACCATCCTCGGAAATGCTCGATATCCGATCGAACATCAGCATCGGCGGCAGCGGCAACTGCGCGTTGCCCGGGCCGAACAGCTCGCCGCGGGCACAGGCCAACAGGTCCTCGTAGCCGAAACTGGATTTTCGTCGTGCAACATCCATTGCGAGGCAAGTCTGTCCGTTGTGATCACGTCCGATCGGCCGCACTGCGGTTCCGGCGGCATCTGCGCTTCCTACCATACGGCCGCCCGGTCTTAAAGCCGTTGCGACAGCAGGGCGCGGCCGACGGTCGCCACAATGAGGAATTGCGAAGACTTCTCGAATTGCTTATAAGCACGGTACGGGTAACTGGAAGCTGGCTTTCCACAATGTTCGACGCCGACGGGCGAATCGTCGAGATGCTCAGGGACGCAGGCCTGCGACCGACCCGCCAGAGGGTTGCGCTGGCGAGTCTGCTGTTCGGTGACGGCGACCGCCACGTCACGGCGGAGGAACTGCACGAACAGGCGCTCAACGCGCGCATGCCGGTTTCACTGGCAACCGTCTACAACACGCTCAATCAGTTCACAAACGCCGGCCTGTTGCGCGAAGTCGCGATCGACGGATCGAAGACCTACTTCGATACGAACACGAGCAACCACTATCATTTCTTCTTCGAGCGCGACGGCACCCTGATGGACATTCCCGGCGATCAGCTCGACGTGATCGGGCTGCCGGAGCCACCAGAGGGCACCCAGGTCTCGCGAATAGACGTCATCGTCCGGCTCTCCGACCCCTCGAAAGCGGCTTGAGACACGGGCCAGATTAGCTGACGCGGCGTTGCAGGGCTCTCGCCCCCCGCGCGGTGCCGGCATGGGAAATCCCTTGCCCCTTCGAGACAGCACGGCCGCCAGCGGTCGAGTACGCGATCAGTTGATCTGCTCGCCGGGATAGACGCCCCAGACCAGTTCCTGCTGCAGCCAGCCGGTATAGCTGCCTATCGTGAGCCGGCACCACTCGCCGGTACACCGCCGCACCTCGCCGACGACACCGGACTCCAGAAACGCCACCGGTTTCGCCGTCGTGGCCGGTTCGGCAAGGAGCGGTACCTGTGCATCGGCCCGCCACGGCGCGACCAAGGCCATGCGCCGGCCGGCCAGCAGACTGTGATAGACCCAGCCTTCCTCGCCTTCACTGTCGCGGATGCGCCGCCAGTGCTCGAATTCCGCAACGATCTCGACGGGCAGGCCCTTTTTGGCGAACACCCAGACCACCTGATGGGCGGTGCTTGGCCCACGGCGCACGTTCACGCGATCGGTCTTCAGGCTCACGAAACGCGGGACCGGCAACCCGCTCGGGCCCGTCGCGCGATGGGTCGCGGCCGGCGCCGCCGCCATGTCTTCGCCGCTTGCCGTGGCCCAGTCCCGCGGCAGCAGCAGGAGGCCGGCTGCGACCACGAGGACGCCGAGGCCGACTACCGCCACCGTCGCCAACTTGAGGTCAAGATATCGATTTTTCATAGGCCTTTCTGAGGGCGCGCCGGCCGCGAGTCCGGTCACTGCCGGACCCTGTCCGACCGTCTATGTTCCGAGAATCCCTTTGTCTTTCCCCATCCATCTGGTAGAGATGGCCGTGTCAGAGTACACCGTATGACCTCTGACTTAAAGAGCGCGATCCGATGCGTTGACCGGCCCTTAACGCATTCCCCGGGAGCCGTCCATGGCAAAGAAGAAGCCGCTCGTGATCGTCACGCGCAAGCTTCCCGACATCATCGAGACCCGCATGTGCGAGCTGTTCTCGACCCGGCTGAACGTCGATGACACGCCCATGGGGCCTGACGACCTGATCGAGGCGGTCAAGACGGCCGACGTCCTGGTTCCCACCGTAACAGACCGCATCGACTCGCGCATCCTCAGCCAGGCCGGCCCGAACCTCAAGCTCATCGCCAACTTCGGCACCGGCGTCGATAACATCGACGTCGAAACCGCGCGCAATCTCGGCATCACCGTCACCAACACCCCTGGCGTGCTGACCGAGGATACCGCCGACATGACGATGGCACTGATCCTTGCCGTGCCGCGGCGTCTCATCGAAGGTTCCGGCGTCATCGCCAGCGAGGAGGGCTGGCACGGCTGGTCGCCCACCTGGATGCTGGGCCACCGCATCTCGGGCAAGCGGCTCGGCATCATCGGCATGGGGCGCATCGGCCAGGCGGTGGCGCATCGCGCCCGCGCATTCGGCCTGCAGATCCACTACCACAACCGCAGACGCCTGAGCCCGGCGATCGAGGACGCGCTCGAAGCGACGTACTGGGAAAGCCTGGACCAGATGCTGGCGAGAATGGACATCGTGTCCGTCAACTGCCCGCACACGCCAGCCACCTATCACCTGCTGTCGGCGCGACGGCTCAAGCTGATGCGCCCCACCGCCTATATCGTCAACACCGCGCGCGGCGAAGTGATCGACGAGAACGCGCTCGCGCGGATGCTCGAGGCTGGCGAACTGGCCGGTGCCGGGCTCGACGTGTTCGAACACGAGCCGGCCGTCAATCCCAAGCTGGTGAAGTGCAAGCGGGCGGTGATCCTGCCGCACATGGGGTCTGCTACCATCGAGGGGCGGATCGACATGGGTGAAAAGGTGATCATCAACATCAAGACGTTCGTCGACGGCCACAATCCACCCGACCGGGTGCTGCCATCGATGCTGTGACCGTCGATGGATCCTGATCCGACTGCCATTGCGACCGATGCCCGCCGGGCGCTGCACCCCTTCCCGCCCCGG
Source organism: uncultured Hyphomicrobiales bacterium (assembly GCA_964608275.1). Lineage (GTDB taxonomy): Bacteria > Pseudomonadota > Alphaproteobacteria > Rhizobiales > CAZSNL01 > CAZSNL01. Next base: position 14,439 of record CAZSNL010000047.1, on the reverse strand, counting down.
CGGCCCGACGTGAGGCGTTCGGCACCATGAACCAGATGAGACTTGCCGTGGCCGGCCCTGCCGGACGGATGGGGCGGATGCTGACACGCCTCGTGCATGAGACGCCGGGGTGCGAGATCGCTGGCGGCATCGAGCGCAAGGGCGCGCCCGAGGTGGGTCGCGATCTCGGCTTGCTCGCCGGCATCGGCGAACTGGGCATCCCGGTCGTCGACGAACCGCTGGACCTGTTCACTCGCATCGACGGCATCCTCGACTTCACGACGCCGGCGGCCACCGTCGCCCTCGCCACCCTTGCGGCCCAGGCGCGCATCGTTCACGTCATCGGCACCACCGGGCTCTCCGACGACGACGAGGCCAGGATCAAGGCGGCGGCGCGCCACGCCACCATCGTGAAGTCCGGCAACATGAGCCTCGGCGTGAACCTCCTCGCGTCGCTCGTGCGGACGGTGGCAGCGGCACTCGACGAGACGTTCGATATCGAGATTGTGGAGATGCACCACCGCCACAAGGTCGATGCGCCGTCGGGCACCGCCCTCATGCTCGGGCAGGCGGCGGCGGAGGGGCGTGACGTTTCCCTCGCCACCCACGCTGTACGCGCCCGCGACGGGCATACCGGGGCACGAGCAAGCGGGGCGATCGGCTTCGCAGTCCTGCGTGGCGGCAGCGTCACCGGTGACCACACGGTCGTGTTCGCCGGCGATGGCGAACGCATCGAACTGACCCACCGCGCCGAATCGCGCGAGATCTTCGCCCGCGGCGCGGTCAGGGCGGCGTTGTGGGCCCGCGGCCGCAAGCCGGGGCTGTACACGATGACCGACGTTCTGGGGCTGAGCGCAAACTGAATCGGAGACACGACATGGACCGCGTCCTGGTGCTCGTCAGGCACGGACAGAGCGAGTGGAACCTGAAGAACCTGTTCACCGGCTGGCGCGACGTGCCGCTGACCGAACAGGGGATAGCCGAGGCGAAGGCGGCGGGCGCAAGGCTTGCCGAACGCGGGTTCACCTTCGACATCGCCTACACGAGCGAACTCATGCGCGCGCAGGAGACGCTGCGGCTGATCCTCGAGGCACTCGGCCAGCAGGACATCGAGGTCGTCCGCAACGTCGCCCTCAACGAACGCGACTACGGCGATCTCACCGGCCTCAACAAGGATGAGGCGCGCGAGCGCTGGGGCAAGGAACAGGTACACATCTGGCGGCGCTCGTACGACGTGGCACCGCCAGGCGGGGAGAGCCTGAAAGATACGGCGGCACGGGTGCTGCCGTTCTACATCCAGCACATCCTGCCCGACGTGCTGGCCGGGCGCAGGGTACTGGTGGCCGCGCACGACAACAGCCTGCGCGCCCTGATCATGGTGCTGGACCGGATGGACAAGGACCAGATTTCGGAGCTCAACCTCGCCACCGGCGTACCGATCGTGTATCGCCTCAAGGCCGATGCCACTGTCGAGTCAAAAGAGGTGCTCGATGGCTGATCACGCGCTGGCGAGCGCCGACCTGAGGGCAGCGGCGAACGACCAGCGCTCCCGCGGCCCGAGAAAGTCGCCAACCCTCAGAAGCCGGCCGTGCGAGCGCAGGTACAGTGGTCCGCACGCATCCTCGTCGCCTTCGAGTTCGACCCGCACCCAGTAGGACGGAAACCGCCATTCTCGCGGCTCCTGTCCGGCTTCGAAATGCCGCACGACCAGTTCGCCGTCGGTGATGGAGACGGTTTCATAGACGCGGGCGGAGGCGTAGCTGGCGCGGAAGGCGAGATAGATCAACAATGCATCAAGTCCGAAGAACCCGAACACCGGCCACGCCCCCATCATGAGGAATGCGATCCCGGCACCGAAACTCACGATGCAGGTGAGCCCCATCAACACCGCGAACCCGCGCGGGCCGAGCGACCGGTGCGGCCGCAGGACCGCGGAGAACCGTGGACGGTTTACATCAGGTATTGCAGTCATCCATCTTCACGCACTGCTGCCGCGTCAACGTACGCAACCGGACTCCGTTGCGCGAGCCCGCCAAGCCTCGACACACCGCGGCGACGACAAGGATATCCCGGCATCATGGACCAAGCAAAGATAGAGGAAATCTTCGATCGCTTCGCCGCGCAGAACCCCGAACCACAGGGCGAACTCGAATACGTCAATCCGTTCACACTGCTGGTTGCGGTGGTCCTGTCCGCACAGTCTACGGATGTCGGGGTCAACAAGGCAACCCGTGAACTGTTCAAGGTCGCGGACACGCCAGAGAAGCTGCTCGCGCTCGGCGAAGACGGGCTGATCGAGTACATCAGGACGATCGGCCTCTATCGCAGCAAGGCGAAGAACCTGATCGGGCTGGCAAGGCAGCTGGTCGAAAAGCACGGCGGCGAGGTGCCGCGCGAGCGGGCCGCCCTGGAAGCCCTGCCGGGGGTGGGCCGCAAGACGGCGAACGTGGTGCTCAACACGGCGTTCGGAGAACCCGTCATTGCCGTCGACACCCACATATTCAGGCTCGGCAACCGCATCGGGATCGCGCCGGGCAGGACGCCACTGGAGGTCGAGACCCGGCTCATGGAGGTGGTGCCGGAACGCTACCGCCGCCATGCCCACCATTGGCTGATCCTGCACGGCCGGTACGTGTGCAAGGCGAGGAAGCCGGAATGCCCGCGGTGCCTGATCAACGATCTCTGCGAGTACCCGGCCAAGACAACGGCGTGACGGACCCCGCTTCAGCTGCCTGCCACACGCTGTGCCGACTTGAACACGTGCACCATGAACGCCGTCGCGAACAGCGGCAGCAGCAGGTTGACGAACGGAATAGCCGCCAGAAATGCGAGCACGATGCCGCACAGGAACACCCGCCCCGAGTGTTGCTTCCTCAGCGAGCGCACCCGTGCCGGAGGCAGGTGGCGCATGCCGACCATCTCGAAGTACTCGCGGCCGAGCAGGTAACCGTTGCCGACCAGATAGGCCATCACGTTGATCCCCGGCAGCCAGATCAGGACGAGGACGCCAAGGTTCACGAGCACGACAACAACCGTGAACCGGAGGGCGATGAGGAGTGCGGTGCCGGCCGGCAGGGGCGTTCCCGGATCATGGCGAGGGTAGTGCTCACGCTCGACCTCGGCTGCGATATCGTCCAGAAACAATCCAGCGAACAGCGCCGTGACCGGCCCGATGAGAAAGACGAGGCCAACCAGCAGCCCCAGTGCTGTTACAAGGCCGATCGCGGTATCGAGCCACGGATAGGGCAGATCGGAGAGGGCTGCGACAAGGACCTGGATCAGCACCCAGACGGCAACAAACAGACCGAGGGTCAGACCGACCGATTTGAGGAGGACCGCCCTGAACGGGCGGGAGAACAGTTGCTCGGCTGCCTTGACGAGAGCGGAAATCATGCGGGCGTATCAGGGCTGGGCATCTTCGCGGCACCACCGTGCAACATGGCGGCAGCCAGGGCACACGCCGGCTGCATCGGCGACATCCGCGTTGCGGTCGGCGATCGCGTGCTGTAACTCCGGCATGCAGGTGCGGACGACAGGGAGATCACTGTGCAGGCGCTGAAGTATGACGTGCTGGGTATCGGAAACGCGATCGTCGACGTCATCGTCAGGACCGACGATGGGTTCCTCAGCGATCACGGCATAGCCAAGGGCACGATGCGGCTCGTCGACGAAGAACAGGCGCAGATGCTCTACGCGCAAGCCGGTCCGGCAGTTGAAATTTCCGGCGGGTCGGCGGCCAACACGATCGCCGGCGTTGCCTCGTTCGGCGCAAGCGCAGCGTTCATAGGGAAGGTACAGGCCGATCAGCTCGGCGAAGTCTTCACCCACGATATCCGTTCCATCGGCGTCGCCTACGAGACGGTACCGGCGACGACCGGTCCGGCAACGGCCCGCTGCCTCGTCCTTGTGACGCCGGATGGCGAACGGTCGATGAGCACGTTTCTCGGCGCCAGCGCAGATCTCGGTCCCGACGATATCGACGAGGAGATGATCGCCGCGTCGCGCATAACCTATCTCGAAGGTTATCTCTGGGATCCTCCCGGTGCCAAGCAGGCGTTCATCAAGGCCGCGCGAGCGGCACGGGCCGCGGGTCGCCAGGTCGCACTGTCGCTGTCAGACCCCTTCTGCGTCGACCGCCATCGTGCCGAGTTGTTGAGCTTCGTGCGCGACGAGGTCGACATCCTGTTCGCCAACGAGATGGAAATCAAGTCGCTCTACGAGGTGGACGACTTCGACGAAGCCCGCAAGCTGGCCAGACGCGATTGCCGCCTCGCGGCCCTCACGCGGAGCGCGGCCGGCTGCGTCATAGTCCGTGGTGAGGAGCTGCACGTCATCGATGCGGTACCGGTCGAACGGGTGGTGGACGCGACCGGTGCCGGAGACCTGTTCGCGGCAGGCTTTCTGGTCGGTCTGACGAGGGGCCTCAATCTCGGGGACTGTGGCCGGTTGGGAGCGCACGCAGCGGCCGAGGTCATCAGTCACATGGGGGCACGGCCGGAGCGGCCGCTCACCGAGATCCTGGAGAATTCCGGTCTCCGCCAGGAATCGCCACGGCGAGCCGGCGCGCATTCATGACCGGTGCGGTCAGAGCTTGCGCAGATAGACGTGCTCGATCGCGTGATTGCGCTCCTTGCGCAGTATCAGGTTGGCGCGAAGCCGCGTGGGAAGAACGTTCTCGCGCAGATTGACGAGATTGATCTGCTCCCAGATCTGGTTCGCCACCTTGCGACTCTCCTCATCGGACAGTGAGGCGTAGCGATGGAAATACGACTTGGGATTGCGGAACGCGGTCTGCCGCAATGACAGGAACCGCTCGATGTACCATGTCCGCAGCATTTCCTCGTCGGCATCCAGATAGATCGAGAAGTCGAAGTAGTCGGATACGTAGGGAATTGCCTTGCCGTCACGTGGCGGCTTGCCTGTCTGCAGCACGTTCAGGCCTTCGACGATAAGAATGTCGGGCTGGTCGATCGTTATCGTTTCGCCTTCGATCACGTCGTAGAGGAGATGCGAGTATACCGGCGCGGTCACACGCGGCAGCCCTGCCTTGATGGCGGACAGGAACCGCAGCAGGGCCGGAAGGTCATAGCTCTCCGGGAAGCCCTTGCGTTGCAGCAGGCCCCGCTCCTCGAGCACCCTGTTCGGCAGGAGGAAGCCATCGGTCGGCACAAAGGCGACCTTGGGATGGTTGGGCCAGCGTCGAAGCAGCGCCTGCAGGATGCGCGCCATCGTGCTCTTGCCGACCGCAACGCTGCCACCCATGCCGATGATGTAGGGCACCTTGCGCTGCCGACCGCCCAGGAACTTCTGCGTCGCCCGGAACAGTTGTTGCGTAGCCTCGACGTAGAGATTGAGCAGCCGCGACAGCGGCAGGTAGATGTCGACGACCTGGTCCATCGAGATCCGCTCGTTCAGGCCGCGCAGTTCGTCGAGTTCCGCCTCGGTCAGCGTCAGCGGCATGTCGGCGCGAAGACTGGCCCACTCGCGCTTGGAAAAGACGCGATACGGCGACAGCTCGGGCTCCCCGGCCTGGCTCTCGAATTCGGTGGCCACGGATGCGGGCTTGTTCATGTGGCTTTCCGCCTGGCCTTCTCTTCCAGGCCGCTCGTGCCAAGGCGCTGTTTCAACCGCTCGCAAACCGCTTCGAGCGGGACGCCGGTTACCTCGAGGGTAACTATGAAATGGTAGAGAAGGTCTGCCGCCTCGTCGCCGATCCGTTCCCCGTCCCCGATTACGGCGGCGAGCGCAAACTCGACCGCCTCCTCGCCGGTCTTCTTCGCACAATGCTCGACGCCACGCTTCATCAGCTTGGACGTGTAGGACACCTCAGGCGGCGCAGCGCGCCGTTCGGCTATGATCCGCCTGAGTTCGAACAACACCTCCGCGGCACGCTGCTCCGATTCGTTCATCGATCCGCCAGGGGCCATATGTCAGCCGAGTTGTTGATGCAGTATCAGATAATTCGCGCCGCTGTCACCCGACTTTAGGCGACCTCGCGCACGGGGATTCCCGCGGCCGCCATGCGGGCCTTCGCCTCGGCTATGGTGTAGGTGCCGAAGTGGAATATCGACGCCGCAAGCACGGCGCTGGCGCCGCCCTGCAGCACCCCGTCCACCAGATGGTCGAGATTGCCGACACCACCACTGGCAATCACCGGGACCGGAACCGCATCGGCCACCGCGCGGGTGAGTTCGAGGTCGAAGCCCAACCCGGTGCCATCGCGGTCGATCGACGTCAGCAGGATTTCACCGGCACCACGAGCAACGACGTCGCGCGCATATTCGACGGCATCGATGCCGGTCCGCCTGCGCCCGCCGTGGGTGAAGATCTCCCACTTCCGGCCATTGCCGTTGCCGGAGACCTGCTTGGCATCGATTGCGACGACGATGCATTGGCTGCCGAACTTGCGAGCGGCCTCGCCGACCACGCTCCGATCCCGTACCGCAGCAGTGTTGATCGACACCTTGTCGGCGCCGGCGCGGAGCAGATTCCTTATGTCATCGATCTCGCGAACGCCTCCACCCACCGTCAGTGGCATGAAGCACTGCTCGGCCGTACGTGATACGACATCGAGCATGATGCCCCGGTTCTCGTTGCTTGCCGTAATGTCCAGAAAGCACAGCTCGTCGGCGCCGGCAGCGTCGTATATCTTCGCACTTTCGACCGGATCGCCGGCGTCGCGCAGGTTGACAAAGTTCACGCCCTTGACGACCCGTCCGTCCTTGACGTCGAGACAGGGGATGATGCGGACCTTAAGCATTGCCGTACGCCGGTGCGCCTCCGTGAGCCGTCGACAGCAATGACAGTGCCTCCCGCGGATCGAGGCGACCGTCGTACAGGGCGCGACCGGCAATTGCGCCTTCAAGGACGGCGTACCGTGGCTGGGTCAACCGGCGAATGTCATCCATAGAAGCTAGTCCGCCACTGGCAATCACCGGGATCTCGGTCGCATGTGCCAGGCGGAGCGTCGACTCCAGATCGAGCCCCTCCAGGGCACCATCGCGGTTGATCTCCGTATAGACGATCGCTGCAACGCCTGCGTCCTCGAAGCGGCCGGCAAGTTCCGCGACCGTCATGTCCGTGGTTTCGGCCCAACCGGCAACGGCGACGCGTCCGTCACGAGCATCAATGCCAACCGCAATCCGGCCCGGGAACTCAGCACATGCGCGCCGTACCAGCTCTGGGTCGCGAACGGCGGCGGTACCGAGAATCACCCGCCTGACGCCCGCCTTCAGCCATGTCTCGATTGTCGACAGGTCGCGGATGCCGCCGCCGAGTTGAACCGGGATCGATACTGCAGCAAGGATCGCTTCGACCGCGGGAACATTGACCGGTTCACCCGTCACCGCTCCGTTGAGATCGACCACGTGCAGGTAGCGGAAGCCCTGCTCCTGGAACAGGCGCGCCTGATCCGCAGGCGCATCGCTGTAGACGGTCTCCGCCGCCATGTCGCCGCGCAGAAGCCTGACACAACGGCCTTCCTTCAGATCGATTGCAGGAAACAGGATCATGTCAGAGGTTCCAGCGGAGAAAGTTGGCGATCAGGGTAAGACCGACCCGCTGACTCTTCTCCGGGTGAAACTGCGTCCCGGCCATGTTGTCGCGCGCAACGATGGCCGTAACCGGCCCCCCGTAATCGGTGCGCGCCAGCACATCCGACGGGTCCGTGGCAACCAGTGAATAAGAGTGCACGAAATACACGTGTGGCTCCGCCTCCCTCGTCAGACCAGATACAAGCGCATGGGGACGGACCACCTCGATCGTGTTCCACCCCATGTGGGGGATCTTGAGTTTCGGGTCGTCCGGTGACAGCCGGATCACATCACCCCCGATCCAGCCGAAGCCGGACCACTCGCCGTGCTCAAGCCCACGTTCCGCCATCAGCTGCATGCCGACACAGATGCCAAGAAACGGACGCTGCCTGACGGACACCGCCTCTTCCAGCGCCTGCCACATGCCGTCGATGGCCATGAGGCCGGCACGGCAGTCGGCAAACGCGCCCACGCCCGGCAACACGATACGATTGGCGTTCGCGACCTGATCGGGGTTGCCGGTAACAACGATATCTGCGGCAATGCCTGCTTCGTGCGCGGCGCGCTCGAAAGCCTTTGCCGCTGACCGCAGGTTGCCGGAGCCGTAGTCAACGATGGCAACGATCATCGTCCGGTCCCCGGTGCGGGAAACAGCTCGAAGGACTCATCGCGGCCAGACAACATGGAGGGCCGGAGCTCAGGAAGCGTTGATCCGTGCCTCATGGAGGGCATGGTTTCGCCGCCCGGCAGATCTCCGCCAGCGAGCGCGGCGAAAAAGCGATGCTCGGCCTTGAGTGCCGTATCCGCCATTACGACCGCGAGGGTCCGGAAACCACGCCGCGCCAGCGTCCAACGTCGCAAGTCATTGGCCAGGTATCCAATCATCACATGGATTGCGATGACCATCGTCCACAACACGAAATCGTCGGGAGCGGTTATGAGCAAAAGGAGGTTCAGGGCCACCATGCCGACGACATAGATGAGCGACACCAGCCACATGCGATGCGCCAGGAACCATACGAGTGGCAGCAACAGGGCGAGCCACGAGAACCCCTCGCGGACGAATTCGACCCGCTCGCTTTCCTCGGCAATCGTCGCCGGATCATCGGCGGGGTGGTGGACGGTGTAGATCTTCATCCGGATTGCAACAGCCGCGGTGGCGTCCCGAACATGTCACTCCACCGGCTCGCCAAGGGTGCCCTTGGTGGACGGGATTGCATCCTGCTGCCGGGGATCTGGTTCGACTGCCTCGCGCAGCGCTCGGGCAAGCGCCTTGAAACAGGATTCGGCAATATGATGGTTGTTGTCGCCGTGCAGAGTCTCGATGTGTGCCGTTATGCCTGCATTGTGTACGAAGGCCTGAAACCACTCGCGAATGAGCTCGGTATCGTAGTCGCCGATCTTTGGCGCGCCGAACGTTACCCGCCATACGAGATAGGGTCGTCCGGATATGTCGATCGCCGCGCGCGTCAGCGCATCGTCCATCGGCAACAGCGAGCACGCGTACCGCCGGATCCCGGCCTTGTCGGCGAGGGCCTTGCGAAACGCCTGGCCGATGGCGATCCCCGTGTCCTCAGTCGTATGATGCATGTCGATATGGAGGTCACCCTCCGCCCTGACATTCAGGTCGATCAGCGAATGGCGCGACAACTGCTCGAGCATGTGGTCGAGAAAGCCGATCCCGGTCTTCACCTCGTATCGGCCGGTGCCGTCGAGATTTACGGTAACCGCTATTTCGGTTTCGCCCGTCTTGCGTTCAATGGTAGCCGTTCGCATGACTTCCGTTCCGTGACACCACGCTCGATTTCCGGCGATGCGGCGCACTCTTAACAGGTGTCGTCACCGCATGCCAGCGATCGCCGGTATTTCACCGTGAACGTGCTCACCTTTTCTTCCGGCGGCTAAGCGCATAAATCTGTAGCGCAGCGCGCCTGACGATAACCAGGGATGGCTTTGTGACATCGAACGACAGAAGTGCCGACACATGGCACGGTACGACCGTGCTCGGCGTACGGAAGGCTGGCAAGGCCGTCATCGCCGCCGATGGGCAGGTCAGCCTCGGCAACACCATCCTTAAGGGGAACGCGCGAAAGGTCCGCCCGCTGGCCAACGGCCAGGTCCTCGCCGGTTTTGCCGGGGCAACGGCAGACGCGATGACACTGTTCGAACGATTGGAAAACAAGCTTGAACAGTATCCCATGCAGTTGACCCGCGCGTGCGTCGAACTGGCGAAGGACTGGCGTTCGGACAAATTTCTGCGTCGCCTCGAAGCGATGATGATCGTCGCTGACCGTTCCGTCAGCCTGGTACTCACCGGTACGGGCGACGTGCTGGAACCGGAGCACGGCGTCATCGGTATCGGATCGGGCGGCAACTTTGCCTATGCAGCCGCCCGCGCGCTGATGGACAGCGATCTCGATGCCGAGGAGATTGCCCGACGCGCCATGGCGATCGCGGCAGAGATCTGCGTCTTCACGAATGACAACCTCACGATCGAAGTCCTGGCCGATGCGTCGTGACGATCTGGAAGCGGCGGCGGCAGAAGGTCTGATCACCCGCGACCAGGCCCGGAGGCTGATTGAGTTCGTTGCCGAAACGAAGCGGGCGACGCCATCGGTATACCTTGCAGACGACGAGTCCGTTCATTTCGTCCGCGGCTTTCATGACGTGTTCCTGTCCATCGGCCTGATCCTGCTGCTGATCGGCGCGGGCTATGGCGGGCTGATCGTTGCCGGGGCGTCGGGAATCCTCCTCACGGCACTGGTTGCGTGGGGTCTCGCGGAAGTCGTTGCTCGAAAGTACCGCCTGGTTCTGCCGAGCATTGTGCTGGCGATCGCGTTCACGCTGACGGCGGGGATCGGTGCCGGCCCGGTGCTGTGGAGTACGCCACTCGCAACCCCGCAGTCGCTCATGAACGGGGTCTTCCCGCTGTCTCTCGGCAGTGTCGGACTGATTGCCAGCATCCTGTTCTACATCCGTTTTCGCCTGCCGTTCGCGCTCGGACTGGCGGCCGGTTCAACCATTCTCCTCATGCTGGCAGGCCGTCACGTGATCATCGGTCCGGGATATGCGCCCGACGCCACGACGATCGTGCTGATGTGCGGTGTGGCAACCTTTGTAGCCGCCATGGCTTATGACCTGAGCGATCCCGGCCGACGAACGCTTCGATCGGACAATGCCTTCTGGCTCCACCTGCTCAGCGCGCCATTGATCGTGCATTCCGTATTCTCGATCATGTTGCCGGAAGGCCGAACGGCAATGACTGCGGGTGACGCAACGGTGGTGATAGCGACAGTTGCCGCCCTTGGCCTGGTGGCAATCATCATCGACCGGCGCGCCCTGTTCGTCGCCGGCCTCGGCTATCTCGGATTTGCGGTGTCAACGTTGATCGGCGAGCACGAGGCGGGAAGCGGAGCGGTGTTCGCCGGGACGCTGCTTCTGCTCGGCTCGGTCATCGTTGCGCTCGGCTTCGGCTGGACCAATGTACGGCGCCTTTTGCTCAAGCCGTTGCAACATACCGGTGTTGCCCGCCGGCTGCCTCCCGTCGCATGGCCTGCCGGCCGCAATCGATAACCCCAGTCACGGATGATTGCATGAGCGATTTCTCTCCACGCGAGATCGTATCCGAACTCGACCGTTACATAATCGGACAGAGCGAGGCCAAACGCGCGGTCGCGATCGCGCTCAGGAACCGGTGGCGCAGGCAACAGCTCGACGAGCAGCTGCGCGAAGAAGTGATGCCGAAGAACATCCTCATGATCGGCCCCACCGGTGTCGGAAAGACCGAAATCTCCAGGCGCCTGGCAAAACTCGCAAATGCGCCGTTCATCAAGGTCGAGGCCACCAAGTTCACCGAAGTCGGCTACGTCGGCCGGGACGTCGAACAGATTGTCCGTGACCTGATGGAAGTCGGTATCGGGCTGGTCAAGTCGGCCAAGCGCAAGGAAGTCGAGGCGGCAGCTCACCTGAAGGCCGAAGAAAGGGTGCTCAATGCCCTGGTCGGCGAGAACGCGAGCCCCGCAACCCGGGATTCCTTCCGTCGCAAGTTGCGTGCAGGCGAACTGGATGACAAGGAAATCGAGATCCAGATCTCCGACACCAGCCTTGGCATCCCGTCTTTCGAGATCCCGGGCATGCCGGGCGCCCACATGGGAATGATCAATCTCAACGAAATGCTGGGCAAGGCGCTTGGTGGGCGCACCAAGACGCGCCGGATGACCGTGCGCGACAGCTATGATGTGCTTATCGCGGAAGAATCCGAGAAACTTCTCGACCAGGACCAGCTGGTGGAGGAGGCGATCGACCTTGTCGAGAACAATGGCATCGTCTTTCTCGACGAGATCGACAAGGTCAGTGCGCGCTCGGAGCGTCAAGGCGCCGACGTGAGCCGGGAAGGCGTGCAACGGGACCTGTTGCCGCTTCTGGAAGGAACCACGGTCGCAACCAAGTACGGTCCCGTGAAGTCCGACCACATCCTGTTCATAGCTTCAGGAGCGTTTCACATTGCCAAGCCGTCCGATCTCCTGCCCGAACTGCAGGGGCGGCTTCCCATCCGGGTCGAGTTGCGCGCCCTGACCAAGGACGACTTCCGTCGCATCCTGAAGGAGCCGGAGGCGAGCCTCATCAAGCAGTACAAGGCTCTGCTTCAGACCGAAGGGGTGACGCTGGAGTTCACCGAAGACGGAATCGACGCGATCGCCGACATTGCGGCCGAGATCAATTCCGTGGTTGAGAACATCGGAGCCCGGCGGCTGCAGACGGTCATGGAGCGGGTCCTCGACGACATCAGCTTCTCCGCTACCGATCGCTCCGGCGAGACGGTCACCGTCGACCGCGCCTATGTGGATCGACACATCGGCGACCTGGCCCGCAACATCGACCTGTCGCGATTCATTCTCTGACGTCGCGTGCCTTGCGGTGGCGTCTCAGCCTGACATAGAAGGCGCCGCCGCCACCGTGCCGGGGATGCGCCGGCTGGAAGCCGATGACGTGCTCGCAGAACTCCGCTTCACCGAGCCAGCGTGGCAGTTCGTTCCTGAGTACGCTGCGGCGTTCGGGGGTCTCGAAATGCGTAGCCCCATGGAGCGTATGACGGGCGAACTCGGTGCGGCCCTTGCCGGTTATGACAAGAACGAGCCGTAACCCTCGTTGACGTGAGCGGACGAGAAAACCGAGGAGGTCTTCCCGCGCCGCTTCGCGCGTCGAACCGTGAAGGTCGAGCCGCGCCTCTACCCGCGCCAGTCCCCGCATGAGACGTCGTTCGGTACGGCGGTCGAGGCCGCCAGACGGCAGTCCGGCCCGTTCAATCGGTTGAGACGTACGCGGTACCTGCAGGGGCACGGTGCGATCGCTCCTCGGAGGCGTCGACTCCGCAGCGGCCATCCCCGCGTCCCGGCGGCCCGGCGGGACGCCGTTCCGATCATCGGGCTCAGCACAGGTCTCCTTCAACGGGTTCACCGAGGCGGTGACCCGTTCCCATAGCGCGCGATCCTCTGCGCTCAGGACCCCATCGGCGTGCCGTTTCGGCGGCTTTTGTGACATCGGTGGTTGCCCGAGTTGCGTGCATGCGGGCTAGCGCGATGACGGAACGAGGACGTACATCCTGCCGGGGTCCTTCATCAGACCCGCAATTTCCCCCGCCCGGTCACCAGAACCCCAGAACACGTCACCGCGGACTGCCCCGATGATCGCGCTGCCGGTATCCTGCGTCACCATCAGCCTCCTGAAGGGCTCGCGCGCGCCATTCGGTCCCGAGGGTGCCGTCGTTTCAACCCAGACCGGCAGTCCGTAGGCGTGGATCGCCTTGTCGACGGCAAGGCTGCGGCCGGGTGTCAACGGTACCTGCGCCGCGCCGACCGGACCCAGGTCCTCGTCGACCTCCGTTACCTCGCGAAAGAATATGTAGGAATCGTTCTGCCACATTACCTGGTCGGCACGGTCCGGATTTGCCGACAGCCATGCGCGGATGGTCTGCATCGACACGTCTTTCAATGCAATCTCGCCGGCATCGACGAGCACCTTGCCGATGGCCGTGTAGGGGTGGCCGTTCTTGGCGGCGAATCCGACGCGCATGACACCGCCTTCCGCGAGCCGGATGCGGGCCGACCCCTGAACGTGGGCAAAGAACGCGTCTATGGGGCTCTCGAGGTAGACAAGTTCCAACCCGCGGCCGGCAAGCGCGCCGTTGTCGATCTCGCGGCGGGTGAAGAAAGGCTTCGGGGTTCCGCTTGCCATGCTGGCATAGGTCATGGGTTCTCCGGACCTCGCCTTGAGACGGCCAGCGCCGATGTGGACGAGTTCGGGCGGTTTTCGCAACAGCGGAAAGATGTACTGCACGCTCGGTGTGCGTGCGCCCCGGTATTCAGGCTCGAAATAGCCCGTGAACAGACCATCGCGGCCGCGATCGTCACCAACGGCAAACGGTGTGAAATGCCGCTCGAAGAACGCGCGCGCTTCGGCGTCGGACGGGCTGTCGATCGTCGCTGCCTGACGGCAGACGGCGGACCAGGCCTCCGGCGAGATTGAAATCCCCGCGAACGTGGGCTTTCGAACCTTCGCCAGCGCCTGGCACGAGCGGCGGAATGCCGCAAACGCTTCGCCGTGTCTGTCGGCCGTCCATCCGGACAGCTCCGCAAAGGAGATGCGCTCAGTCACCACGGCCGCGACCGCCGTGTGTGATGCCGGCGCCCACAGCAACATGGCTGAGAGAGCTGCTGTCCGCGCTAGTCGCCATGACCGGCCCGGCGCTCCTTGCCCCTGTCCATCCTGCAACGGAAACTCCGGAGGAATGCCGATGTCGCGCTCTCGCCGTCCGGTTCGGCCGCCGCTCAGGCAGCGGCCTCGGTGGCGGCGAGCTTCCAGTTCGGATCCTTGGACGTCACATCGCGGGTAAAGGTCCAGATGTCCGTGACTTCGCGCACCTTCTTCG
>CAZSNL010000046.1:5054-20924 GCA_964608275.1 uncultured Hyphomicrobiales bacterium | reverse complement strand
TCAACCGCGGCGAGAAGATGTCGAAGTCGGTCGGCAACGTGATCGATCCGTTCGAGCTTGCAGCACACTACGGGGTCGACCAGCTGCGATATTTCCTCCTGCGCGAGGTGCCGTTCGGACAGGACGGCAACTACAGCCACGAGGCGATCGTCAACCGCATCAATGCCGATCTCGCCAACGACTTCGGCAACCTGGCGCAACGGTCGCTGTCGATGATCGCGCGCAACTGCGGGGGCAGGGTACCGCAACCGGGGCCGCTGTCGGAGGCCGACCGGGCGCTGCTGTCGGCGGCCGACGGATTGCTCGCCGAGATCCGTCCGCAGATGGACAGGCAGGAGATCCACAACGCGCTGGCGGCCGTCTGGCGCTTGGTGGCCGATGCCAAACGCTACTTCGCCGGCGAGGAGCCCTGGGCGTTGCGGAAGACCGATCCGGACCGAATGGCCACCGTGCTCTATGTCACCGCCGAGGTCGTGCGTCAGCTCGCCATTCTCGCCCAGCCGTTCATGCCGGCCTCGGCATCGCAGCTGCTCGATCTGCTGGCAAGGCCGGCCGAGTCCCGCGGCTTCGACCGGCTGGGCGAAGCCGGGCGGCTGCAGCCGGGTGAGGCATTGCCGGCGCCGGAACCCGTCTTTCCACGCTACGTCGAGGCGGAGAAGGCCTCATGACGCTCGCCGGCGGCCCGCCTCCGTTCGTCGTCGACAGCCACTGCCACCTCGATTTCCCGCAGCTTCTCGGCGACCTCGACGGGGTCCTGTCCCGCGCCGCGGATGCCGGCGTGGGGCTCATGGTCACCATCTGCACCCGCGTCCGGCAGTTCGACCGTGTCTTGGGCATCGCCGAACGTTTTCCGAACGTGTTCTGCTCGGTCGGCACGCACCCGCACAGTGCGGCCGAGGAAACCGATGTCACCGTGGCAGAACTCGTCGATCTTGCCCGTCATCCGAAGGTCGTCGGCATCGGCGAGGCGGGACTTGACTATCATTACGACCATTCCCCCCGTGATATCCAGGCGGCGAGCTTCCGCGTCCATGTCGCAGCCGCGCGCGAAACAGGGCTGCCGCTGATCATTCACAGCCGCGAAGCAGAAGCCGACACCGCGGCAATCCTCGAAGAGGAAATGGCGCATGGTGCCTTCACGCCGCTGCTCCATTGCTTCAGCTCGCGGCGGGTACTGGCCGACAGGGCGCTCGCCATCGGCGCCTACGTCTCGTTCTCCGGCATTTTGACGTTTCGCCAGGCCGGTGACCTTCGCGAGATTGCGGGGCAGGCGCCGAACGACCGGGTGCTGGTGGAGACCGATGCCCCGTACCTGGCACCGGTTCCACTACGCAGCAAGACCAACGAGCCCGCCTATGTCGTGCATACGCTGAAGGTACTCGCCGACTGTCGGAACACGTCCTATGCCGAGATGGCGAAGACGACCTCTGACAACTTCTTCAGGCTGTTTTCGAAGGTACCGCGTCCGGCCACGGCCACCGGCGGGATTAAAGACGCATGACGCTCCGGTTCACCATCCTCGGCTGCGGCTCGTCCGGCGGCGTGCCGCGCATCGGCAATATCTGGGGCCGCTGCGATCCCGCAAACCCGAAGAACCGCCGCCGGCGCTGCTCGTTGCTGGTCGAGCGTTGGTCCGGCGATGCCGTCACCCGGGTCCTCGTCGACACATCGCCGGATGTCCGCGAGCAGCTTCTTGACGCCGACGTCGATAGCCTTGACGGTGTGGTCTATACCCACGACCACGCCGACCATATCCACGGCATCGACGACCTGCGCGTCCTGTTCCTCAATCTTGGCCGCAAGATCGACGTCTGGGCGGATGCGCGTACCGAGGCCATTCTCAAGCTGCGCTTCGGCTACGCCTTCGAGGCACTGGCGGGGCAGAACTACCCGCCATTCCTGACCCTGCATCAGTTGACGGTCGGCCGGCCGTTCACGATCGACGGGCCTGCAGGCCCGGTGGAGATCGTCGCATTCGACCAGGTCCATGGCGACATCCGGTCGCTCGGTTTCCGGTTCGGCGACGTGGCCTATTCGAGCGACCTGAATGATCTGCCGGAGGCAAGCCTGCCGGCGCTCCGGAACCTGGATGTCTGGATCGTCGACGCGCTTCGCGACACACCGCATCCGACCCATTTCAGCGTCGACGACGCGTTGAGCTGGATCCGGCGGCTGGGCCCGCGCAGAGCGATCCTGACCAACATGCATATCGATCTTGACTACGACACGCTCAGGAACAGCTTGCCCGCCAACATCGAGCCGGCATTTGATGGCATGGTGATCAAGCCGCTGAGTCGCGACTGACAGCAACGGGCGATAGCGGACGACGCCGGGCGGCGAGCGGGATGCTCATTGACCCGCCTTTGGTATCATATTTATTTTCCATAATATACATTATGCGTTTTATTGGTATGCATGACCCTGAACCCTGAGCCATCCCATCGCCATTCCTGCCGCTATACCCATTGTCGCCATTTGACATGACGGAGGCGTTGTGCTCGCTCTGCCACGACGACGCGCCAGGCTCTGGAACCAACGGCATGCCCCAACACCTGTCTGAGCCCTTCTCCCCCGAGGAGGCCGGAAAGATCGAGACCCTCCGGGCAATCATGCGGAGGTTGCGCACGCCGGGCTCCGGCTGCCCCTGGGATCTGGAACAGACGTTCGCAACGATCGCGCCCTATACCATCGAGGAAGCCTACGAGGTGGCCGACGCCATCGAGCGCGGCAACTTGGAGGACCTCTGCGAGGAACTCGGCGATCTGCTTCTGCAGGTCGTGTTCCATGCGCAGATGGCCGAGGAAGCGGGGGCATTCAGGTTCGAGGATGTCGTCCGTGGCATTTCGGAGAAGATGGTCAGGCGACATCCGCACGTGTTCGGCAACAAGCCCGTGGAAGGATCCGAAGGCGTCCGCGGGCTGTGGGAGAAGTTGAAGGCGGACGAGCGGGCCGCGCGTGACGGGTCGAAGACCGAGTCCGGCGCGCTCGACGGCGTGCCGCCGGCCCTGCCCGCGCTGAAACGCGCACAGAAGTTGCAGACGAGGGCCGCTCGGGTCGGCTTCGATTGGCCTGATGTCCGCCCCGTGTTTCAGAAGATCGCCGAGGAAACCGACGAGCTTCGCAGCGAGCTTGATGCCGGGTCCGATGCCGGACGTCTGGCGCACGAGCTTGGCGACATACTCTTTTCGGTGGTGAACCTCGCTCGCCACCTGGGCGTGGACGCCGAGGCAGCGCTACAGGCGGCCAACGGTCGGTTCACGCGGCGGTTTTCCGGGGTCGAACAGCGTCTGCAGGAAAGCGGGAAGCGGCCGACTGACGCGACACTCGCGGAAATGGACCGGTTGTGGGATGAGGTGAAGCGGTCGGACGGCTGAGCTGCCATTCCGCCCTAGCCTGCCATGCGGCTTTCGTGCTCCGGCACCGGACGCGCGGTGTCAAACTTGGCCAGTGCGGCATCAAGCTTGTGCGTGGGCATACGCACCCGCAGCTGTACGAGGCTGCCATCCTCCAGGTCCAAGCGCTCGAGCACCGCGCCATTCTCGTAAAACCAGTTGATTGCCTTTCCCTGGTCGGGACGCAGCGTCACTTCCAGTTCCCGCGTGTCCCTGTCGAGGTGCTGCGCAATCGCGTGCCGCAGCTCGTCGAGTCCCTCTCCCGTTGTCGCCGATACCGTGACGACACGCCCCTGCATCCGCCTGGCCTGCTCGACCAGGCTGCGGCGTTCATCGTCATCCAGGAGATCGATCTTGTTCCAGACCTCGATGACGCGGTCGCGTCGGTCGGCATCGATGCCGAGTTCCTGGAGCACCCGTGTCACATCACGCGCCTGAACACTGGCGTCCTCGGCCGACATGTCACGCACGTGCAGGATGAGATCGGCTTCGACCACCTCTTCCAGTGTTGCACGGAACGCAGCGATCAGGTGCAGCGGCAGATCGGAAATGAAGCCGACCGTATCCGACAGGATGGCGGTGCGCCCATCCGGGAGTTCGAGCCCGCGCATGGTCGGGTCGAGGGTTGCAAACAGGAGATCTTCGGCAAACACGTCCGACTGCGTCAAAGCGTTGAACAGGGTCGACTTGCCGGCGTTCGTGTAGCCCACCAGTGCCACCACCGGGTACGGGACCTTGCGTCGGCTCTCGCGGTGCAACTCGCGGGTGCGGCGAACGGTGTCGAGCTGCTTCTCCAGTCGCGCGATTCGTTCGCGGATCATGCGCCGGTCGGCCTCGATCTGGGTTTCGCCGGGCCCGCCGACGGCACCCAGCCCGCCGCGCTGGCGCTCGAGGTGTGTCCAGGAGCGTACGAGGCGGCTCTTCTGGTAGTTCAGGTAGGCAAGTTCGACCTGCAGCCGCCCTTCCCTGGTTGCCGCCCGCTCGCCGAAGATTTCCAGGATCAGGCCGGTGCGGTCCAGCACCTTCGCCTGCCATGCCCGCTCGAGGTTTCGTTGCTGGACCGGGCTGAGCGCCGCATCAACGACGACGAGATCGGCATCCAGCGCCGCAATCCTGCCCTTCAGCTCTTCGACCTTGCCGGCACCGAGATAGGTTGCTGGCGTAACGCGGCCGAGCGGAACCACGAGATCGTCAACGACCTGGAGATCGATGGCCCGCGCCAGCCCGACCGCCTCGGCGAGCTTGTCTTCCGCTGTGCGCATCGCACCCGCCACGCTACCGTTGGCGGTCGCGCGTCGCGCCGGGTGAATCACGATCGTGCGTGTCGAACCCGGCGCGCCGCGGGCGTCACGCAGTGACGACGTGCGCCCGTCCGCGGGTGCCTTCTTCCGTTTGTGGGCACTCGATTTCAACTAGTCGTCTTTCGTCGCCGACTCTTCCTCGAACAGATGCACAGGCTGGCTGGGCATCACCGTCGATATGGCGTGCTTGTAGACCAATTGCGAGAGCCCGTCCCGCCGCAACAGGACGCAGAAGTTGTCAAACCAGGTAATTACACCCTGGAGCTTTACCCCGTTGATGAGAAAGATCGTCAGTGGTGTCTTGGATTTGCGAACGTGATTGAGAAAGGTGTCCTGCAGGTTCTGAGATTTTTCCGTGGCCATGCTTTTCCGCCTGTAGTTGTTCTTACGACGCACGTTCCAAACGCCACACTGGCGTCGTAACCTCGACCCCGTTAAGGGCGTAAAGCCCCGCAGCCCCGCGAGCTCCCGCCGGCGGTGAATCTACTACCACACTGCCGCAGCCGCTGGCCATGCCGTGTTGACACATTGGGATCAGGATCGCGCCCGGTGGGAGCGTGCGCCGCCAGCATTCTGTTAGAAATATTCGAGGCTTACGCGGAACATGTGCTCGACCTCACGGACCTGGTCGGCGAGTGCGAACATGACGAGGGTGTCGTGCGGGCGAACTTCGGTATGCCCGCGTGGAATGATGACCTCATCGTCACGCACCAGCGCCCCGATTCGCACCCCCTCCGGCACGGATGCCTCGCGCAGGGGCTTGCCGACCAGCGGCGAGGTTTGCAGTGCCTCCGCCTCCATGACCTCCGCAGCCCCGTTCTGTATCGAGTACACCGCCCGGATCCTGCCGCGGCGAACGTACTGGAGAATGGCCGACACGGTCACGGCCTTGGGGTTGATATAGGTATCGATTCCCATCGGTTTGAGTACGCTTGCGAAGTCCGGATTGTTGATGAGGCACATCGCCCGCGACGCCCCCTCGTGCCTTGCCATGACACTCGAGAGGATGTTGACGCGGTCGTCATTCGATACGGCTATGAAGGCCTCCGTTTCGTCCGCCCCGGCTTCCCGCAGCAGCTCGAGGTCAACCGCGGATCCGTTGAGCACGATGGCGCGCTTGAGTTGTTCGGCGATATGTTCCGCACGATTGCGATGCGCCTCGATGATCCGTACGTGAGTGCTCGGTTGCTGGTCTTCCAGCATCTGCGCAAGGTGGAAGCCGATGTTGCCTCCGCCGACTATCAGGATCCGCCTCGCCGTCTTTTCATCATGTCCGAAAAGAGCCAGTGTGCGGTTGGCGTGGCTGCTTTCCGCAATGACGTATACGGCGTCGCCCGTCAGCATCTGATCCTGCCCGTGTGGAACGAACAGCCGGCCGTCACGGACAATCCCGACCACCACCGCCCGAAGGTCGGGAAACAGTTCCGACAGCTGCTTCAGAGGCGTGTTGACGACCGGGCACGCCTCTTCGCAGGTGATGCCGAGCGCGATCACGCGATTGTCGACGAAGCCGATCGTTTCGAAGGCCCCCGGCAGTGCCAGTCGTCGCATCGCCATCTTCGCCACTGCCACCTCCGGCGAGATGATCGCATCGATCGGCATGTGGTCACGCGAGAACAGCGTTTGCCAGGCCGGATCGAGATAGGCCTGTGCGCGCACCCGGGCAATCTTGGTCGGTGTCGCGAAAAGAGAATGAGCAACCTGGCAGGCCATCATGTTGATTTCGTCGGCGAACGTCACCGCGATCAGCATGTCGGCATCCCCTGCTCCGGCCTTCTCCAGGATGTCGGGATGCGAGCCGTGGCCGACCACGCCTCGCACGTCGAGCTCGTCCGTGATGCGCTGGATCAGCTCCGCGGCGGGGTCGATCACCGTGATGTCGTTGTCCTCGGCCGCCAGATGTTCGGCAATGCCGTAGCCGACCTGACCCGCGCCGCAGATGATGGCTCTCATGGCAGGCTGGGCTCCATCTCGCCCTCGTCTCCGGCGGCCGCCGCGCCGGGGCTGGCCGTCAGGCGCCGCTCTCCATCAACTTGGATGCGGAGCCCACGCCTAGCAGTTTCAGCTTGCGGTGCAATGCTGATCTTTCCATGCCCACGAACTCGGCGGTACGCGAAATGTTTCCGCCGAACCGGCTGACCTGCGCCTTCAGGTATTCGCGTTCGAAAACTTCCCGAGCCTCGCGCAACGGCAGCGCCATGAGGTGCTGTCCGCCGCTGCCGTTGATGGCTGGTGGGGTTGACGAGCCAATCTCGCTCGGCAGCATGTTCGCGGTGATCACCGTCGATGCATCGCCGCTTGCCAGGATCAGCAGCCGCTCCACGTTGTTGCGCAACTGGCGGACATTGCCCGGCCAGTCATGCGCCTGAAGCGCGGCCATCGCATCATCACCGATCATTCTCGTTGGCAGGCCAGATACTTGGGAGAACTGGTTGACGAAATGGTTGACAAGATCGGGTATATCATCGCGTCGATCCGCAAGGGGCGGTACCGAGATAGGAACCACGTTGAGCCGGTGAAACAGATCTTCCCGGAACCGGCCCTCGCCGATCTCGACCTGAAGATCGCGGCTGGTCGAGGAAACCACGCGAACGTCGACCTTCACCCGTTTCGTGCCGCCGAGGCGCAGAAAGGTCTGATCGACCAGCACCCGCAGGATCTTGCCCTGCGTCTCGAGCGGCATGTCGGAGACTTCGTCGATGAAGAGGGTGCCGCCGTGCGCCTCCTCCAGTGCTCCGATGCGGGTGACGCCGGCGTCCCGTTCCTCGATGCCGAACAGTTCGGCCTCCATGCGTTCCGGCGCCATGGTCGCGGCGTTGAGGATGACGAATGGTCCGTCCGCGCGCCTGGACAGCGCGTGCAGGGATCGGGCGACCATTTCCTTGCCCGAGCCAAGGGGGCCTGAGATCAGCACCCGGCTGTTGGTCGGAGCGACGCGCTCGATGGCATGACGGAGCTGTTTCATGGCAAGCGAATTGCCGACCATCACGGTACCGGTACCGGCCCGCTCGCGCAGGTCGTCGTTCTCTCGCTTGAGGCGGGACGTTTCCAGAGCTCGAGCAACGATCAACACCAGCCGGTCGGCCTTGAAAGGCTTTTCGATGTAGTCGTAGGCCCCGAGCTTGATGGCCGAGACCGCGGTCTCGATGTTGCCGTGGCCGGAAATGATCACGACGGGCAGATCGCGATGCACCTGCTTTATGGCCTTCAGGACCTCGAGCCCGTCGAGACGGCTGCCCTGCAACCAGATATCGAGAATGACCAGCGACGGTCGTCGTTCCTCGATCGCCGCGAGCGCCTGGTCGCTGTGCCCGGCAAGCCGGGTTTCGTAACCCTCGTCCTCGAGAATTCCGGCAATAAGCTCGCGAATATCGGCTTCATCATCGACAATCAGTACATCTGACGCCATTCCACTTCCCCTCTAACGGCATCCTGCACGAGCGGCTTTCACACGGTCGCGCGTTCCGGCATCGGGTTCGAATCTGCATCGCGGCCCGCGGTACCGCGTTTCCCGGCCCCGGTGAGCGGAAATTCAAGCCGCAGCAGTGCCCCCTGCCCTCCATCGAGTACTTCCGGTGCATCGTGCAGGGTGATGCGCCCCTCGTGTTCCTCCATGATCCGCTTGACGATGGCGAGACCCAGTCCGGTACCCTTCTCGCGCGTGGTCATGTAGGGCTCGAAGAGCCGTTGCCGGTTCTCCCGCGGCAGGCCGATCCCGTTGTCGGCGACTTCCAGCGCCACCATCGCTTCCTCCGGACGAACGGTGACGACAATACGGCCCTTGTGATCGGGCTGCTTTGACCGGCGGGAGTCGATCGCTTCTGCGGCATTCTTCACGAGGTTCGTTACCGCCTGGCGGACGAGCCTCCGGTCGCAGTCGACGGTGACGGACTCCTCTGGCAACACGATTTCGAATGCGATGTCGGAGCTGGATTCCCGCTGCAGGATCAGCGCCTCCTTGACCAGTTGCCCGAAGTCCTGCGGCTCGATCACCGCCTTGGGCATCCGGGCGAACGCCGAGAACTCGTCGACCATGCGGCCGATGTCCCCGACCTGGCGGATGATGGTCTCCGTGCACTGCTCGAACACATCACGGTCGGTCTTTATGTCTTTGATGTACTTGCGGCGCAGGCGTTCGGCGGAAAGCTGGATCGGCGTCAGCGGATTCTTGATTTCGTGCGCAATGCGTCGGGCGATATCTGCCCACGCGGAATTGCGCTGCGCGGTCACGAGATCGGTCATGTCGTCGAATGTCACGACATAGCCGTGTTCCTTCTCCTGCGACTGCTCGGTTGTGACGCGAACCGTAAAGTTCCTCTGCTCGCCGCCACACGTGATGTTGACCTGACCTTCGGCCGAGCCCGACGCCTTCCTGCGCGCCTTGTCGAAGAACGTGGCGAGTTCCGGGATGGCGGTGCGCAACGGCCTGCCTTCCAGGTCGTTCGCCTCGCGGCCCAGCAGGGTAAGCGCCGACCGGTTGACGAGGGTGATCCGGCCCTCGCGGTTGAGACCGATGACGCCTGCCGAGACGCCCGACAGCACCGCCTCGATGAAACGCCGGCGTTGGTCGAGCATGTGATTGGCATTCACCAGTTCGGCGCGCTGGCTGCTGAGCTGGCTCGTCATCTGATTGAACGTCTTGCCGAGCGTGGCGAGATCGCCTTCGGCATGGCGGACCGGAACCTTGACGCCCAGTTGTCCTTCCGACACGGCCCGTGCGGCGCCCACCAGCCGGACGATCGGTTGCACCATCCGGTCGGCGACCCACAGGCCAACCCAGATCGCCGCCAGCAGGAAGATGAGAGATACGCCCACGTACATCAGGCCGAACGTGATCAGGATGCTCGACCGTCGCGCCTCAAGCTGCTCGAATTCCTCCTTGCCGCGATAGGTTTCGCCCAGCTGTTTTGCCACTTCCGGCTCGATCAGCTGGTACACGTACAGATAACGGTCTTCCGGCTGGCCGAGCTTGATCAGCGCGGTGACATGATCGAGCCCCGCAGCGGGCAACAGGAACATCTCGCCGGCATCGGCACGCGCCATCGCTTCGCGCGGCGGAGGTCTGAACTTCAGGTCAGAGTTCCGGGTCCACCGATGGATGACGTTGAGGCTGTCGTCGAAGATGAAGGCGGCATCGAGGTGTTGCCCGCGACCGACATCCTGCACCAGGCGCTCGAAGGCTGCGGGGTCTTCCTCCAGCCTGTCGGCGTTCTGGCGGATGATCTGCGTGAACAGGAAGACCTTCTGGCCGACCACCTCACCCTGCTTGCGGAGATAGGCGTCTGCCACCACAAGCCCGGTCTCAACGAGATCGCCGGTCCGGCTTGACCAGAAGTCCAGCCCGCGGCCGATGGTAAGGGTGGCGAACATGGCCACGACGAGCGCAGGAACCGCCGTGAACACGCTTACCATGGTGATGATACGGAGGTTCAGCCGTGCGCCAGCGAGCTTCTTGCGGCGCGCCTTGACCAGGTGCACGACCTGCCATGCGACCAGGCTGAGCATGGCGCCGATCAGCGCCATGTTGATCAGGGCGAGGACGACATTGACGTCCTGCGTCGGTTTGATGGGAGTGAGGTTGGCGAGAATCGCGTAGGTGGCGAGGCCGGAGAAGATGGAAACCACCACCAGTCCGATGCCGAGCGCCGACGACAGCCGGCGATCGCGCAGGCTCGCTATTCCGGTGACCGTGGAGGTATCCACTTCTTCGGCCGCGGCAGGTGTCGTCTGTGCGTCTGCCGGTACCGATCCCGCCCGCATCTGATCCCCTCGATAACCCGCCCCGGTTCCACAGTGTGTCACCGGGGAGCAACACCCCTGCCCCAGATCGACCCGAACTGAATCCCCGTGTCGTACAGGACGTCGTTCAGGTCAAGTTACATACTGCCCGGAATGGTGCGATGGAGCAACTGGAATGTCGCATATATGCCACAAGATTCCCGTGCACGGGGTTCCATCCCTTCACGGACGGGCTGCGCCGCCAATCGTGGTACCCTTCAGTACCGCTATGCCGCGATCGCGGATCTTTTTCCGCAACGTGTTCCGATTGATTCCGAGAATCTCGGCGGCACGGATCTGGTTGCCCGCGGTAGCGGCGAGTGCGGCGCGAATCAGCGGCTGCTCCACTTCTGCAAGGATCCGGTTGTACAATCCAGGCGGCGGAAGCGCGTTGCCATAGCGGGCGAAGTACTCGGCGAGATAGCGGTCGAGGAAGTCACCCAATCCGGCACGGTCGCTTCCCGCAGCGGCCTCACCTGCCGGGCTCCATTCCGCGAGCTCTGATTCGACCGCAGTACGGGTGATCACTTCCTCCGGATAGATCGCGACCAGTCGGCGGATGAGGTTCTCGAGCTCCCGCACGTTGCCGGGCCAGCGATGCTCCTGCAGCCGTGCCACGGCCTCCGGTTCGATGCGCTTCAGCGGGAGCCCCTCGCTCGCTGCGGACGCCAGGAAGTGCCGGACAAGGTCGGGTATGTCGTCGAGCCGCTCGCGCAGTGCCGGAATACGGAGCGGAACGACATTGAGGCGATAGAAGAGGTCCTCGCGAAACAGGCCCTGGCGGATATGCTGGCGCAGATCCCGGTGGGTCGCTGCGATGATTCGCACATTGATCCTGATCGGGCGTGTCCCGCCGACGCTTGTGAACTCACCCTCCTGCAATACCCGCAGCAGCCGGGTCTGGGCCTCCATCGGCATGTCGCCGATCTCGTCGAGGAACAGCGTTCCTCCGTCCGCCTGTTCGAACCTGCCGGCAGAACGCGCCGTGGCGCCGGTGAATGCGCCCTTTTCGTGTCCGAACAGCTCGGATTCCACCAGTTCGCGCGGAATCGCCGCCATATTGAGCGCCACGAACGGTCCGTTCCGGCGGCGGCCGTAATCGTGCAGGGCGCGCGCGACCAGTTCCTTGCCGGTTCCCGATTCGCCGCTGATCACCACCGTGAGATCGGTCTGGAGTATCCGCGCGATGACCCGATACACCTCCTGCATGGCGGCTGAGCGGCCGATCAGCGGCAATTGCTCGGCTGCGGCCGACGCACCCACCGAGTCATCGCGCCCGGTGGTTTCAAGCGCACGCCCGATCACCCGGATCAACTCGTTCAGGTCGAATGGCTTCGGCAGATACTCGTAGGCCCCCTTCTCGGCCGCGTTGATGGCCGTCATGATCGTGTTCTGGGCGCTCATGACGACGACCGGCAGTTCCGGCCGCACCTTCCTGACCCGCGGCAGCAGGTTGAAGGCGTTCTCATCCGGCATGATGACGTCGGTGACGACGACATCGCCTTCGCCGGCCTGGATCCATTTCCACAGGGTGGCGGCGTTGCCGGTCGACAGCACGTTGTAGCCGGCGCGAGCCAACGCCTGGTTCAGGACGGTGCGGATTGCGGCATCGTCATCGGCGACGAGAACCGTCCTCGTCGACATCACAGCGACTCCCGGTCCGGCTGATACATGGGCAGGAGCACGCGGAATGTGGTGCGTCGCGTCTGTGACTCGCAGGTGACGATGCCGCCGTGCCCGTTCACGATCTTGGCGACGAGTGCCAGGCCAAGCCCCCTCCCGCCCGCCTTGTTGGTGACGAAGGGATCGAACAGGTACGGCACGAGGTCTTCGGGAACGCCCGGACCGGTATCGCGCACGCAGCATTCCAGCGGCAGGCTGACCCGCTGGTCGGAACCCGCAACCGTGAGCCTGACGCCGGGACGGAAGGCGGTGGAAAGCGTTATTTCGCCTCGCCCCTTGTCACCGGCGATTGCCTCGGCCGCGTTCTTGATCAGGTTCAGGAACACCTGGACGAGCTGTTCGCGGCAGCCGAGAACCTCCGGCAGCGACGGGTCGTATTCCTCCCGGATCGGGATGCCGCGGGCGAATCCCGATTCGGCGAGACGCTTCACGTGATTCAGCACCGCGTGGATGTTCACCGGCGCCTTTTCAACCGGGCGTTCGTCGGAGAACACCTCCATCCGGTCGACCAGGGAACAGATGCGGTCGGTCTCGTCGCAGATCAGCTGCGTCAGCGCCCGGTCGCCCTCGCCGACGCAGCTTTCCAGAAGCTGCGCCGCGCCACGGATGCCCGACAGCGGGTTCCTGATCTCGTGCGCGAGCATCGCCGCCATGCCGGTGACCGATCGCGCCGCCCCGCGGTGGGTGAGCTGGCGGTCGATGTGGTGCGCCATGCTACGCCGCTGCAGCACGACCACGACCGCACCGTCGGGTTCCGGCAACAGCGCCACCTGCACGTCGACGAGCGGCTCGCCGGCCCGCTGCGGCATGCCGAGGTCGACGGCGTAGCCGTTCATCGTCGCCTCTTCGCGGCGCGCTTCCGCGATCAGTCCGAGCAGCGGGCTCGAGAACGGCACCAGCGCTTCCAGCCGCGACCGGCGAAGCACGGCAAGTCCCGCCTCGAAGAACGCTTCGGCCGCGTCGTTGGCGTAGAGGATGCGGTTGCCGCCATCGGCCACGATCACCGGATGCGGCAGGCAATCGAGTATCGACTGCGGTTCCGGCAATGCCGAATTGCCACCGACCGCCACCCCGGCCTCGTCAACAATGCTCATGTGCTATGCAGACCTGCAAATTGCCCACATCAACGGCATCTGTAACGCCGATGCCGGGGTAAAGGCAAATGTCAACGTGGATTGCCGTACGCTTGCCTCTCGAAACCGCCGGCCGCCGGGAACGGATGATTGCTGTGGGCGACACAAACTTGCTAAGGGGAGCCGACCTGCTCATGTGCAGGTTTGCTGATGCACATGCGTGCGAACTGTCGAGGTTGAAGCTGGCGGATGACAACAGCTGCCGTGATCGTTGCCGCCGGACGCGGCATCCGGGCCGGAGGCAACGTGCCCAAGCAGTACCGGTCGATCGGCTCGGTTCCGGTGCTGCGCCACGCGCTGCAGGCGTTTGCGGGGCATCCCCTGGTCGGTCCGGTCCAGACGGTCATCCGCATGGAGGATTGCGACCTGTTCGATGCCGCGGCGGATCGGCTCGACGTCCTGCCGCCGGTGGCCGGCGGCGAGACCCGGCAGGCATCGGTCCGCGCCGGCCTCGAGGCGCTTGTCACGGCACGGCCGGAGCGTGTCCTGATCCACGACGCCGCCCGCCCGTTCGTCACCGGCGACCTCATCTCGCGGGTGATCGGCGCCCTCGACGCGGCACCGGGCGCGGTTCCCGGACTCGCCGTCGTCGACACCCTCAAGCGCGCCGACAACGGCAGGGTCGGCGCAACGGTGGACCGCACCGGCCTGTGGATGGCGCAGACACCCCAGGGGTTCCGGTTCGATGCCATCCTCGATGCCCACCGAAGGGCGCACGGCGCCGGCGAGGAGTCCCTCACAGATGACGCCGCCGTCGCCGAATGGGCCGGCCTCGAGGTCGTGCTAGTGGAAGGAGACAGCGACAACGTGAAACTCACGACACCCCAGGACCTCGAACAGGCCGAGGAGCGGATGGCCGAGGCCGCCTTTGCCGCCGTTCCCGATGTCCGGTTGGGCCACGGCTTCGACGTCCACGCCTTCGCCCCCGGAGACCACGTCATGCTGTGCGGGGTGCGGATACCGCACGAGGCGGCGCTCAAGGGCCATTCCGATGCCGACGTCGGGCTGCATGCCCTCACCGACGCTATCTACGGCGCCCTCGGCGACGGCGACATCGGCACCCATTTCCCGCCCACCGATCCGCGCTGGGCGGGTGCTGCCTCCCACATCTTCCTTGCCGCCGCGGCCGACGCGGTCGCCGCACGTGGCGGGCTGATCGCCCACGTCGACGTAACGCTCGTGTGCGAGGTGCCGCGCATCGGCCCGCATGCCGCCGCCATGCGGCAGCGGATCGCCGACATCCTCGCGATCGCGCCCGGACGGGTAAGCGTCAAGGCGACGACCAGCGAGCAGCTCGGGTTCACCGGCCGCCGCGAGGGGATCGCCGCCTACGCGACGGCCACCATCCGGCTGCCGCTTTCGTGATGACGGACCGAAAGGATACCGAGCCCATGTTCGACCGGCACTGCCTGGACAAGGCCCGCGCGGTGATCGAGCGCTGCCGCGGCGACGGGATTACCGCCGCAACCGCGGAGTCCTGTACCGGCGGCCTCGTCTGCGCCGCGCTGACCGCGATTGCGGGAGCATCTGACGTCGTCCAGTGCGGCTACGTGACCTACTCCAACGAGGCCAAGACCGCGATGCTCGGCGTTCCGGCCGAAGTGATCGCCGACAACGGCGCCGTAAGCGAGATCGTCGCCCGCCACATGGCGGAAGGCGCGATCGAGGCCTCCGGCGTCGGCATTGCCGTCTCCGTCACCGGGATCGCCGGCCCTGGTGGCGGCAGCCCCGAAAAGCCGACCGGCCTCGTGCACATTGCCTGCGCCCGCGCCGGCCAGCCCACCCTGCACCAGCGGTTCGAGTTCGGCGACCGCGGCCGCGACCGCGTGCGCATCCTGTCGGTGCATGCCGCGCTAGACCTCATGCTCCACCAGCTCGGCCAGCCGATGGTCGCCTGACCCGCACCGTCAGGCGCTGGCGCGATCGACGGTGCCGTAGATGATCCGCGCCCGCTCCAGGAATGCCCGCGTGATCGCCTCGAAGGCGCGGTCGTAGAGGCTCGTCAGCAGCGTCTGCAGCGCCCAGCTGCGCAACCGGTATTCGATCGAGAACAGGATTACCGACCCGCCGCCTGGCCGGTCACGGAACTGCCACTCGTTGTGCAGGCGCTTGATGAGGCCGGTGGACGATTCCGCCGCGATGGTGCAGGCCGCCGGGTCGGCGGTGACCGTGCTCTCGAACGATCCGCGGATGCCGGTCCTGGCATGCGCCACGTGGAGCACCGCGATCAGTTCCTCGCGGCCGCCGTCGAGCTGGCGCCGGCTGGTGACGTGCGAACCGGAGCAAAGCGGCATGAACTCGCTGTAGGCTTCGATGTCGAGCACCAGGGCATACATCTGCGCCGCGGTGTACGGGACGCGGCGGGTGGTCTCGAACACGGTCATTGCCAATGGCCCCGTTTCCCGCTGCTCAGACGCCGCGCCGCCGCGACCTGCGCGCCTCGCGCAGGCGGGCGAAGTCTTCGCCGGCATGGTGCGATGACCGCGTCAGCGGGCTTGCCGAGACCATCAGGAACCCCTTGGCATAGGCAATCGTCTCGAGCGAGGCGAATTCCTCCGGTGGGACGAACCGGGCGACCGGGTG